>JAGWIG010000029.1 GCA_028873515.1 Pseudomonadota bacterium | reverse complement strand
TCGCTTACATGATCGTAAATTGAAATTTTAATTTGATAGCTAGAAATTTTTTGATTGGATATAGTCGAGTCAGATTAGCTAAAAGGATTTTATGGAAAGCGTGAGGCTCGTCCCAGATGTAATATCCGTGTTAGATGGAATAGATGTCCCCTTAACCGGACTTACGCTAGTTGGGACCTTAAATTATCCAGCAAGGATTTATCTAGCACAGAATTTTACGGATGTTTTTTTATTTTGTTCGCAAGATGGAAATTATGAAAACTTCATACTTCCTCCTGGAGGATTTGTTCTTTTGGATTGTGGAACTAATAAAGGAACTCCAAATACTGCTGAAATACCAGCTGGATATGGTCTATGGGTTAACCCATATCTCACAGCCCCAACAAAAGGGATCGTGGTTCTTTCTTACTGGTATTCAGGTTAAGGAGTATAGATGTCACAGTCCGGCGTATATGAGGAAAATGTAAATCCTTCAACTCAGCCAGTATTAGCGGTTGTAGGAGATAATGCAGTCGTTGTGCCTGCTGATCCATCGACAGGTGATATTTATATCTTAGGAGCTGGTGGAATTGCAACATCTGGGAATGCCGGCACGTATACTTTAACTATTAATGGTTCAAGTGTAGGTTCTACAATTATCGGAGATATAGGTAGTATAGCCGGACCGGATGTAACCATTTACGCTGATCAAGCTGCATTAAATTGTGGATCGACTGTTTCATTTGTTAATTCTGGTACTGTTTCTACATTGAATGTTTCTGACAATCATCAAAATACCATCATCGGACTTGATTCAGGCAATCTGTCTATTGTTGGAAGTTATAACCTAGGATCTGGATATCAATCTCTAACTAATCTTACAGTTGGAAATTATAACACTGCCGTTGGAAGTTTTTCCTTAGATGGGATTCAATCAGGAGCTTATAACGTAGGTATTGGAGGAGGCGTTGGGACAGCATATACTAATGCGGAATCTTCCAATATTTTGATTAACTCTCCTGGGTTCAATGGAGAAAATAATACTCTCCATATTGGTTCAGGCACAGGCACAGGCGCTGAACAATTACAAGCAGCTTATATTTCTGGTATAGACGGCGTGAATCTGAATACAACAAATGTTGTTGTCGAATCTGCAAATCAACTCGGAACCGCTGTACTCACTGCAGGCCCTGGTATTTCTATCACGGCTGGCACAAATTCCATCACAATTGCTTCTACAGAATATTCAGCATATTGGAATTTCATCTCCGTCGACACTTTAATGAGCACCAATAATGGTTATATGTGCACGAGTGGAGGCGTCCTCAATGTTACTCTGCCCACAACATCTAATCCAGGTGATGAGATAGAAGTCATTTTGAGTGGTGCATCAGGGTTTAATATCGTCCAGGGCATATCTCAGCAAATACAATACGGAGAAGTACAAACTACTTTGGGGAGTGGAGGAAGTCTATCTTCTACCCAACAAGGCGATTCAATACGATTGGTTTGTAGAGATGCGAATGCTTACTGGGTAGCAGCTTCTACAATTGGTAATTTAACTATAGTTTGAGAACAATAAACAGTAGGGGTAACCTACTAAAGGATAAGTACTTATCGCAACAAATAATGCCATTAATCTACGATCCGCAGGGGTCGTCACATACGACGGTGCAGGAACCTTCCAGGCTTCCACCTTCGCACAATATAGCGTACTCTTAGGAGGAGCTACTAATTTAATTTCAAGCGCAACGCCTTCAGCAACGTCTGGCGTGGCTTTGATTTCTCAAGGTTCATCTGCAGATCCTGCCTTCGGAACAGTCGTCGTAGCAGGGGGAGGAACTGGACTCGCTTCGCTAACAGCTTATGAGCTAATTGCTGCAGGAACAACAAGTACAGGAGCTATGCAACAAATTGGTATTGGTTCATCAGGTCAATTCTTGATGTCCAATGGCGCTGGTTCATTACCTTCGTTTGCTGCTCTTCCAGCTAATAATTTTCCATGGACCGTGGTCACGGCTGCTACACAATCTATTTCTGTTAACAATGGTTATTTTGCTAATGCCGCTACTGGTGGTGTTGCATTTACATTGCCAGTGACAGCCGCTGTAGGAACAGTGATTCGTGTTTCTGGAATGTCAGGCGCGTCAGGATGGAGCATTGCTCAAAACGCAAGCCAGCAAATTCAGTACGGTTCAGTTGCAACAACTGCCGGTACTGGAGGATCTCTTGCATCAACCAATAGTGATGGCGATGCTGTAGAAATTGTTTGCGCTACGGCAAATACTCTATGGGTTGTACAAAACTCAATTGGCAATTTGTCCTACGTTTAATAGAATATTTCTATTATATTGGGCTAAATGGGGGCCTAAAAATCCCCTACTTTAAAGGATAAAATGGCGACAAATAACTCTACAAATACTGCAACAACATCTGGAACGGTCATAGCAGGAAATGGATCATCTCTTGTAAATCTTGCTTATTCTTCTTCTGGAGGAACGTCTAATATTGTCTCTAGAGATTCTCATGGAAATTGCCATGCCAATAATTTTGAAAGTAAGAATACTTCAAATTCAGCCACAGGTACCATAACTCTTACTAATGCTTCTTCTAGGATACAAGTTTTTTCTAGCGGTTCAGGAACAGCAACAATTGTTCTACCAGATGCCACCACTTTAAACAATGGACATGCATTTGAATTTAATAATAATGCTTCCGGAAATCTGACTATAAATGCTAATGGTGGCGGGAATTTAACCACTATGATTCCAGGAAGTTATCTTTATATAGTTCTTTTATCGAATTCATTAGCAGCAGGTCAATGGGATTATCATTGGTTTATGCCATCAACTGCCGCTTATGGTACTAATGGTATTACTGTAACGGGATATATCAATGCAACCACAAAACTAGAAATTAATGGAAATACTTTAAATGCAATTGCTGGATGGACAGATGAATCATCAACATTTTCTCCAGCTGTACAAAGTGGATATTTTGTAAGTGGTGCGTCCACTCCAGTTTTACCCGCTTCTCCAAGCCAAGGCGATACAATTTCTTTTATTCAAGATACTAGCTCTACTTTAACGATCACTGGAAACACTGGACAATTTTTACGAATTGGTTCTCAATTATCAGTATCAGCAGGAGTTGCTGTATCAACAGCTCAAGGTAATTCAGTTACATTTGTTTATCGTTCATCAGATACGACATGGATCGCTCTCAGCTATATAGGAACATGGGCGGTAACTTAATATGAATTTCCCAACCGGTGGTAATCTCTATGGTGTAGCAATCGGGACGAAGCCTGAGAACGTGGAAATTCCCATGATCTTAAAACGCGATCCGGGTGTTGGGGATAATATCTATCCGATTGGCAAGAAGTGGGTAAATAATGCCGATAACACAACTTTTACACTCACTAGCTTTGTAAATAACCAAGGTTCTCTACTGGCACAATGGGTAAAAGAAGGCGGCGGTTCCACATCGGTTCCCATCAGCCAGATTACACCTGGGAGTGGAATAGTTGTTGTTCCCGATAGTAGTTCAAATGTTAACTTTCCTAACGGAAATGGAACTGCCACTGTTGGTACAGATAATACGTTGACAATCGATATGGCTTCTCCATTCACAGGCGATTTCACCTTTGATGGGAATATCACCTCAAGCGCATCAAATGCCACGCCAGTCAACGGCGCTTCTTTAAATCTAATTCGTTCTCGAGGCACTACAGGAACACCAGTAATCGTCGATTCAGGAGACGTTCTTGGTAATATTCATGTCTCAGGATATGACGGCGTTGCTTATCAATTAGCTGGAGTCATCCAAACGATAGTCCCAAGCGCTCCCGGTGCAGGCTCTATGCCAGGTGCCATGTTATTCCAAGTATCCGATACGGGCTCTACAACGCCCACCACGATGATGAGAATCAATTACAATGATTCATCAGCATCTCCGGACTCCAATGGAGGATGCCAAATATTCGAGCCTCTCGTTGTAAATCCACCAGGGACTTCATTCAATCCAGATTCAACCCATCTTTGTATGCTGACGGTGAATGCTCAATCCACTGGTTCTCCGGTTGCCATACTGATTAGAAATAATATTGGGTCACCTGTGGCAAGTAGTAAAACTTCATTGCTTTTTGGCTCAAGTAATCCAGATTCCAGCGGAAATACTTTATTATATTCTGAGTTAGCATGTGTTCCTGTGGATAGTAATGGGGCTACACTAGCGATAAATGTTTTCTCTGCGGCATCTCTTAAACAAGCTGCTATCTTCGATGTCGATCTTAATTTAAATCTAGCTGGAAGATTAGCCCTTAATACCGTTGGCACAACCATCAAGATGACCACGGGCGCAAATGCCAAGATGGGTCAGGCTACTCTTGTTGCTGGCACCGCCACAGTTGCAACAACCGCCGTTCAGGTAGATAGCTTCGTCTTCTTGAGCAGAGCTGTGAAAGCTGGAACCGCCGTGGGTGTCCCACAATTGGGAACCGTGACAGCTGGCACCAGCTTTGTTATCGATTCATTAGATTCTACAGGTACTCTAGTCGCCGGTGATACGTCTGCCATCAACTGGTGGATTATCGACTCGGCTTAAGCGATCGCGCAGAATGTCCAATCGATGTAATCGTCCTCTTCTTCATCTCGTTCTATTTCTTCTTTCACTTGAATCTCATAGTGCGACTCAAGCAGCAACGTATAATCGATAACTGGGCTAAAGAACAAACCTAGAGCAAACAATATCTCAAGCATCTTTCTCCAAAGTTAAAGTATAGAATCCCCCTTTCGAGGAAGGTTTTTTATATTTCTCGATATCGATTCCATCATCTTTCATGGCTTGCATGTCATAAGATGAACGTGGATTGTTCCATGTGGCCTTGATACCATAAGCACGGAAATTACTGTCGTCACCGAATTCTATGATTTTCTCACGCAAGGCCCTTAATTCGCTCTCCAATCGTTTCGATTCTTTAGACATCTCTTTATAGTCATAAGCCAAATCATGCAGCTGTGGGTCTTCTATAGTGATATAATCTGGCTTATCGGACTCCGGTGGCTTAGCTTCTTGTAATTCGTACCAGAACTTGGATACTTGTGACAACATATCGGCGATATATTCGTCATCTCTCCAGACTATCGTTACCTTATGTTCTTTCTTCTCAGGAGAATATACAACGAAATGAACAACAAGCATCTCAGTTACGAACATCTGCCACTGAACTTGGCAAAAATAATAATCCTCGATGGATACATGAGCATCATAAGTTTTCTGTGAAGGAACCTTTATTTCTAATATAACTCCTGATTCGAGATCTATCCCGTCAGGAGACGCAAGCGCCCATGGGAGATCATCGTTTTGGAAACACGGGCCCCTCTCAAACTCAACACCAACATCTGCTTCATAAGATTGGATAGCTTCTTCTTCGAATTGATTCCCACGAGACATATGGGAATTGGAATATGCTTCCTTGAGGCCAAGTTTGTCATTGAATACATCGATCGCTGTACGCCATGGGCTGATACCCATGATGGCTGCGACATCGGAAGCTCCAATGCCGCTTTGCCTCCAAATGTGCCATTCTGGCGTTTGTTGAACTACGTTAACTTGCATGATCTTAGTTCCCTTTTGATAGATATTGAACCCATGATTTATAGGTTTTTTCGCTGATGGAGTCCAATGATTTGATCTTATGCTTGTCTAGGACTTCTTGAACTGTGCGTCCAGAATCAAGTATCAAATTTGTTAACTCATCGCATTGATCTTTGCTAATCAATCTGTTATCGGACTTCTTGGCGTCAACCGCATCCAAGGCATCGCCCTCTACATCTTCATCACTGACGACTCCCAATAGAGTGACATACATATATCGTCTCATGTAAGTGATAAATTTACCCAAATCTGTAGGTGAATTAGAAGCCGGAGTAATTGGCATCGTGGATTTCATCCATTGACCAGAAGCAGCGTGGGATAGAATCAACGACAATGTAAGACGTCCCTCTTGGTTGGCAAAGCACCCATTGCACTTAAGCCCATGCTTCTTCAAGGCAGGTTTCGTAGCTCTAAAGCATTCCTTCAGGTCGGCATAATGGAACTTGAACGAGCCAGCTTGTCCAGTCTTAGTCATCTGGATTGACTCAAATTCGTCCTCGGCAGCCATCAAGGCCTTGAGTAATTCTGAAATATCTTCGCTATGCATTTTCTCTCCAAGTTTTAGTTTGTTTCATATACAGCGATAGTGTACAATTTATAGAATTTAGCAACAAGGAAAATATGGATGTCATAGAAAAATTGAGGGACTTTCGCAAAAAGCACAAGTTAACTCAAAAACAAGTCGCGGTGGACATAGGGGTCAGCCAGTATACACTATCTCACTTCGTCACCCGGGTCTACAAAAGCAAGAAGATGGAACAACGATTAATGTGGTATATGCAAATGGAGAGGAAATAATGTACGAGATGTGTTTTATTGGCTTAATAGCGATCGAAATATTCGGGGTGGCTATCTGGATCACTTTTTTAAATAACGAGCTCAGAGGGCGTCTAATCGCGTTGGATAACGAGTTGTGGAGAGTGAAGCGATTGATTCGCAGCTTGCCGTTTAAGTTAGAAGAAGATGCTGAATCTCAGGAAAAGACTGAAGAATAAAAAAACCACTCTCTCTAGTCTGTTGCGAGTCTAAAGAGAGTGGAAAAATACATCAAACACACCAAAACTTCCCCACTCGGATAAAACTTGGAGAGTCAAGACCAAGTGGGTCAGAATTCTTTTGGACTTCATGAACAATCTGCTTTACCAGGGATGGTATTGCGATTGCAATCTTAGCGAATTTAGCAATTTATCCACAAGAAATTTCTGCCCCGTCCTGAGTCGAACAGGAAACCTCCGGTTTAACAGACCGGTGCAAACTACCAATTGTGCTACAGGGCAACAGATTCTCTTCTATGCTTCTGCTGAGTTCTTACCTGACAAGATCTACAGCAATGAAAATACTTTTGTCCATTTTTTATTTGCTGTCGATAATTTCTTGTCTCTCGAGAGAATATTTTTTTACACCACTCGCATATCAGAAATGTCTGTTTAACTGATTTTTCCAGAGAGTGAAGTTTTGTATGACTCTTTTGGGATATAATCTCTAAATTCTCGAATCGATTATCATGTCTATCTTTGTTTTTATGATGGATCACATAGCCTGTAGGGCATATAAATTTAGTATTTACCCACCAGACATATTGATGTTCATAGATATATTTCCCTCTATATTTAAGCCCGGGATAATTTTCAGGCGCTTTCATCAAAAGATAAGGACCATTTTTGATTACTTTGTATGACATATCCGATATATTAACAGCGCTCTACCTATTTTAACAACATATAATTTTATTGAACTACCATTGACGATACATTTCGCTTGCAATATCAAAGAAAATCTTTACTCTAACCCACATGAGAGAATCAGAATTACCGCTGACACAGCCTCAGCTTAGATTATACAACTTCATACGCTTGGAGTGCGAGAAATCGCCTGAAGGTGTGTGCAAGATTAAGAACTCAACTTTGTGTGAGAAAACAAATATCAGAAAAAAATATATCCAACGTGATCTCGGAATGTTGATCGCCCATCTCATGATAGATCGGGTACCAAATTGGGTCTTAGGGGTCCCAGAATCCATCTACAAGGTGCTTTAAAAAAGACGAGGCTACAAAAATTATGTAGCCCCTAAAGAAGGTAACTTGTACTATCGGGTCTTCTCAAGGGTAACCGCCCTCAGGAAGAGCATCAACAACCAATTGAACAAAGGACGACATGTTAACGCATCTGAACGCTAGTACCGACGCCAGAATGATCACAATGTATCATCTAGCCTCATTGAATATCAATGTGAAAGAAATACTTAACGTTAAATAGGTTACCTTGTCGCCCTCCACCAAATCGGAGGTATATGT
The DNA here is from genome assembly GCA_028873515.1 of Pseudomonadota bacterium. Classification (GTDB taxonomy): domain Bacteria; phylum Pseudomonadota; class Gammaproteobacteria; order Burkholderiales; family REEB80; genus REEB80. The sequence continues at coordinate 24,892 of JAGWIG010000029.1, read as the reverse complement.
CAGATTCTCGCTCTCAAGGCCCTGTCGGGGCAACGCCGAACTATTACGCGATCATCCCAGCAAACGTGCGCTACTCAAAAAATATTGAAATGGGCGCTAAGTTGCTTTACGGAGAGATCACGTCACTTACTCATGTCCAAGGTTATTGTTGGGCGACCAATGGGTACTTTGCAGAACTCTACGGGAAAGGAATTACTACCATCAAAAGATGGATCAAATCTCTGGTTGATGAAGGATTCATTCTGATTACTCATGAAGGAAGTAAGTTTCATGATGAAAGAAAAATCTGGATTGCAACAGATATTCAAAAAAGTTTTACGCAGGCCCGAAAACGGGCCACCCCCCCTGGCCCGAAAACGGGCCACCCCCAGCCCGAAAACGGGCCACATAATATTAAAGAGAATATTAAAGAAGAAAAGAATATATCCCCCATGCCCCCTAAAGGGGGTATCTCGTCTAAAGACTCGATGATAAATTCTTCTTTCGAAGATCAAGAGATAGAGAATGATTTGATTCAAGGCAAAAAGAAACCTAACCCCCCTAGTTCCGCGGCGTCCCCCTCCCCTTTGGGACTTGAACTGGCAAAACTCATGCTGCAACAGATCAAAAAAGGGCTTCCAGATACCAAGGGTTCTGAGAAAGATATACCGAGATGGGCCAAGAAGATCGATAGCGTGATTAAAAACCGCAAGATCAACCCAGAGGATATTAGAAATATTTTGAATTGGGTGCCAACTCATCACTTCTGGAGTATTACGATTGAAGGACCTGAGAGTTTCGCTAAAGGGTTCGCAAAAATGAAAGCTCAGATGAAGTTAACTACTCCAGTTAAAGTCGAAGATAGGGAAGCATTGAAGAATGAGAACAAGGATTTTTATTGGAAGTTTAAACCAGACATAGAAAAACCTCATCCAGCACATATGAAAATAAAAACCGATGTTGTCCTTGGTAGACTGGAAGATGGAGTGATCGATAAGAATTGGAACGGTAGAGAAATGATTCGTTGGGATGACCCAAAATTTAAAGAGAAATTACCAAAATGGTTTGGGACAACTCTAGAGGAGTTCTATCGTGAGTGATAAAGTCGATCAAGGTTCGTGGGCTCATCAAGAAAACGTAAATTGGTTTGAGAAATGGATTTGGGATATCGAACCTCCCGAAGGAATAAATATCAGAATGTGCGAAGCAAATGGTATGGAAGGAACAGTTAAAAATGCCTATGTCATGATCTCGTACCAAGATCAAACAAAGCCAGGAAGCTCACGTTACGCAACGCCAATAAGTTGTTTACAATCAACACTTTTGTTCCAAAAAATGGTGCAAAACACGTATAATAAATATATACAGAAATACACAAAAAACACGGAAATTTCATGAAAGTCGAAATCTTAAAGCATGAGTTAAATCACCAATCTGCATCAACCAAGCCCTCTCCGGTCATTGGTCACATGCATCTCTTGATCAACGAGAAGATCAAAATCTGGGTCTCGGTTCTCAAAGCACAAAAAACCGCTCACTTGTACATCCGTGGAGTGAACACAAACGTCCGTGGCGAATGGGTTCCCGCTTTCGAGCTCGTTGACAAAGATATCTACAAAGAGTTATCTCAACAGCTGGCAGAAGATCTAAAACGGATTTTCGATGCCCCACCAAAAAGCAACCACTACGAATCGCCGTATGCCAGCCCCATGGAGAGTTGGTAATGGATGATGCGAAAATTGGTGTCAATCTGTTCAGATGCAGAAAAATACTGCAACATGCCCAAGATATCTGCCACGAGGAATCCACACTTGCATTAATCACAACAGTTGATCGATTACTAAAAGAAATCCAGGAGATACGAAATGCTAGTCAGCTTGAATGAAACCATCAACTTGTTGAGATGTATCCAGATGTTGCATGGATATCGCCCCAGCGAAGAAGAAGTCATGCAAATGCGACTTCTTGAGATGGCTCTAGAAAGAATCCAAGAATGTGCCAGCATGTTAGGGAACTCCATTGCTCACATGAAAGAAGAGACAGATAAACTCCAAGAAGAGCATTCAACAGAAGACTTGATTTTGGATGAGATTGAGGGTTTAGGTCCTTATCTGACTAAATTGAGATATTTCAAAGATGAGGTTACTTTTTCTAATGGAATAGAACCCGGTTTGGAGCGAGATTTAAAAAAATCTATTCTTCATGTCCTTGATGCGATATATAACATCGAAAACTTCGTCCGAGGAGATTAATGCACCAAATCTATCGCATCACCATTCCAGGAGAACCGGTACCCCTCGCAAGACCAAGATTAACTCGTGATGGAAGATGTTATAGCACACAAACTAAAATCAAGTGGGACACGATAAAAACGTTCTACGAGACAAATCCCGCTTGGACTGCTTTAGAAGCTCTACAATCGCCTCTTCAGGTAGACCTGGCATTTTATATGTCTATCCCAAAATCTTACAGTCAACGAAAGAAGAAGGCCCTTGTTGAAGATTATGGTAGTTCCTCGTCATACCATTGCACACGTCCCGATGTAGACAATAATATTAAATTCTATTTTGACATTTTAAATGGAATTGTCTGGGAAGATGATAAGCAGATATTCAAAGTGACAGCAGAAAAGCGTTATGCATTCATCCCAAGAACAGAGATTGTGGTAATTTCACATGCATGATACATTTAAAACGTATGTCCTAGGTTGTTTGTTCATGTGAAACGGGGAGATTTAGCACCTCCCCTCTTCACACGTCTAACATTCACTTACCTAAAACTTTCATGCATTGGTTGAAGTTTCTCTCCATAATTGCCAAATAGTTACTAAAACCTTCCCGTTCCATCCCATTTAGCATGCACTCTTCCATCAAATATCCACCTAAGATGGATAAGAACTTATCTGTACCCCATTCTTCACGGTATCCAATCAAGCTCTCGTGGATACATAACATCTTTGAAGTAACTTCGTTGTAATCCATTTAGTCCTTGTTCTGTTGCCAAATTTCTAAGATTGTCCCAAATAACTCATTGCAATCGCCGCGTTTAAAACCACCAGACGCCATCCCAATTCCAAGATGGATAGCTAAAGCAACGATCGTCGAAGAATACGAGATGCCTTCAGAGTGTATTATAATAAGACCATCGGTGAGAATCTCACGAGCTCTGTCGATTTCTTCATCTCTAGTCATAGAAAACCTTAGATACAATTACTCCAATCCAGAAGATGATGATACCCAACGCGATTTTCCCAGCTCGACGATAAGATAACCTCATGATCCCTCACGCTCATACATGTCATACTGATCATCGAAATCTTCGTCTTTTAGGCTTATGCGTTCTTCTATAGGGTCGTTGAAGTCATTTTCTCTAGTAATCAATGCTTGTTCTATCCAGTCTGCTACTTCCAAGTATTGTCTCATCATGAACTCTTCAAGGTTGGTCATCTTTTTGTATATTTTGCCATTGGGTTTTAGTGCGCTCATAAAATTCACAGTAATCAATATTCATGTTCGTAGTTATCTCTTTCTCAAACATGGATGGAGTGATATTGGATGTAACACATAGAGAGAAAAACACATTCAATAAGACTTCGGCTCCCTCAGGGCCGGGCATATCGGATTCATTCATTAGCTTAACAAGTCCGATCTCAGTTGCTCGCATCGTTTCTTTCTTAATCATATGTTGCTATTTTAGCAACTATTTCCCATTTAGGTCAATCTCTTTCAAGATCGAATGCAATAAAATAATCAATGCATGCATGTCGTAGTTGGTGGGAGATACCATCATAGCGCTCTGAGGCAGTCTATCGTAAGAATCAGCCATTTGCTTCAGCATCATCATCTTTTCATCTCGCGATAATGGAGGAGGCTCTGAGATCACGGTATCGATCGGCTTGCGTGCGTCCGCAATCTGATCCACAATCTTGGGGAGAATCTCGTTCCCTTCATCATCAATCCGAATGAAGTTCACCCAATCCACAGCTTCGCACTTGTGGTAGTGATTCCCTCCATCAACAGCGATCTGATCACACGAGCATCTTACGTAGTCGTGTTGATGAAAGGATTCGATGACGTCACCGCATAGACGGCATTTAGCTCTGTTTCTCATCGATTACCAAGTAGGGTTTGAGCATCTTCCACGGACCACATCGCTTCTTTAATCAATTCATTGGAATAAGGAAGACAATTGAGATTATGCCAAACATGAGCAAGGAGATTGCAAACTTTATCATATTCATCTTCTTCTAAAACGCATAATTTTTTCATATCAAAAATGCCCTCAGGATGGTGTTTCAGCGAGATTATATGGAAACTTATTTAAGGCTTTGGTTCTTTCTTTTCGGGATGTATATGTTTCTAAAATACTGGGGCCAGCTGAAAATTCTACTTTCATGGTGAATATAGAATTCATCACATCATCGTGAATTATTATTTTTTCGATATATTTACATTCCATCAATTCAGGATCAAATATTCCAATTTTCATGTATATTTCCCTTGAGGTTAACGTTATTTTTAGGTATCATATTGATAGAATCGACCAATATTTAGCAACGCAAATAGATGAATGTAAAGAGAATGCATCACAGCAGCCCACGCGTGATACATCGAAAAAATGGGTGGGCGATTTGATTTTTGTGGCATTTCATAAGCCGTGTGAATAAGATTAAAAAATATACTTGATATGCAATTTTAATTTTAATCCATGGTGATTATATGAAAGAAAGAAAGTTAAAACCAGAAATGGGACGCCCTAGAATTTTCACTCAAGAAGAGATTGAAGATATGGCAGATGAATTATTAGAGTGGATGAGGGCAAAACCGGAGAATGTGTTTTTTAAATACTTTTGCTCATCAAAAAACATAAAGTCCAGATACTTAAGCGAATGGGAAAAACAATCTGACTACTTTTCGGAAGCATTATCTATAGCCAAAGAAATTCAAGAGGAAAAATTGGTCACAGGAAGCCTGTTTAAGAAGATGGATGCAGGTATCGCAACATGGATGCTTTGTACCAATCATACATTTACTCACCCAACAAAAATGGCCCAAGCATCTATAGTGGTAATGAACGAAGATGAATTCGTAGAACGCGTAATGAATAAGAAACGAGGACTCGACGTAAAACAAGATGGATGAAGAAGTGTACATGGTTTTTGCTGGTAAAAAACATTATCCCCAGGGAGGAATGTTGGATTTTGTTGGCTTATTCCATTCATTGTCTTGGGGTAAATCTTATGTGAGAGGGGTAATGAGTGGAGAGGGATGTGATTGGGCTCATATTGTCAGCTATCCATCTCTAGAAATGATCACTTCGTGGAATTCCTGTGATGAAGGGTGGGGATGGGATGAATGAAAACGTAGAGAGATATCTCACAGACGACAATTGGCGGCTCAACAATCTCTACTGCATTCTTGATAAACGCGGACGCAAAATCAAGTTCAGCATGAACTGGGCCCAACAAGAGCTGCATGACAATCTGTGGTATTGCAATATCATCTTGAAGGCACGCCAGCTCGGAATATCTACATACGTTTGCATGTTGTTCTTGGATAAGTGTCTATTCAACGAAGGCATCACCGCAGGTATCATCTGTCACAAGCGTGAAGACTCGGAGATCATGTTCCAGCGTATCAAGTTCGCATATGATTCACTCGATCCATACATCAAGTCGAAGATCAAAGCCACATCAGACAGCGCTCGTGAGCTATCATTCTCTAATGGCTCAACAATGCGTGTCGGTAACTCGATGCGTGGTAGCACATTGCAATATCTGCATATTTCCGAGTTCGGTAAACTATGCGCTGAATCACCAGATAAAGCCACAGAGGTCATGACAGGAGCTTTGAATACCGTCGCTACTGGGCAATTCGTATTCATTGAATCGACTGCTGAAGGCAAAGAGGGATACTTCTACGATATGTGCCAGAAGGCTCAAGCTCAGAAGCATTCTAAGCATAAGCTAACTGAGCTGGATTATCGCTTTCACTTCTTCCCTTGGTGGAGAGAACCAGCATATCGACTTGGCTCGCCGGTATCATGCACAGAAGATGCGTTGGATTACTTCAAGTCGCTTGAAGGCAGAGGCATTACACTTGATCCAGAGCAGAAGAACTGGTATGCAGCTGTCGAGGCTAACCAGCGCGATAACATGATGCGCGAGTTTCCCTCCACTCCAGAAGAAGCATGGGAACAATCTAATGAGGGTGCATATTATGCCAAGAACGTCACTACTGCACGCTTAGAAGGGCGTATCGGCCACGTCCCATATGATGAAGCGGTTCCCGTCAACACTGCCTGGGATTTAGGATACAACGATTCTACATCAATTTGGTGGTTCCAGCTGGTAGGCAAGGAGATACATGTCATCGACTACGTTGAAGGCTCTGGCGAGTCCCTAGCGCATTGGCTGGGCGTTGTGAAGTCTAAACCCTATGTGTATGACAAGCATCTTGCACCTCACGACATCATGGCCCATGAATACACAAGCGGTATGAATCGTCAGTCATCAGCACGTCAGATGGGCATAAACTTTATCGCTGTGCCAAAAGCTGCTATCGTTGTAGGGATAGATAAAGCTCGAGGCATATTCAATCGCTGCTGGTTTGATGAGAAGAAATGCTCTTCTGGCATCAAATGCCTTGAGAACTACAAGAAAGAATGGGATGACAAGCATGGCTGTTGGAAGAGCCAACCGCTGCATAATTGGGCGTCACATGGAGCTGACGCATTCAGGACCCTCGCCTCAGGCCTTGTGTTCTTTGGACAGAAAGAGACAGATGCTACCAACTTAGGAAAAGGTCAACGGCATTATAGATTTTAAACATAGGAATAAAATGACTGAAGAACTGAAACAACCAGAAATCGTATTAGAAAACGGACCAACAGGAACATTAAACCAAGGAGAAATCCACCCGATGTCTCAATTTGCTGTTAATTTCGTCTTGGATATCAAGAATGTTCCAACCATCTGGGAAATGCTTAAGAAAGACATGCAGGATAGAATCCAACTCGATGATCGCAAAGCTCTCATTTGTTTTCCAACTCTTGAAGCTATCGAGAACGATATGATGATCGTTGACCGATATCTGTTCGGGTTGGTAGTGTACATCATGGAATATCTAGAGCATCTAAAGAAGTCGTTCAAGATATCCAAAACATTAACCAGCAACATACCATATGTGTTCAAACCACGGAAAAGACTCCCATGAAACTTATCAACCTCAAAGATGAAAAACCAGATCCCGGAGAAGAAATATTAGTTCTTTGGCGCATTAAGCAAGGTGATTGGGATTACTGGGATTGTAATTTGATTGATTCTGATAATATCGGCGAAATTGAAGGAAAGCATATATTCTGGGCTAAGCTGCCAAAGGTGAGATGATGGACGATTACGAGAACTACGGCCCTACGGTCACCTATACATTCGTGTTGCCCCGCGATCGCAATGAAAAGAAGTTGTTTGACATCACTGATGATATGTTCTTGGCATTGCGTCGTATAGATGAAAAATGCCGAGGCCGCTTGAAGTGGGCAGAAGACGAGAATCTCGCACTTGATAAGTTCTGCGAAGAGATACGATACCTAATACCAGAGGGAATAAATGAACTGGATTGATTGCAAAGACAGCATCCCAGATAATGGAGAGCTCGTTCTTATGGCCCGTAAAGAATACCCGACTTCATATTGGTATGGTCCATTCGATCGATTTGGATGGTGGGCAGATGAGCAACACATGACTCATTGGATGCGTCCAGATTCAAATATGAGGAACTACTTGAAAGGCGAACAATTAAGACTACAGGAGGAATTATGCCATTAGTTAAAGGGAAAGCTGCGAAGTCAAAGAAAGGCTTCTCAGAGAATGTAAAGAGAGAAATGGAAGCGGGAAAGCCTCAGAAGCAAGCAGTAGCTATCGCATATAGCGAGGCGGGCGAGAAGAAACGTAAAAAGAAAAAGGACTGATCATGGACAAGAAGATGCACAAAGTTACTAAAGCTATGGAATCCGCTGAGAAGGACATCAAGCATGGGAAAGAAAAAGCCGCTATGAAAGTCCTCAAAGGCGCTGAGAAGAAGAACGAGAAGCTTGTGAAGATTGACCGCGAGGTGAGAGACCCGGCGATGAAAGAGCTTAAAAAGATGAAAAAGAAGGGGTGCTAAATGCAAAAAGACGATAATTCCTGGCATATTACACATTGGAATGAGAAAGAACACAGAGTGGAAATTAATGGAAGTGAATACGAAGTAGACGTTAACACGGCTGCTCTATGTCATTCTATATTGCTTTTGGTAGATGCAATTAACGATAAGAAATGTTAAGTTCAACCTCACACGTTTGTTAAAATCACATCCCAAATTCCTCTGGAGGGAATGTTAAAATGGAAGAGAAAAAGAAATGGATTCAAGGCACCATAAAGCATCCTGGAGCACTTCACAAAGAGTTGCATGTTAAGGAAGGAAAGAAGATTCCGGAGAAGAAACTTGTGAAGGCTGAGCACTCAAAGAATCCTACGTTGAAGAAGCGTGCGGTGCTTGCCGAGACCCTCAAAAGTATGCGTAAAAAGTAAACATCGCGTTCTAACTCATTTGCAATTAAAATATTTAATGATATGTTCATTGCAAAGGAGTCCCGATGTCTTTTTATATGCCTCCATGGGCAAATAACCTTGAACCGTCTCAAGGGAACGTCCGCCAGTGGTTAGATTCTCTCTATAGCAAATTCCAACCTATCGAACAGGCTCGCTGGAACCAAAGTAACATCGATACGCTTTTCTATGCAGGTGCCCAAACCTTTGTTAATCGATACTTTGGGATAACTCAACAGTCGTCTCAGCAGCAATTCTACTTCAATCTTTTGCAACAGCCCGTGAACATGGTCACAGGCTATCAGCGCCAACACCGAAAACAAATCAACTACATCCCGGCAGAAGGCGCAGACACACAGACTACTGACCAATACACAAAACTGATGACTCATCTATGCAACGCAAATGGGATTCATGAGCAGTTCTCTCGCGCTTGTGAGCAGGCTTGCATCACTGGCATGGTTTTGCTTCAACCTTATCTCGATTACACGAAAGACGATCCGGCTCAGGGTGAATTGAAGGTCAAATTATGGGAGTACAACAGCTTTCTTATTGATCCATACATGCGTTCTCTAGACGGATCAGATGCTCAATTCGTATGGTGCCAAGAATATATTAGCAAACAAGAAGCCGAAGTGCGATTCCCTGACAAGATTTCAACTGTAACACCCATGTCAGGTACACCTCAACGATATGGAAGCTTTTACTTCTTGCCTGAAAACTATAATATGGCAAGAAACGACCTAATGGTGCTTTCTTATGTCTGGTACAAGTGGCGTAAAAAGAAAAAGAGGTTATACAGTGCGACGAGAAACCAATTCTTTGACTATGCTGGCGGAGATGATCATCTGGATGCCCTTTTATACAACATACCTGATCTAGAAGTGGTTGAGGTCGATGTTCCATGTTGGAAGTTGGCTGTTGTATTGAATGACCAATTGATGTTCCAAGGCGAGAATCCTTTGGGATTTGATGGATGCCCTTTCGTTCCGGTGATTTGGAACTACGAACCGCACAATAATTACTATGACTTACGTGTTCGCGGTCTCGTTAGGACGATGCGCGACTCGAATTACCTCTTAAATAGACGCATAATTTTAAACCATGACATCTCAGAAGCAACAATCAACGCTGGATGGATACGCAAAAGCGGCGCAATTGCCAATGAAGATAACCTCAAGAAGTCTGGCCAAGGCTGGGATATCATCATCAACGAAGGCTATGAGCTAACTGATTGCCAAAAGATTATGCCTTCAGCAGTTCCAGAATCCGATATGGCGCTAGCAGATCAGCTACAATCGCTTATCTTTAGCACGTCAGGGGTAAACCTAGAGACATGGTCGGCGCAAGACCAATCGCAAGCGTCTAGTCTCACGGTGATGCTGAAGCAGGCTGCCAACTTGATGGTCTTGCAAAAGTACTTCGATCAGTGGGATCTATCTCTCAAGCAACTCGGCGAACTCATGCTTGCGATCATCCAACAGAACTGGAATCCCGCGAAAGTCGGCATGCTGATCGGTGAAGAGCCAACTCCGTTCTTCTTCTCGAGGGTATTCGCAAAAACTCAAGTCATTGTTGAGGAAGGTGTTTTAACTCCATCCCAAAAATACCAAGAGTACCAACAATGGCTTGAACTTAATCAACAACTCGGCGGAATCATACCTCCTAGCAAGCTAGCCGAGAAGGCGCCAATCCAAGGCAAGAAAGAGCTCATCGAGATATTGCAACAAATGGAACAACAACAATCTGCTGTTGAGGCTGAAGCAACTAATATTCAGCATGCGTTCGAAGAAGCTAAGCTCAAGGAAATGATGTCCAAGGCGGTTTCTAATTTAGCAACTGCGAGAGAAAGACATAGCAGGTCGGATTCTAACGTTGGGTTATTTGAAGAGAGATTGTCCGAGGTTCAGAAGAATGAAGCAATGAGCACTAAGGCTAAGATGGAGGCCATCACGGCTTTAATTGAGGCTATCTCCAAATACGGAGAGGTCGAAACTTCATTGGCTGCATCTGGGATAGAATCATTCGACTATAAGCAAGATATAGACGTTCAGAAAGACAAGGCAGAAGCTCAGCAAAACTCCGCTGGGAATGAATTCTTGTCTCAGATGATGAGTCAGGTCGGTCAGATGGGCGGTGGTCAGCAACAGCCACAACAGGGCATGGAACCAGGTATGAATGTCCCGCAAGGTTGATCCGTTACAACACCAACTAGAGTTTAAGAAAAGCGCTGATGCCAACTGGAATCGCGTCTATCAAAATTCGCTTACCGGACTTTTAGATATAGATGATCTGGCAACCGCGATGCAACGATGCAATCAAGTCGATCATGAGACATTCGTGAAATTTGGATACATCACAATAAACACAAAATGACTTGTATACATTGAGATGTAGAACAGGAAATAAGCTGGTCCAGAGCCAACAGTTAATCAGGCTGCCGGCTAAGGGCCTAATCCAAATACCGAGAAGGTGATTAACCCTCCCCGATGCTCTGAATTGGCGGAGATTCTATCGAGCTCAACAAATCCTTGCAAATATTTTCTTGAGTGCTACAATGGTATCAAGTAAAAAATTTAGGTGATACCATGTCAGGTGGACAAAAAATTCATGATCACTCATTCTGGGCTGGAAAGGGCGGAAAAGGTTCCGTATTCCCCTTGGAAGCAAAAATGAAAGATGAGTCTTCAGCTGAAGGCGATGGAAGTGTCGACAAATACGAAGATACAACCGAAGCAATCAAAAGCGCTCAAATGGAAGGTGCTTCCAAAATGAGAAAGCATAAACAGAAAGACGGATACAGACATTAAGTTCACAATAGGGAGGGTTTCGGCCCTCCTCTCCTTGAAGGATGTATATGGAAACAGGTTTTAAAGACCCTATTGCTCCACGTAAAGGCGATAAAGAACCAAGATCTACTTGGAACTTCGAATGTCCTCAATATGACAATCGCATGCGCATAAACGCTGGAACAAACTATGGAGTTGGCTTCAACAATCCTGTTGGCACCGAAGGAGTCCCAAGCGGGATAATGTCAGGTCCAATTCCTTTCGGCAAGGTAAAAACACTCAAGGATGACAGTGAGTAAGAAAACTCCTGCGTGGCATACCAACAAAAGCCCCAAGGGCATGGGAGATTTCTATGGTACAGGACATAAGAATCCGATTGGTAAAGTGTCTAAAGGAACTGTGGGGCAGAATCCAGTCCCTCCTAGAAAGCTTCGAAAACCGCCCAAGACATTAGCCTAATATCACCACCATCCAAATAGCTTGTTTAAGGCCAATCCGGTCATCAGAAGAGCCATAAATCCCATAAGAGCAGTGATCAATAAACGTTCTTTTAGATTCATACAGATCCTATTTTTTGTATTTTGAAAGATTCCATGAGATCAAATGTTGGGACTATTTCTTCATCTTCACCTTTTAGTTTAGAAAATTTTGGTAAATCTTTATTTGAAAAAACATGTTCCCAGGTGGGGTCTATCTTCTTTTCATTCATATAATCTTTCTAGGTTGTCTCTTTGGTAAATTCATAGCAATTTGTCTATATATTTCTCTGGCTTCGGCATCGGAAGGATCATCAGGATGAGGTTCATCCAATAATTCCTTACAATGGATGTAGTTGTATATACTTACAAGCGTCGTATCATCTTCTGTCATTTTCCCAAGATCAAACTGATCCCAGGTCTCTGGTTTAGGAATATTCCAAACTAAATCTAATCTATCACTTCTTGGATAACATCTGAATAGCCAAGAATTTGTCTCTGCTTTAGGTTTTAAAAGCCTAGCTTGCCACATGATTTTGTGTGTTGGTACATCCGCAAAATTAGAATATTTTCCGTTGCAAAACAATTTCCACCTATCTGTTAAATCAAGAGTCCTAGGATGGCCAAACATGTAAAAAGGGCGATTCCCAAATGGCTCTGATTCGATGATCATTTGGACATGTTGGCCTATTTCTTTTGTTGGTTTCATGAACTCTAAATATCTGTCATGTGTCTCTAAACGGTCTACCTTGAGCATATAACCTCGTATTAAAATCTTTACTATATGCATTAAAAATTTTAATGTACAAGGCGTTCGAAAACAAATTCGCTAGTCGGCGTCAAGATGAGGTATAATGACACAAGATATTCAACAACAAGAACCAGTGGAAAACGTAAGAAATGATAAAGAGTATAACTTCGGCAAACTCAGGGAACAGTTGGAAAGGGAACGAGCAGCAAAAGAACAACTCGAACAGAGAATGGCTGTTCTTGAGCAGGCCATGCAACAAAAGCATTCCAAACCTGTTGATGACGAGGATGAGGATACAGAACCATACGTTGACACAAGAAAGCTCAATAAGAAGCTTAGTCAATTCGGAGAACAAACTAAGCAGGTTACTGCGGACATCGTTAGAAACGAAGTGCAGAAAGCTATTTACGAAGAGCGAAAACAAGCTTGGTTCAAAAACAACCCTGACTTCCAAAAAGTCATGCGAGAGGATGTCTTAAACAAGTTCGAACAAACTGCTCCTGATTTGGCTCAGTCTATTTTGTCGATACCTGACGAGTTTGAGAGACAGAAGCTCGCTTACGCGAACATCAAGGCGCTCAGGTTAGATCAGCCAGAGATCAAACAACCCTCTGTCCAAGAAAAGATTGATGCCAATCGTCGTAGTCCATACTATCAACCTACAGGCGTTGGTAGCGCTCCTTATGCATCCCAAGGCGATTTCAGCCCTCAAGGCCAGAAGTCAGCTTATGATAAGATGCAACAACTGAAAGCACAGCTGAGAGGCTGACACAAATAACTGTCACAATATTTGTGACACAAATAACTGTCAACAACGAGGTCAATCATGGATTTTGCAAAAGATATGTCTCATGTAAAGCACATTGTAGAAGAAGTTGAGCAGGTGGAGAAGGAATTCCATTTAACTCCGGAAATTCAGCAAGACTTTGAGAATCTTCTTGAAGAATGGGCTGAAAAACATGGTGTCCCCAAATCTGTTTGCGAGATGCTAGTGACCATCTTGGTACATTTAGTGTGACAATTTGGCCGTATTGTGACAGATACGGCCATTTGCCTGACAGATAAGTGACAGAATTGTCATTTTCTAGACAAATAAATATTTTAATTGATATAACAAGACTCACGCACGCACAAGCGTCATGTGCACCAACTCTAACTTTCGCGTTACGTAGCCTCGCACCTACGATCAGATAAGCCAGCGAACGGATGTAACAGGCTTTCGTCCACCGAGCACTTATCAACATCAATACCAATTCAGAGGTATTATGAGTCAGATTACAACTACTGGTAATTTAGGGCCGATGATTCTCCAGAGCTTAGCTCCGGCGATGCTATATGTCCCAACACCCAGCATGAACTACATTATGGTGGCCGACAAGGTGTCGATGCCTGCCAATGGTGGTACTACTTGCCGCTTTATGCGACCAAGAGCTTTAGTGCCACCCACTGTGCAACTTGGTAATGCTGGTATAGATCCCCCAGCTCAAGTGCCGCAAAGAGATATCATCGATGCGCAAATGGCTTTTTTCGGAACAGGCTGCGTTAGTGATTGCGCAGCAGCTTAATGGCTTATTGAATCAACGAGCAAGTAATTTTGCAAGACCAAGAGGGAGTACTCGCTTGGGTATCAGAGCGACTTGCCGTGGCCATGAGACAGGCTTGAGATAATAGGCCTGTATAAATCTAACCTGATTGACTTGGAAACCCTCTCTTTCAAGAGGGCAACAAGGGCCAAGGGTTTAAGTAGGAATAGTATGTTCGAATTCAGCTTTAAGAAAGCCTTTAGCGTTAAGACGACACATCTCAACTCGGATGTCTTCTCTCTTTGCCATAGTTTCTGGATTGAGAGGCGTATGTGCTCCGAATCCTTTTTGAGTGTAGGTAGCTCTAAACTCAAGGATAAGTTCAGCTTGTCGTTTCTTAAGAACGAGATAAGGAAGTATTTGGTTACAAATGTCAACAAGACGGTGACCTTGAATAACCCATTCATAAATCCATCTCTCGTGCGTCGAGTTTTTCTTAAAAATGGATCGCTTATGTTTTTTGGATTTATGATTCAGATTAGAGAAATGTTCCTCAATCCAATCAAAAAGTTCCTTTTTTGTGTTGGAAATATTGAGGACAGATCTGAAATTGGGTGTCTGATATCTATTATATTTGGCAGGATTTACTCTGTAAATACAGAGGGAACCCTCACCATCAACGATACCAGCAAGATAAGCCAATTTAATAGGATCATAAATTACTTTTTCATAAGGAATTTCAGGCATTTACACTCTCCTTTTGTTTGTGTGTAGATGAATGCATATTGTTGCATACTCCTATTTAAATGTCTAGGCTGAACGAGCAAGCGGTTGGACTCTAGAAATAGAGATGCGGTGCTCTGAACTCGGACTATAAATAAAATCCGAGAATTAGGCAGAAATGACCTAATCACTCGAAAGAGGGGTAACAGGCTGGAAGATCTCATTTTGAGAGACTACATCGTCTCAGCAGCGTCTGAAATCAACGCTGGCGGCGGTAGTAATAACGATAAACGTGTTGTCGTTGTAAAATCTTTGGTGATTGACTTGGAGTGCCTGGCTGCGTAAGCGGAGGTTAACAAGGCGGAAGGCGAAAGCCACCGTGAGAGACTAAGTCCAGAGACCCGGAAACGGGATGCGATAGTCCAAACCACAGATATATATGAAACTGTGGAGGCAGCAGAAATGACTGCCCGCTTAAATTATAAACCTTTTTTGTTGAGTTGCTTAATTTTATGAAAAATAACATCTCTTTCTTCAAGAACTGGTCTGTAGAATTCTGCAAAACCAGGACTATTGGGACTAGGATTCCCCTTCCCATTGAAAGTTGTTTTGTAAAATTTTATCAATTCTTCGCAAATTGGTTGTTTGTGCTTAAGGAATGGAAGAACATTTTCCAAAATAGGGAAAAGTGCTTTAGAAGAAACTCTCCAACACATTTGATTTCTTTGTTTAGGAATGGTGTCGCTTCTGTCAATGAAATGCAATTGACCGCCGAAGCGTCTAGAAAGCCAGAAAAAACATGGGGATTTAGTGTTGTTGCATTGGAGTTGGATTTTATAAATAGGATTAGGTCTGGTTTTTGTAAAATTTCGTTGTATGTTCAAACAGCATTCAGCGTCAATAAAACCAGCCAAATATGCCCAATCACATATAGATGGTTGAATTGTGTTTCTAACGCTTTCAACGCTATCTTTTATGGAATAATGGATAAGATTTTCAGAATTTTTAAGGATTTTCATCCTCTCAATCAGATCATCTCTTTCGTCAAAAAAATCTTGGGATCTAAAATTTTCAAAAATCATGAATTCATCAATTTTTTCAATGAGAAATGGCGCGATATTTGTAAAATAATCCAATTGTTCTCCCTTAAGCACGTATCGATGAACAGGTTTTGCCTTGGGATTTTTGTGATTTTTTGTAATCACAGTTCCTCCAAATGTCTTTTGGAACCAATGCAAGTTTTCAATATGAGTAGAATTAATAATCACATTGCATCTGGGACGAATGCGTCCTTCAGTGTGAATTCTGCCTATAAAAAAACATCCATCGCCATCGAAATAACCAGCAGCGTAAGCAAGATCGGTATCCTTAATCATGATCGAAATGATAGATGGTTGGATTATTTAAGTCAACAAGTAATAGAAATGAACCCAACTAACCTTGGTGTTAGCGATTTTAGCCTTGTGGCAACGACTCTTGACACGAACAATGCCTACAAGTTCATGTCAGGTATCGAAGGCGACTTGAAATTCGGAACAGGCCCTGTCCGTTCAGCATACTTCATGCTGTCCTCAACAGAGCTACAAACGAATTTCGATGCCCTTACAGGTTCTGGCTTCTTAAGCAGCTGGAACTACCCTAACAACACATCGGCACTCCCAAGCGAGTACGGTTCTGTCTATAACATCAGGATTGTAACAAGCTCGGAAGCACCGATTGCGAGACAAGCCAGTGCTAACTCACAAGACGTGTATTACAATACCGTTCTTGGAAAGCAAGCGCTCACGCATATCAATCAGGATGGATATTCCATGAACCTGATCTATCGTGATCCGTACTACTCTGGCATGTTAGCTCAGAATGCTACCTTGGCGGTTAAATTCGCACAGGCTAAACACTTAGGTCTGTATAAACCTTCTCTGATTGACTCGGAAGCCCGATGGGGTGACGAGGGGCAAGCGCAAGCAGCCTGAACGACTGAGTGAGAGGGGCACGCAAGTGCAAGCAACAGTCTGAACACGACGGATAACATTAAGGTCGTGAGGATGATCCGAAGAGGTCGTCCCGCCTGAAAGGGTCAGTAAGCGAAAGCCGAAGTAACAGAATGCAAGCTATTACCCAAGATACTGCTATTCGGAACTTGCTTTGTACAAGAACCGGAAACCAGGGGGTATAATATGGGCGAATACGCAAGATCAGCTAGAGGCAAGCTCGTTTCGACGGGCGCCTTAATGGCTGTGGCACTGCCTTTTGAGCCTCAAGTAGTGGAGTTGATTAACTACACTGCTGCTGCTACGAATACCGGTGGATTAATCCCATACACAACATGGCATTTTGAAATGGGTCAAGGACAAGCGGTTAATCAAATTGTGGAGACGTCAGGAACTTCTCCTACGAATTCATATTTGACTAACGCTGTTCTCACAGCAGGTGGTATCTCTACGTTCTCAGCTGGATTGTCCTTGCAATTCGGGGCTCAAATCCCGATTCAAGCAATAACAAAAGCATCTGCTGCTGTTGTTACAGCTAACGGGCATGGATATGTCACAGGAGACGTCGTGTTGCTTGAGGGTCTATATCAGTCGCCAACAACAGGGATGCCTCAGATTTCTGGGATTCCTTTTGTAGTGACTGTAAGTGATGCAAACACGTTTAGCATTCCTTGGAATACTAACCAGAGCGATTACACCGCTTTGAGTGGAACTCCTGTTCCTGGAGCTTTCGTAAGACAGATTATCTATCCGTTCTTATACGCTCCTGGAGTGTCTAACATCACTAGTTTGACTTTAGGTACAACCACAACCGTTGTGACAACTGCACCACATAATTTAAGCGTAGGTAGCGAAGTTGGATTCCGTATTTCTCCACTTTGGGGAACGGTTCAGCTTAACTCGCCACAGAACTTCAGAATTCCTGGATCTCCTGTGTACGGTTATGTTATGGCGGTGACAGATGCAACAACTGTTGTAGTGAAACTAAATTCAACTAACTTTACTCCTTTCAACACAAACATCCCGATAGCAAACGTCCCAGGGTTAACTCCCCCACAGATGATTGCTGTAGGCGATGTTAACAGCGGTGGAACACCTTATAGCGGCGGCGCTTTGTATCCATCTCCTGTGGTGAATGGCGTATCTACAATCAATGGTCCCGCGATTCTCGGTTCATTCGTTAACAATACTGCTAGCGGTTTTGTTATCGGAGCTGGAGTTGCAGGTTCGATAGGCGATGATATTTACTGGAGAGCGTACCTCTACGACTACAGTATTTCTTAGCCATATTGGGGGCTAGGAGAAATCCTAGCCTTTATTTCAAAAAAAGCTTACTATCAAATTAAAATTAAAATTTGACCCATGGAGCATGCATTATGGCTGAATATTCAAAATTGGCTAGAGGAAGTTACCTATCGCTACTTAATACCCCGTACACAGTGCAATTGCCTTTCACTCCAGGTCTAGTGAAGCTATACAATTACACTGTAGCAGGAGCCCCAGCAGCGGGATCTGTTCTACAGGCTTATTGGACATCATCTTTACCTAACGGAAGCGCCTCAGTCACGTTATACGATTCTAGTGTCGCTCTCACCACGGGTAATATCGCTTCTGGTGGAATTACAGTTTTTGTTAATGGGCTTGGAAATCAATTTGGTCCTCAGCAACAAGTCATCGGTATTACCAAAGCAAATCCTCCAATCGTGAACGTCTCTAATCATGGATACGCAGTCGGAGATACTGTTATTTTCGAAGGCCTATATCAGTCTGCAACAACTGGTATGCCTCAGATTTGTGGTATCCAATTCTTAGTTGAAACAGTAGCCGATGCCGATCATTTTACAGTCACATGGGATACCACAGGCAGTAATTATACCGCTCTTAGTGGAAGTCCTTCTGGCGCTTTTGTAAGAAAAGTCATAGCACCTTTTAACTATGTTCCAGGCGCTACGGTCATGGAGAATATTACCGATAATGCAAACAATACTGCCTCCATTACTACAGCCGGTGCTCATAATCTATCTGTCGGTTCACAATTTAATTTTAGAGTTCCATTTCAGTGGGGAGCGACTCAACTCAATTCTAATCCTCTGATTCCTGGAGGAAGCCCTATTTATGCAACAGTCACATCGATTCAGAGTGCGAATAGCTTCACTTGCTCTCTTCTTTCTGGATTTTACAGCAATCTTAATTTAAATGTGCCTGTTTCAGCTGTGCCTGGGCTTTCTTTCCCTCAAATTATCGCTACTGGCGATTTGAATACAGGTGGAGGAGCTGTGACAGTCAATAGTATCCCCAGCGTTAACGGCCCCGCTATAAACGGCTCATTTATTAACAATACATCAAGAGGATTCGTAGTTGGTTTAGGCGTAGTAAACGCAGCTGCGGAATTAATCTTATGGGAAGCGACTGCTTATGACTATGTAAGCATTCAGACAACGTAATTATGAGTAGCCAAAGCAATGTAACACCAGGGCCAATCGCTCCGGAGAATAATCCTCCGATCGAACCTCAGTTTTACATTCCAAGTCGGTTCGTAATCAGCTCCATCACTTACGGGCCGACGACCATAGTTAGGACATCTACGCCTCACAATTACTTGAGAGGGCAGACGATTAGAATGTTAATCCCCCAATATTACGGGGCAAATGAGTTAAATGGGATGCAAGGAAATGTAATAGCCATTCCTTCGGATGATGAAGTTGTTTTGAATATCATCTCCACGGGATTTACTCCTTTCGGATTCTCTGGGCCTACAGCCAATATCACCGGCATTTCAAATAGCAATCCATGTGTAATCACTGCATCTAACTACTTTTATCCTGGATTAGATGTTCTTATTGCCAATGTAAGAGGTACGAGTCAGCTCAATGGCAATACATATGAAATCTTATCCAACAACGCCACTTCACTAACGATCGATGTAGATAGTACGTCTTTTGGGACTTATGTATCAGGAGGAACGGCAACTTTAATTACTCCTGAGAAGAACAATGTGCCTCAGATCATTGCGATTGGAGATGTAAACAGCGGACAAATCAATGGAAACGGCCTTCAGACGGCCACCTTTGTACCAGGGAGTTTTATTAACGTATCTTAACCCAAGGAAAACCCATGGAAGAAGAAAAATCTCCCCTATCAAAGCCAAAGATGGCAAGCGGCAAAGCCCAGAAAGAACTAGACCGTGTAGAAAAGCAATTTGATGAATTCCAAGAAAATTTAGAAGCAATGGCAAGCCATGGTTTTAGCGCTCCTAAAGAGTCTGGTGAGCGTCAGACACAACTATCGTCTAGGGAGCTTGCTAAATCCAAAGATATCTACCTAAAGCCAAATAAGGTCATCCCTGATGGACAAAAGTTTAATGAGAAGTTCCGAGATGAATGGAATTACCAGAAAGAATATGTCCATTTCATTGCAGAGAATAAAGAACTCATCGGCGAAGCAATTGAGATATGGAGTCATCCTTTTGGTGGCGTCGGTGCTGAGTTTTGGATAGTCCCGACTAACAAAGCTGTCTGGGGGCCTAGATATCTTGCCGATCAGATTCAACGCAAGAGCTATCACAGATTCAAGATGGATAATACTACAACTAATATTGAATATGGACATCAGATCTATGGAAATATAGCGGTAGATAGCACCATTCAACGCTTAGATGCCTTCCCTGTGTCTGAGAGAAAATCGATGTTTAGCGCATCAAGTAGGTTTTAACGATGGACATGCTGGCCGATATACTGACTTACATTCGCAGGATCATCAAAGCTCCTTCGAATTCGTCTATCCCGGACAGCTTGCTCATTGATTATGTTAACCGTTTTTGGATCATGGACGTGGATGCAAGAATCCAGCTATTTGATCTGAAGACGGTGTATCAATTCGAGACCATCCCTGGAGTGGATCAATACAACATGCCATTGTATCAGATACAGACTGAAACAACTAATCCAACACAAGAGATTACTCCGTATCCTGTTTATCAAGGATTTCTAGATCCATGTTTCGTCAATGGAATACCCATTGGCTTTGGAACTGAAAGAGGAACCTTTTGGAATGCCTATCCCAAATATCTACAAGCACTAACAACGGTCGGTGTGGGCGATGGAAGTACGACACAGTTTACGTTTAATTTGCCTTTCAATCCAGCCATCCCAGGCCACGTTGACCTTACAGGTATTGTTTTATCTGGGTCGACTACTGATCCGATATTCACTTCTAGTTTCATTGATAATATACCTACCACAAGTGTAAAACCAGGTGTGTTCCTGACATATACCGATTCCGTAGGCAATACCGTGAGTGTTACGGATAGCGGACAGTTCTTAAATATCGCCAATCCGGGGCAGAACTTATATGGACTTCTAATGAGCCCGGGTTCATCCCCAATGGGAAATGCTGCGTTGTCAGGAGGTTATGATTTAACCACCAACACAGTAAACTATAACACAGGAGTGGTCAATGTCACATTCCCCAGTCCGCCTCCTGCAGGGGCTAATATCCAAGCTCAGTGTTATTTCTATGAGCAAGGTATTCCCCGTGTCATTCTTTACTACGATAATACTATTACTATACGACCTCCCCCAAACACTCAATACCTGGTGGAATTGACTGCATATCTATCGCCTGCAGCTTTCTTGCAGACAACAAACGCTATCCAGTTCGCTTACATGTGCGAATATATCGCTCGTGGAGCAGCCAGAAAGATTCTTTCTGATACCGGAGATGTGGAGCAATTACAGATGTATGAACCATTCTTCAAAGAGCAAGAAATGCTGGTGTGGAAGCGCAGCCAAAGGCAGTTTACGAGCACACGGACGCAGACAATATTTAGCACAGGTGGTAACTACGGAGGCGGTAACAACATGAACATAGGAACAAGCTAATGACATTTTCTTACACACGTGACAAACCATTTCCTACTAATTCACCAAGTGTAGATGTTGATGCCATGCAAACTAATTGCAACAGTATTGCTAGCTGGACAAATGTAGACCATGTGGGACTTCCGTCAGCAAGTAATGGTGGAACACATCAGCAAGTCACATTCCCTGATCTTGCGACAGTTGTAACACCTACGGGAAGCGCTTCTGTATTATACCCATCATTACAATCAATACCGGCTCCTGTGAACGCCACAACTCAAGCACTATTTCAAAATGCTACATCTACCTTGATGCTTTCATGTGTCAAAGCCTTTGGGACATTCACTACATTAGGCGGTCCTGGCTCACTTACTTTCGGGACGAAATTCAATGTAGCAAGTGGTACCACAGATGGTTCAGGACTTGTGTTCACCGTTACATTAAATCCAAATACGATTGCATCTACTAGCACAGCATCAGATACTACGGTTATTTTCAGCGCTAATTGCACATCTGCTACTAGAGTAGTTGTATCTGCAGTCTCAGGAGGTGCACAGACAGTCACATTCACAGCTACAGGAAATCTGGGAAATTATCAAATCAGCTTTGCTGTTTTACAAAACTGAGGTTTCATGGCGCATCAAATCATCGTCGGTCCACTAAATCAAGGTCTTAGAAGTGATCGTACTGCATTCGTTATCGACAATGATTCTTTCCCTACGTTGCTAAATGCATACCACTGGAGAGGCAGGATTAAGAGAAAACGCGGTACTGAACTGATTACCCGTCTAGAGAGATATTTCAATTCTAGTTCTTTATCTTATTCGTCTGTAGCTACAGTAGCGTTGGCTGGAGGGACCGTTAATTTATTCACTGGATTCTCTCTCGCATCTACAGGAAGCATTCTACCAACTACTGTGACCATAGTAGATACAACCGATGGTAATAAGACTTATACCGATGACGGTGTAGGAAATTTAACAGCTACCGGTGGGACAGGAACGATTAATTATGCCACAGGACAGATAACGATCACTGGAGGTGCGACACATGCGATTTCAGCTGTGTTTTATTATTATCCTGGATTACCTGTTATGGGGCTTGAGTCTCTCACAGCTTTCGATACGTATTTCCCAGGGAATATCGGATTTGATACGGTCTACTCCTATAATATTTCTACAACAGCTCCTTTCCCAAGTTCGGATGTAAGTTTCTATAAAAATCCGGCATCTCCAAATACAGCCAAGACAAGTGTCACTCCTGTTACATGGAATGGAGCAAACTACCAACAATTCTATACCATCAATTATCAAGGCGCGCTTTGGGCGATAAATGGATTTACAAGACCATTTAATACATCCAATATCGGAATGCAATATATTGCATTCTCTACCGTCACTACTTCTATGCCAGGTGGAGTCGCAACAGCCGTTTTTACAGTGGCGACTAACCCTAAATTAGTTATTGGTGATTATGTTTTCATCAATCAAGTCACCGATGCCACATTGGGGCCTGAGATAAATTTTCAGACAGGATATGTCACTGCAACTGCAACTGGTCCATTTACTGTAACGGTTGTATTCCCTTCCCCTTGTACTTTTACTGCTTCTACTTATGCTTCCCCGGGAATTATTCAATATCTTACAAATCGATATGACAATACTAAAGATTGCATCAGATGGTATGATGGAAATCCTTCTAATGGAGCAAATCCCCCTGTTTTGAATACTGGATTGGGATGGGTAAATTTTTGTCCCCCAATATCATTTAGTAATCTATCTATAGATGATGCCCCAGCAACGCAATATTATCTGGTGGGAGCACAGGTGATGTATCCATTTAAGGATAGACTTGTTTTCTTTGGACCCGTTATCCAGACAGCCAAGGCAGCTAATACCACAGCTGATAGCAGCCAGATTTATCTGAAGGATACCGTTATATATAGCCAAAACGGAACTGTATATTATACATCTACCTATACGGGAGATATTCTTTCTTCAACGACTCAATTCACGCCTGTTCTAGTTCCCGTGAATCAAACCGCAACTTCGCCTTCATGGTTTGAAGATGTAGCCGGTTTTGGAGGTTTTCAAGTCATAGGAATAGATCAACCAATCATATCTGTTTCCTCCAATGAAGATGTGCTTATATTAGGATGTCAAAATAGTCAAGTTCGCATGATCTACACGGGCAATGATATCATCCCATTCAACTTCTTCATTATCAACTCTGAGCTCGGGACTAGTTCTACTTTCTCAACGGTTAATCTTGATCAAGGTGTTATCGCTGTTGGGCAAAATGGTATTACGCTTACCGGACAAACTACCTGCGAGAGGATTGATCTTGCTATCCCAGATAATATCTTTCAGTTCAGCCTTGTACAAAATGGGTCACAGAGAATTTGTACTCAACGAGATTTCGAAAATGAATGGATATATATCACGTATCGACCCCAGACATCCGATTCGACTATATATCTCTATCCTACACAAACGCTTCTATACAATTATAGAGAAGCTTCATGGGGCATGTTTAATGAGACTTATACGACATATGGACAATTCGTCCAACAAGGGTCTAAAGCGTGGACTGAGTATAAAGACATAACGTGGGAAGGCTGGCATGAGACTTGGAATCAAAATGATGCCTTTCAGCCAACCGTTATTGCAGGTAATCAACAAGGTTTTGTCTTAAGAAGAAACGATGATGACACGGCAGAGGATACTTCCCTTGCAATCACCAATATTGTCGTCACTACTACGATCACAATTACCGCTTATAATCATTGTTTGGAATTAGGAGATTTCGTCTTAATCACAGGTTGCATAGGTACCATAGATACTTCAATAAATGGATATGTATATGAAGTGATAACAGTCACCTCTATCAATGTGTTCGTTCTAGGCCTTACCGGAACTAATGTTCTTCCATCTGGCACATATGTTGGAGGAGGTTTGATAACACGTTTCTATATCCCGCTAATCCAAACAAAACAGTTCCCGACTGCCTGGAGTATGGCAAGAAAGACACGAATTGGTGCTCAACAGTATCTATTTACAAATAGCGGAGGGGCTCAGATTGAGTTGCAGATCTACCTTAGTCAAAATGGTTCATCTCCTTATAACGCTGGGCCTATCGTTCCCTACGACAACGTTGATAATAGTTCATTGGTTTATACAGACGTTTTATTCACTGGACCTGAGTTAAATAA
>JAGWIG010000249.1 GCA_028873515.1 Pseudomonadota bacterium | reverse complement strand
TCATTGGCGCTAGACCTGGGGCGAGAAATCGCCCTGGGTTTTTTATTCTCTGAGGATCTGTTAATGGCATCTACAGACTTTGTAATTGACTTTGAGACAACGGATAAGGATCCTCTCAAAGCTAGGCCAGTTGAACTGGCTTATATCCGAATTGATACTCCAATTGCATATGAGATCTTGATCAATCCAGGCTGTGCAATACCGCCAGAGACGAGTGCAGTCCATCATATCACAGACGAGGATGTTGTGGGATCTCCTGGCTGGGGTGATGTAGAGCAATCACTGGTAGACGACCTGCACTTCGCTTCCAATAGTGGGCAGGTAACTCTGATTGCACACAACGCTCAGTATGAGCAAGGTATCCTTCGTAGTACAACCTTTAACCCGGAAGTACAGTGGGTGTGTACGTATAAGTGCGCAATGCGAATCTGGCCAGAGGCTCCTTCCTTCAGCAATGAAGCACTTCGGTACTATCTAAAGTTGGGAGGTCTGGGAAGGTCGTACAACCAGCGTACTCACTCCGCACTACATGATTGTAAGGTCACTGAGCTGATCTACAAGGAGTGCCTCAAGCATGCCAGCAAAGAAGAAATGGTTGATTGGTCTAAGCTTCCGGCAAAGCTTCCTAAGATTCCCTTTGGTAAGCACAGGGGTATGGAATGGGACAAGGTTCCAACTGACTATCTGCAATGGGTACTATCCCAGCAGGATATGGATGACTCCGTTAAGGCTTGTAGCAAAGACGAGCTGATAAGGCGGAAGGCTCCTCTGGTAAAACAGTATGGGAGAAGGTGATGGCTAAGTATACTAAAAAACCTGTAACAATTGAAGCTATAGAATTCATCGGAATAAACTATAAAGATATTATAGATTTTGTCGGTCCAGACTGCTCTTATGACTCCGGTACTGGACAGATGATTATATTTACTTTAGAAGGTGTCCATAGAGCTGATATCGGAGATATGATTATCAAAGGAGTAAAGGGAGAATTCTATCCATGTAAGCCTGATATATTTGCCCTAACATATCAGCCGGAGGAAGGATAATGCAACTCGATGATCTTGTAAAGCCCATCGACTCCATGTCAGATGAGGAGTTGAGAGAGCGATTGAAGGAACTCCGAAACCGACGATCTGTGGAGAGGCCTGCGGCTAAGAAACATAAGGAAAAGGCTGCGAAGAAAGAATCAGCTCCCAAGATTACAAAGGTAAAGAATCTCCTGGAAGGTCTATCACCTGAAGATATGGCCGCACTTCTTAAGCAACTGGAGGGATAAGATGGAACTGGTTAAGCATAAAGATAAGCTGAAGATGGTTAACATCTCTGATATTACAGTGGACTCTCGTTACCGTGA
>JAGWIG010000091.1 GCA_028873515.1 Pseudomonadota bacterium | reverse complement strand
TGCCGCCAAAGCACTTCACGCAACTCGGGCTGGTCTCGCTGGTGGCAATCCACCAGCAACTCCAGCGTTCTACTTGAACCGCCGTATGCGGAACCGCACGTACGGTGGTGTGAGAGGGCTGAGGGGGTAACCCCTCACCCTACTCGATTCTCCGACGAATTTGCTTCCAAATCCTGCCGAGTCAAGAAGTTCGCAATGGCACGGTGGGATCTGATACAACTACGTCAGAACTTTTCCAAATTCCGATTTCAGCCAGGCTGTTTCAGCGATCAATCTTGGGAAAGCGTCTACTTCCAGCAAGTAATTGTTAACCCTATTATTATGTCTGGTTATTTGATACATATTGACTTTTATCCAAGAAGATGTGATAACATGTCAAACATAACCCTACTTATTTGTAGTAATGAAATGAACATATGAAAAGGATGGAGTTGATTCGCGGCCTGCACGCCCTTGATAGGGTCGGCGCATATGTCCTCTCAAAGAGAGACATCGAAAAGATGTTCCCAGGTGAGGGGGAGAAATCCATGGAAAAATCCTTGAGCCGCATGGTTTCTGACGGATTGCTGGTTAGGGTTTGCAAAGGCGTGTATCTTAACCCGACGGCATCGTCGAAATCGAGCAGGATCCTGGAAGACATCGCACTGGCCTTGCGTCCAGGCAGTTATTCCTACGTCAGCCTGGAATCGATGCTTTCCGAATATGGGGTTATTTCCCAAATTCCGATGAGTCGGCTTACGGTGATGACGACCGGAGCCGGAGGAACATACGAAACTCCTTATGGAATAATCGAGTTCACCCATACCAAAAGAAATCCTGCCGCCGTAATTGACCGCTCCGTCAAGGTGGAGGGCCGTCCTATGCGCATCGCCAAGAAGCAGGCCGCAGTCAAGGACTTGCTGCGCGTGGGCAGAAACGTGAACATGATGGATGAAGAAGAAAACGAAGACGGGGAGGAATGATGGACAAAAGGGATTTTAACGAGCTCGTTGGCCTGGCCATGGATACGGAAGGGCTTGCGACCATGAGGCCGGTCGTGGAAAAGGAATTACTGCATTACGACATTTTTAACGCGCTGGAAAGCGAAGGGTTGCTCAAAAACCTCGTATTCCAGGGAGGAACTTCGTTAAGGCTATGCTATGGGGCTAGCCGTTTCAGCGAAGATTTGGATTTCGTGGGAGGGCGGGAGTTCAACTCCGCAAAGATGGCAAAGATTAAAAGATGCATCGAAGAGCATATCGGGCAACGCTACGGACTCCATGTAGAGGTAAGGGAACCTAAGCCTGGCATCGCCGCTGATCTCGTCAAAGTGGACAAATGGGTGGCTTCCGTTGTCATGTCGCCGGAAAATCCATCCATGCCAAGACAGAGGATCAAGCTGGAAATCACAAACATTCCGGCTTATACGAGGGAACTCAGGCCAATCCGCAAGAATTACGATTTCCTGTCAGGAACGAAAGACGTGCTTGTTCCAACTGAATCCTTGTCTGAAATTCTCGCTGACAAGGTGGTGGCTTTTCCGAATTCCCTATTCAATAAGGATGGGCAACCCGTGGAGGGATCTTCCAAAAAAATTCGCTATCGTGACATTTGGGATATCGCATGGCTTATGCGGAACCGCGCCGTGCTCGATTCGAAAATGGTTGTGGAAAAGCTGAACGATTATGGCATCGCCGATTATGCAAAACGACTAAGGCGTGCCATTGAATCCATTCCGGATATTGTCAGCAGGGAAGAGTTTGGCGAACAGATGTCGCGGTTCATTGATTCTAAGACGTTCAAGGAAACTGTCGGGCAAAGCGATTATCTGACCTACTTGGCTTCTGCTGTCGTGGACGTTTTCAAGGAAACGGAAAGCAAGCTTTTCCATGCTGAGGCCCTGCCTGCGAAGTAAGTCAAACCAGTTGCCAAGAAAAAACGTGGGCAGGATTCATCAATGTAGCGTGCAAGGAAAGAACGGATCCATTCGTTTTTCAATACGGATTGAGAGGACCCGGTTTGTTTTCATGGTTTGTCTTTAGAAGCTTTGCAAAAACCCGGCCTGCCTTATCCCTTCATGCGATTCCTGGCATCTGTTGAGTCCTGGGCGATCTGCTGGAACTGGCCTGGCCTTCCCTGTTTCTTCTTGAGATTCTGTGTGTCAGGACCCATATGGGGAGAGATGGCATGTAAGGGAGTGCGGGATCGTCCTGCTCTTTGGCAGGTTCGATTGCAAATGAATCCCTTAAGCGTGTATCCTCTCTGGATTCTGGTGTGATTTTCAAGGAATGAACGTATGCAAAACAGGCTCAGGCTACCCAATTTCCGTTTTCTCATCGTGATCTGGACCGTTCTGTTTCTGTCCGGCTGCGGGATCAACAACATTCCGACCTACAAGCAGCAGGTGAATGCCGCCTGGAGTCAGGTCCAGAATGAGTACCAGCGACGCGCGGACCTGATCCCGAACCTCGTTGCAACGGTGAAAGGCTATGCCACACATGAACAGAAGGTGCTCACCGAAGTGACCGATGCGCGGGCAAAAGTCACGCAAACCCGGATCCCGTCTGACATTTTAACCAACCCGGTGGCGTTCAAGGCGTTCGAGAAGAACCAGGCGACCCTGTCCGGAGCCCTTTCCCGACTGATGGTGGTGACGGAAAACTATCCCAACCTCAAGGCTGACCAGAACTTTCTGACCCTGCAGGCACAGATTGAAGGCACGGAAAACCGGATTGCCGTGGCCCGGCGTGATTATATCCTCGCCGTGCAGCGCTATAACACGGAACTGGTGACCATCCCTGGCAGATGGTGGCGTAGCCTGCTGTATTCCGATGCGAAGGTGATGCAGAACTTCACCATTTCCCAGCAGGCCATGCAGGTTCCCAAGGTGCAGTTTTGAACGCCATCCGACGTTCTGGCTTTTCAGGGCTGGCCAGGATTCTATGCCTGCTGGTCCTGGTGGGCGGGGTGGCCCTGGCGGACACGGCTCCCCCGGCAGGCATGCCCCCTTTTCCCCGGTTGACGGGTCCGGTTGTGGACAATGCCGGCCTTCTTCCCGAAGCGACCCGAAATACGCTGGCGCAGCAGCTTGCCAACTATGCGCAACAGACCGGGAATCAGCTGGTAGTCGTTACCCTGCCGAGTCTTGACGGATATCCTATAGATAGCTATGGCTACCAGTTGGGACGGCATTGGGGAATCGGCCAGAAGGGCAAGGATAATGGCGTGCTCCTCATTATTGATGCCAAGGAGCACCAGATGCGTATCGAGGTTGGCTATGGCCTGGAGGGAAGGCTGACCGATGCGGCGTCAAGCGAAATCATCCGTAATGTCATTGCCCCCCGTTTCAGGGCAGGGGATTATCCTGGTGGCATCCTTTCCGGAGTCAAGGCAATCCTGGTTACCATCGGCGGCTCATCGGCCGCCGTCACAGGCGGGAATGAGGCTCCTCCCCCGACCCATCGGGCGGGGATTAGCGGCTTTACCCTGCTGCTCATGTTTTTTGCTTTCAGTGTACTGCTTTCGGGTATGCGGGGGCGAAGGGGAGGGCAGGGCTTCTGGATGGGCATCATGATAGGACTGCTGTCCGGAGGGGGATTCGGGGGAGGCGGTTCGGGGGGAGGTTTTGGTGGTGGCTCAGGCTTTTCTGGCGGGGGCGGATCGTTTGGGGGCGGCGGCGCTTCAGGAGGATGGTGATGAAACGGTTTACCCGGGAAGAAAAAGAACGGATCAGTGCAGCCATCCATGCGGCAGAATCGGGCACCAGTGGGCAGTTTGTTGCCGTGGTCGCGCATGCAAGTGAGCATTACCTGTTTGCCCCCCTGCTGTGGTCGGCAATCCTCGCGCTTCTGCTTCCCGGTGGAATCGCGGCCCTGAGCGGAGTATCCAGTTTTCAGGATCTGTACCAGCTGCAGCTTGGTGTGTTTGTGATTCTGGGTGCCCTGTTTCTTTTGGTACCCGGACTGCATCTGCGGTTGATTCCGCGTGCCATCAAGCATCATCGGGCCAGCCGCCTGGCGCATGCCCAGTTTTACGATCAGGGCATCCACAGGACGAGGGACCACTCAGGAGTGCTTTTTTTTGTCTCCATGGCGGAGCGCTATGTTGAAATTGTGGCAGACCAGGGTATTCACGAACAGATAGGTGAAACCCGCTGGCAGCAGATCATTGAGCTTTTTTTATCCCACGTGCGCAATAACGAGATTGTTGAAGGATTTGTGCAGGCTATCCATGCCTGCGGTGAGGCAATGAAAGAACATTACCCGTCCGATCCCCAGGCAGCCAATGAACTCTCCGATGGACTGGTTGAAATCTGAAAGGTTTTAGCCAGTTCCGGACCTCAGTCTTTTTTATCCTGCATGGGATTTTATCCAGCTGGATAAAACAGTGACCGGCTCTGCAAAATGCTTGCGGCAGCATGACTAAGTTACTATACTCATTTTCTTAAAACAAGATAAGAAACGTGCGGTCTGGTTTTATTCCCTGAATCTGTTTTTTTGCCATAGGCCGGATAAGTAAAAAGCTTGATGGCTGCATCAGGATCAGGGCACCTGTTTTGCCCGGCCCAGGGTTTTGTCCCGGCTGGGCTTATAGCAGTTTATCTAAAAAAACAATAGTGTCTGGTTGCTCAGAGGTCAAGAACCTTTAAGGGTCGGCCTGGGTTTGTTCAAGCGCCAGCGAGAATGCACAATGATCATGATGCAGTCTGTCCTGGGTTTTTTCGCCTCTTTGCTGTTTTGCGTTTTCTTCATGATGCTTTTGAAGAAGGCTGCCCCTGCATTGAAGCTTATCGACAAGCCGGATGCGAGAAAAAATCACGAAGGGGAGATTCCGGCCATAGGGGGTCTTGCGATGTTTTTCAGTGTCGCATTGAGCTGCCTCTATCCTGGACGCTTTTTTCGGGAATTCGAAGTGATGCTCATCTGCATGGGCCTTCTGGCGGGATGCGGGGTGCTGGATGATCGCTGGAACCTGGGCTCCAGGCGGCGGCTGCTTGTCCAGATCATGACGGCAATGGTCATGATAGGCTATGGCAAGGTTTTTCTTTCCCAGCTGGGGAATTTGTGGGGGCAGGGAAACGTAGTGCCGGACCCCGCTTTTTCCTGGTTGTTTACGGTATTCTGCGTGGTGGGCGTGGTTAACGCCATCAACATGGTGGATGGTGTGGATGGGCTGGCTGGAACGCTTGCCCTGTTTTATTTCCTGGTGTTCTCATTTGTTGCCCTGTTTACCTCGCGTCCTGCACTGCTTCATTTCTGTCTGCTCATGGCTGCCTCTCTTGTGGGTTTTCTCGGGTTCAACCTGCGCACGCCCTGGCGGAAGAAGGCATCTGTTTTCATGGGGAATGCAGGCAGCATGATGCTGGGTTTGAGCCTTGCCTGGCTGGCCATTGATCTGACCCAGCCTGACGTGTCGCATCCTGCATCTTTAGTCATGACCCCGGTTACATCGGTCTGGATACTGGCGGTTCCCTTGATGGATACCGTATTTCTCATGGTAAAAAGGGTACGTGCCGGGCAGAGTCCGTTCAAGGCAGACCGTGATCATCTGCATCATCAGCTGCTGAATGCAGGCTTGAGCCCTGAACGCGTGGTGCTGGTCATTCTGAGCCTGTCCCTTATTGCTGCAGGGATCGGGATTAGTGGATGGATGCTTGGGATCCCTGATGATTTGATGCTGGCCCTGTTCCTGTGCTGCTTTGCCCTGTACGGTTATGTGCGGGTGGGTATGGAGGCACGCCCGGACAGGGAACTGGAACTTTAAAATATGAGTCATGCCGCCCTGTCTGCATGAGGTGCATGCTTTGCCTGGCTTGACTGCTGTTCAGTGGATTCCCTGGCCTTGTTTTTTGGCTATCCGATTTTCGTGATTGACCCTCCGTGCGGCCGAGCCGCACGAATGTTGATGCTAAAGCGTGTTTTGTGATTGACGCGGGCAAGATGTTTGTTACCATAAAACCGTGTTCAGTGATTGATGAGGCGCGACAACATGACTCTGTTTGATGCTCTTGGTTTCCGATGGGACAGGTCGGCGTTGCCGACTCCTGTTCCGTCCCACTCGATGGATCGGGCCTGTTTCCGCTTCCACAAGATGCTGCCGGAGTTCGTGTGGGATGCCTCGATGCTCGAAGGTAATCCATTTACCTTCCCCGAGGTCCAGACCCTGCTGGACGGTGTGACCATCGGCGGGCGGAAGATTTCCGATCAGGAGCAAGTCCTGAATCTCGCCGAAAGCTCGAAGCGCCTGCTGGCGATGGTTAAGAGCGGTCAGTTTGAACTTTCCAAGCCGGTATTCATGGAACTGAACGGCATCGTCGCCCGCAAGGAAGCCTTGGAGTGGGGGGTGTTCCGTGGCGAAGGTCAGGAGAAGAACTACACGCCGGATGTTGGCCTTGGTGAACATGGGCGCTATACCCCATTGCCGACGCTGCCTGGTGCACCGGAACTGAATCGGGTATTTCATCAAGGCGTTGCCGCACTACAGGAATGCGAGCCGTTCGAGCGGGCCACGGCATTCTTCCTGTTTGGGGCTTTGCAGCAGTTCTTCTTCGACGGCAACAAGCGCACGTCGCGGTTCATGATGAATGGCGTTCTGATGTCGCATGGCATCGATGCCATCAGTGTGCCAGCTGCCAAGGCGCAGGAGTTCAACGAGAAGATGGTGCGCTTCTATCTCTTGAAGGACGCGACCGGGATGATGGCCTTCCTCGCTGGCTGTCACCCCGATGCAGAGGTAATTCTGCTGCCCGAGGAAGATCGCAGCCAGGATGATGGAATGGAGCCGCAATCATGAACACCTGTCCGCGCATTCCCCCTCTTAGGCGAGTTCCACGCCAGCCTTGCGCCAAGAGGGGGTCAGGCGGACGGTTTTGGGTTTGACTTGGCTTTTGCCGCTGATTTTCTTGCGTGCCCTGCCGTACCCTGTGCATCCACGTATGCCCGCACCGTCTCAAGCGTAGCCCCGTCAACGCTGCCGACGAAATACGCCCGGTGCCAGAACAGGGGCTTGCGGTAGAAGGCGGCAAGATGCTCCGCAAACCGGTTCCGGGTGCGCCGTGCGCTGGTGGTTTTGAGATTGTTAATCAG
>JAGWIG010000248.1 GCA_028873515.1 Pseudomonadota bacterium | reverse complement strand
TTTTGTCAGCTTACTTGTTTGGAGATTCTCATCATGAAAGCTACTCCCGCCAATCGTCCTTTGTCCCTGGTCGCACAAGCCGCCGTGTCGGCATCGCGCGTCACGAACCATCAAACGCGCCCGTCGCGCGGCGTGGTGTATGAGGTTGAGCCGTTCAGCGCCTTTGAGTGCGGCATGTTCGCGGCGTGCGTAGCCATTGAAGCCGCCGCCTTTGAGACCGACAGCAAGACCGCGCAATTGTCTACCTTGCTGCAAGCCGAATATGGCGAAGCCGGGCCAACCTTTGAGCAATATCGCAAACTGCAGGAAGCGCTCAAACTGCAGTCGCTCGATGCTGGCTTCACTGGGCAAGCCATGCGCAAACACTGCGCCAAAGCCGTCAAAGGGCTCTACGGCGCGTTGCCCGAATCCACGGATGCCGCCGCTATCGCCAAGCGCGCGCAGCGCGTCAAAAACGCGGCAAAAGCACGCGCCGAGAAGAGGTCATCCGATGCCGGCGGCGATACCCTGGCAGGCAACGTGTCACCCGAAGCGCGGCGCAATCCCGGACCTCAGGAAACCATCGAGCAGTTCATTGCGCGTGTCGGCGTCACGGCAACCCTAAATGCACTGGCGAAGATTCTGGAAACGGATAGCCAAACCAAGCTTGACGCCATTGCAATCCGCGCCATGGTGGCACACGTCGCCAAGGCGGCCTAGGATACCCGCTCCAAGCCCCCAGAACCCGCTACGGCGGGTTTTTTCTTGCCTGTCGCTACCGCCCTAGCGGGCGAGCATTGCGAGCATCTACGGCGGGTTTTTTCTTGCCTGCCGCTATCACCCTAGCGGGTACGGCGCCCACGCGCTCTACGGGCGCGCCCTGTCAACACGTGGACATATGGCACAGGCTACCAGCTGTCGCGCCAACATCGCGCTCGATGCGTAGCTATGCATCCATAAATGTAGCTATTCGCGCAATAGTAACGTTCCAAAGTATGTATCCATCAAATAGCTGCATTCGCTATGGAATAGTGCTTATCATACTTACATCTTGACGTTACAACTGCCTGGAAACCCGCATTCCAGAGCCCTTTTTGTGTAACATTGTTTAGCCACCAATTTTGAGGGGTGTTTTGCTGCCGGTAATTTCCCGGAGGGTGCCACGTAAGTTGTTGATATATATTAATTAAACTTTTTAATATTTATATACTCTACTAAGCCACTATGAAACACCACTGTAAAAAGGGTACTCTCACAAACTAATATGAAATAGTTTAATATGTAGCTATCGCGCAGCAAAAACGTCAACAGGCAAGAATAGAAACATATTAAGCTATAAATTCTGTATAAGTAGGGGTCCCCTCGTTTTTTTCACCGTGTTTCGGGTGATCGTC
>JAGWIG010000247.1 GCA_028873515.1 Pseudomonadota bacterium | reverse complement strand
CAAGGAACAGGATTTCACCACGATTCCACAACAGGAGATCAATATGGCGATGGAGCGATTGAACAACAGACCAGGAAAACGACCTGGATACCAGACACCCAATCAGGTATTCTTTAAGTCAGACGTTGCACTTCATACTTGAATCCGCGTTATTTAAACCGGATATATACCCGGTTTTTTACGCCCTAATTTGGCAAACCTTACTTTTGTTTTAATCTTATACATAGTTATAGACTGAGGGAAGGATGAAGCATATAAAAATATTAATCGAAGAAGATCCCCTGTGATGAAAATCAAGGTTTACTAGTAGGCCGTGAGGTATCAGAGCACCATTCGCTCCAGGAACCAGGGTAGAGCAGGCCGTTATTTATTCCCGCAAGGGTCAAGGCAAGTAAATTGTGGCAAGCAGTAACCCCAGATCCACATTGACTAATTATCTTCTTTTTGGGGTTGTTAACACCTAAATTTCTAAAAATATCTAATAGTTCAATTGGATTTTTAAAGTTGCCCTTTGCTGTTAAATTGTCCATGAAGAAATGATTGACTGCACCAGGAATGTGTCCACCAACTGGATCAAGTGTTTCATTTAATCCTTGGAACCGGTCAGGTGAACGTGCATCTAGGATGAGTAGCGTGTTCTTGTCAAGTTCGCTTAGAATAAATGATGAATCTACATAATCGTCAGTTTTTATTCTGGCAATAAATTGTTTTGGTTCGATTTTTGAAACAATGGTAGTTAATGGAAGATTGAGTGCTTTCCATCTGTTTAATCCACCATCAAGAACTGCGATATGGGGATGACCAAGATGGCGCATTAGCCACCATAGTCTTGGCGACATGGCTGTATTATCATCGTAAACAATGACCTGACTTTGATTGCTTATTCCTAGCCTGCCAAGTTTATCTGAAAGCATTTGCATATCAGGCAAGGGATGACGCCCATTCTTACCATTGGGTTTGTCTGCTAAATCTTCCTCTAAAGAGATAAATTGTGCTTGGGGTAAATGCCCAGCTTCATAGGCAATGCGACCATAGTTCAAATCAGTAAGGCTGTATCGGCAATCAAGCACAATGATATTTGAAGAAGCTGCATTGAGAAGGTTTGCTAGTACTTCGGGCTGAATAAGAGTTTGAAAATCCTGCATCTCGGTAAATCCTGCATTGTTTAAACATTTGCAAGAGTATAATTAATTCAGCGAATCGCCAATTTAATATTGGTTTTGCACTGTTAGCAACAAATAGAACTGTCCGGTTTTGTAGCAAATGAATTGTCCGCTTTGGCAGCCCGAATCATTGAGTCTGGATTCAGGTTGTTGCCGAGCGGCGGACAGCCGCAGCGCCTGTTGTTTCTTCTCTTATTTCCATACCTTGAG
>JAGWIG010000090.1 GCA_028873515.1 Pseudomonadota bacterium | reverse complement strand
TGGCTGCTGCTCTTTCACTCGATCACTAAAGAGCAAATAAGGTTCTCCCGTTTCTATCCTTGCTGTAAGAATACGAATCCAAATATCTCTAGCTTTAACGGTTTTTATTATTTCTTGTGTTTTAGGGGAAACAAGATTCCATGTTTCCCCTGCTTCAAGCGCTTCCATAAAAGCATCTGGTATTACAACACCGTGATGCAAATTAAGACTTTTACGATTTGGATCACCTCCGGTGGGACGGCGAATTTCAATAAATTCTTCAATTTCAGGATGAGAAACATCCAAGTAAACCGCTGCTGATCCACGCCTCAAATCGCCTTGGCTTATGGCCAATGTCAGGCTATCAGTAACCTTAATAAATGGCATAATGCCAGAGGTGCGTCCATTTCCACGAACTTTTTCACCCAGCCCTCGCAAATTGCCCCAGTAAGAGCCAATACCTCCGCCATTGGACGCTAAAAAAACATTTTCTTTCCACAAATCTATAATACTTGTGAGGCTATCTGAAGCTTCATTTAAGAAACAAGAAATTGGCAAGCCGCGATTTGTACCGCCATTTGACAATATAGGAGTAGCAGGCATGAACCAAAGTTTTGAAATGTAATCATAAAGCCTCTGCGCATGTTCCTGATCATCAGCGTAAGACGCTGCTACACGCGCAAACATGCCTTGAAATGTTTCGTCGGGAAGAAGATATCTGTCTAAGAGGGTGGATTTTCCGAATTCAGTAAGGTTTTGGTCACGCGCCTCGTTTAAAATAATATTATAGGTCATAAAACTTCTTTAAGTTTAATAATGGTTGAAACTTATGGGTGACTAGCGGACAAGCATAGTTCCAATTAGAGTGAGAAAGCATGAAGGTCGGAGACTACACCCAAACATTTTTAGGCGCAAGCGGGATGAATATGTTTACACCTCCAATTTATCGCCAGCCCACGTACCATCCTTGCATAGCACTTTACCATCTGTAAAGACACATTCAAGACCGTCTGGTACGGTTATATCCCACCATAATCTATCCGAACTTTCGCGCTCGAATGGAAGGCTCATGGTTACATAATTGCCGCCAGCCATGAGATTTCCATATAGATCTTCTTTAATCCATCGCCGTCCTGTTACGATAAATCTTGTGCCTGTCGCAACGGCGCGGCCAGGAATAGTTGAACGAAAATCTTTGATGACTTTTTTGCATGATTCGGCGCTTGAGGCGTTATTTTTATCGTGTAAGTCATCACAAATAATGTTCTTGGAATGTTTACCAGTCAGAGAACTTGATTCCAAGCCGCAGCCGAAAAAATTGCTGTCAGGAACCGCTGCTGATTTACCAGTAACAAATAATCCGCGCTCCGTGGACCATCCCGCGTTTTTATCAGGCTTTACATCGGGATATGAAAACTTGAAAGAATCGTTGCTTTCAATAATGCGTGCGACTGAGAGCATGAAGCCGTTTGTCAAATTTTCGGCGGCAGAGATGACCAGAAATGTTTCATTTGGATCGTGCCCAATTACCCAAGCAGGATAAATGGTAGACGTGAGATAGGATTTGGTAGCTCCAGGACCGATGATAATCATTAAATTCCTGATGCGTACATCTGTCAGGGCCAAGCATACCGGCCACATATGCGGCGGCAGCGTAAATCCAGATTCCTTGCTACACCAGTTATAAAACGTCGCCAATGATGTTGGAGTCCATTGGCGACAAATTTTAGTTAGTTCATCAATAGTTGGCATTAAAACATTCGATTCACAATTTCGATCAAATACGCAGATTCGATTCTTTCAGGATTTTTCTCACGCAATCTAGAAATCACTTGAGCAAAATAAGCCGAATCAACTCCTGTCAACTGATCTTCCAGTACAACTGGATCGCACAAATCCAACTCGTTCAACTGCATCAACATTTTCAAAATTTGTCCCGCATTGATTGTCCATCCGCGCTGAATAAACTTACGAATCCTCATAACGCTACAAAGCGGATATTTAGACCCCACGTAACGCAACTCTTTTGTGAGAAGAGTTTCAAGGGCTTTTTCTTTCAGAACAACTTTACGCTCCCATGAGGTCCAATAGTTTGTGCAATGTACGAAATCATAGTTTTCATGAAGTTGATCTGGCTCTCCCCAAAAACGGATGATGATTTGAATTTTGTTGCTTAAAGTGATTGCGTTGGAAGATACAAAAACTGGACGGTATTTTGGCTTTCCATTATCTTCCTGTGCTTGTAAAACACCGGATTCAACTTCTTCATACCGATCTTCAATATCTCCGGCGCTGCCCATAACTTCAGAAACATATTGCGCGCCATGTTCATCAGGCGAGCCTTCAAAATATTCATAAGGCGCATCTGCGCCATCTTCAGATGCAATTCCCGCTGACTTCACTACAATCTTGATTCGCTTGCCAAACTCTGGTTCTTCTAAAAACAAGCCGCCAGTGCTTTGGCTTTTCAACGATATTTCACAAGGAATGCCAGATTTATTATTTAGATGAAATCGCTTCAGATAATACTGCGCAACATCGTGATTGGTTTGCCAATCCTTGAAATACACATCAAAATCATTCACCGGCTCCTGCAACAGCATACTTGCTATTGCGCCTCGTGTAATAACAGTATTCTTTTTTACACGCTGTCTTAAAGCTTCATCTTCAATAGATGCAGCCCATTCATCAAACTTAGCGCATAACACCTTATTAATTGTTTTGGATTTCATAACTTTTTCCCTTTAAAAAACCATGCCTATCTGGTTAGCGCCCATCATCACCATCCTTAATCCAGAGGGCCTCGCGACTTTTAGCCTTTCCGTGCTTTCCTTCGGTCGATTTGATTTCAATGAAGGGTGAGAACGGCAACCAATCCGCCCCGTCGTTTTCGCACACCATGACCTGTCCGGCGCGTTCGCGACACCATTGCCCCAAAGCGGCAAAATCGATGCTTTTGGAGTTGTGACGATATAGCTTCCCGGCATTCGCGTAAGGTGGATCGATAAACCAAGTCGCTGGAATGTCTGGTGCACTCTCGTATGATCCCTCGATCACGCGCCAATGCGAAATGCGTTCCACCTGATCCGCAATCCGCGCGCGAATTTCGGGACCCCAGAACGATTTTGGCCTAAGTCCTTCTCGCATCCACGCGCCTGGTGTATTGCACGCTGAAGCCGAACCCTTATTAAGCCAAAAACCGATCAAAGTACGAGCCTCAGGCGAAACGGCCAAATCAGTGACCGATTGATCCATCTTGATGAGCGGAAGCGCCTCGATTTCCGTTTTCGTCGCCGCAATCAGGTAACGCCACAACGCCGCGATTGCCGGATCTTTCTCGATCAAGATCACTTCGTGCTCGTAATGGCGGACGGCGTAACCCGCAGCGCCCGCGAAAGGCTCAACGATGGTCTTATATTTAGGTGTGGGGTAGCGCGGCGCAGCGCGCCATTTACCACCATAGAAGGTGAAGAATGGCCACATCAAATATTTAGGGTCTGTGTGCGTTAATCGGATAAGCATGGTCTCTCCATTGGGTGTCAACCGGATAAACATATAAAAAACTAGCCGCTATTTTAAATAACGGCTAGTGGCATCAGCATTGCATCCCCAATCCGTTTTTGTAAACCGAGAGAGTATATTCATGCTCTTCCAGTTCAGTCGGATCCATCTTGCGCAACCGAAGAACTTCACGAACAATTTTTGGCTCAAATCCAGAGGATTTTAGTTCTACAAAGATATCCTTGATATCATTTGCCAAATCCTTACGCTCTTCATTTAGCCTCTCAATACGCTCAATCGCGGATTTAAGCCGGTCAATAGCAAGATTGGTTTTAGGCTCAACAATTTCAGCCTCGGTAAATTCAATATTTTCCATATTAATCTACTCCTAATGCGTAGCGCCAGCCTTCAGTGCCGTAAAAATCTTCATGATCTGCTTCATCCAGTAAATCTTCAAGCGCATAGATATAATCAAAAAGCTCTGAAATTTGATTAGCATCCAATTTACCTGCGGCGAGCAAACCACGATAATAATTCAGCTTCTTTTCTGTCATGAGTTCGTCTGCGTTCATTTTTCATATTCCCTAGTTTGAAAAATTTCCACTTCCCATATAGACATGGGAAGTGGAATAGGTATTTTAACCCGCTAGAAGGTCATTCAACGCTGCACCGGGTTCAGCCTTGGTACTGGCTTCCGTCAAGGAAGTCAAGTCTGCTTCCGGTCGCGTTTCCGCATTGAAAGCATCGGCAGCTTCAATGCGATTATCCAATCGTGTGCCATCAGCCCACCATTGAATATGCTGCAGCCCAAAATTTACACCACGATTGCCAGAGTTTTCATAGGCATAAACTGAAAGCACAGCTTTTACGAAGCAACCTGGATAAAGCTTAGACGTATCCAAGGGTGCGGGCTTACCATCTGCACCAGCGTAGCGATCCACAAGCCCTGGCTTATCCTTACTGCTAATCTGGATATAGAACTTGTACTTCTCAGGATCATACTTTTCCGCGTCTTCACGGAAAGGCAGACGAAGCTTAGGCGGACTCGCCTTCAGCATCTTAGTGACTTCATCCTTGCCAAATTTCGCATCCAATGCTTCACGAGCGGCGGCACTGAGTTCCTTCAGATCAGCTCCAACTGGGAATACAAGCGTGCATCCATATGTTGGCGCGTCTTCGGGACGAAATTTGTTTTTACGGGGAACAAGCAAAGCTGGGTAAGACAGCATTGCGGGAGGAGTTTGAATTATAGGCATACATTTACTTTCAATATTTAATTTACACACGCCGATGAAATACATAAGCCAATCCTTCGGCTGAGATTGGCTACGCTTCTGCCATTATAGACCAGAAACCTTAGGGTACTGACTCAATTTGAAATCTCTTCCAAACGAAGATTCATAGAAGCATGCATGAGCTTCTGCTCTACATTGGGCTTCTCAAGGACCAGTACGCCCTTGAATCCAGAGCGTAACAGAATGTTACGGCCTGCATTTACATCTCGATCTAAGATCGAATTTTTAGTCATCAGAAACGACTTCTGCTTCAAACTCAATTTGTTCTTTCTTGCGTAAAGAAAGTCCTGATGAAAGTGTATGGTTAAACGGTTTCAACTCTTGTTTAATTCTAGCTTTACCGTCTTTGAGAGTTTTTACTTTTTTCTCTGCTTTCAATTTTCTGGAGAGAATATCTTCCGCCTTTGGCGGCGAGATAATTTCTTTAGTATAAATTTCATCTTCTGTCAACCCATAGCCAATTAACATTTCGTGAGCGGAATCATTTCCCACCCATTCTCGTGTTCCGCGTTTTGGCCCCATTTCATATCCTGGAACAGATTCTGGATCCACTGTAAGCAACGCGGTTGCCGCCGATCTCGCCGCAGCAATCCACGCTTCAATTAATTTTGCATTGTCCAGCAATGATGATAATTCTACTGGCGTCAAGGCTGCTATAGCCGGTAATGCAACTTCTGACACAGAAGCCTCCTCTACACTAAATAAATCTTGTGCGGCGCGCAGGGCTTTATCAGCCTGCGCAGGGCATAATCCTGATGCCGGGCAGAATTTGCACCATGTACCAGGATTAACCTCGGCTGTTGGCTGCATGGCGATCTCTGCGCGCTCTATGAGTTCTACAGACCATTCCAGCAATTCTAGAATGTCGTACTCCACCCAATCAGGTGCTTGATAGCCGAGAGCGCGGGGCTGAACAATTCCAACCCTAATTTTTCTAATACCAATATCGTCCGGCAATGCGTATAGCGCACCCAAAGCGTAGTATTTCAACTGCGGGTTTCCAACCGCTGAAACTCTAACTCCTTGGCCGTATTTTAAATCCACTACAGTAAGTGTACTTCCTTGCACAACCATGAAGTCTGCTGTGCCAAACATATCAGCGGGGGGATTGAGGCGCGCGAGAGAAATACGTGTTTCAATCATCGGACCCCGTGTACCAAGTTCCGCTTCTCCTCGGCAAACATCTATATACTCTTGAACCGCTTCGGCCATTTCCTCTGTTACTAAAACATCGTCAATGCGGATATTTATATACTTATCTGCGTCTTCGTCATTCTCTAGGCATTTTTGTGCCAATTCATGCGCTGCGGTGCCTTCTTTCGCAAATATAGAACTGCGTGATGGTACGCCACGAGAAAGATAAATACTACCTGGGCAATTCCACCATCTTGCGCATGCGGATGCGCCTAGTGGACTGTGTGCGCGTTCAGAATGATCAGGTGTTTTTGAAACAATGTTCAATAAATCAATTTCTTGCATGTATTATTACGCCAAGGCGTTGTATTGGTCTGGGTTGTCTAAAATGCCCTGCAGAGTTTCAGGCGGCATTTCAGCGAGAGTTTTTCCTTGCTTTTTGTTTTTCTCCAAAACATTTCGCATCCAAACATGGTCGTTCCTATGGAACATATATTCCCTAACTCTATCGACCAATTTTTGATGATCATTTACTTCTGGTTTTGGAGCAATAGTAGTAGGCGCACTAGAAAGCGTTAGCAAATCAAACGATTCTTCCGATTCCGCTTCAACTAGCGTTAAAGATCTGGATTCCGCTTCAACTAGCGTTGAAGACCCGGATTCCGCTTCAACTAGCGTTGAAGACCCGGATTCCGCTTCAACTAGCGTTGAAGAGTCGGCTTCATTAAGTGCTTTCACAAGTTCCGCTGCGGATTGTTTGTTAGGTTCCTTTTTAGGGCGGCCTCGCTTGGCAGGGGTGCCTTGCGCTGAATTTGTTTCAGGTTGAATAGCAACTGCCTCAATTTCTGGCTCTCTAAAAAGTTGCGCAGGTCCAGCGTCCTTATCGCACATGTTATGCGTCGTTACTGGTGCAGTACCATAAATTTCAAGAATGGCTTCCAGCACTTTATATTGCTGAGAATCTTCCAAATCTTTCAAGTCAAAACTAAACTGCATTTTGTTACTCTCTCAATTTATTGTAAAAAACTGATTAATTCCGTTTTTAGACAATTTGCATACCCAGCATTTCATGGAAGTATCGTATCGAGTTTCAATCAAGTCTAGATACTGTAATTCTGCAAAATATGTCTTTAGACTCGGCACAATTGTAGGATCATCAATTGCTTGCCATTCTGG
>JAGWIG010000246.1 GCA_028873515.1 Pseudomonadota bacterium | reverse complement strand
CCGGATCTACAGCAAATCATCTACAAACCCATGGATGAC
Organism: Pseudomonadota bacterium; assembly: GCA_028873515.1. Classification (GTDB taxonomy): domain Bacteria; phylum Pseudomonadota; class Gammaproteobacteria; order Burkholderiales; family REEB80; genus REEB80. Next base: position 1,338 of record JAGWIG010000246.1, on the reverse strand, counting down.
TTCAAGCTGCTTATTACAACCCGTATCGAAAAGCATAAGGCCGATGAAGCGGCAAGACTTGAGACGCAGCGCGTTCGTATCCAGCAAGAAGAGGAAGAAAAAGCCCGCAAGAAAGTCCAGGACGAGATTGACCAGGATGCGGCTGCTTTTGATAAACGTGTCCTGGATCGCACTCATGGCACTTCAGCTCCTTCCATCAAAACAGCGGATTCAACCAAGGCTTCAAGCCGTCCATCGGACGATGAATTGATTGATGCATTAAGTCTTTATTTTCAAGTCCCTGAATGTGCAGTCATTGAATGGCTTCTTGATATGGATTTGAATGCTGCAGCTGAACGTTTGGCTTAGGCGGTTTAAGAATAGTCACAGTGAAAGGAAAATCCATGGCAAATAATATCGATACATTACGGGAAAATCTATTTGAGACCTTGGCTGCGCTTAGGGATAAAGAAAATCCTATGGACATTGATCGTGCCAAGGCAATTAGTGATGTTGCACAAACAATCATCAACAGTGCAAAGGTTGAAGTGGATTACATGAGAACAACAGGTGGTATTTCAGCCTCCGGCTTCATTCAAAATGTCAGCGTGAGAAAACTACCACCACCAGCTGCACCGAGTTTATCTGCGAATAATGAATCCGGAACCAGTCAAACTCACGACATTACCCATCCTAAACCGGGCGTAACCGTTCATAAGATAAAAGGATAAATATGAAAACAACACCATTAATATTTAAAGCTGAAAATATCAGATCATTGCTAGACGGAACCAAGACGCAGACACGGAGAATTCTAAGTAAACCATATATAAATGGGTCATGGTCAATTAAACCGTCTATAGATTCGCGTTTTTATGGACATACACATGATTGGTATTTAGGTGATGCTCCGAATCCATATGAGGCAATTAAATGCCCACATGGAGAGATTGGCTTGGAAAATAACAACCTTGCAGCTGCTGCAGACGGAAACGGAATCCTTGAGGGCCTATCCCCGCAAACGCGGGGGAAACCTATTTTGGTGTAGCAATATTAAGTATTTTGGGTTGTGCGACGCTCCAGCTTCAATTAGAAGATAAATGCGACGCCGAGGTATTGTTGAAAGAAAGTGAAGAAGAATTCACCTGCAAAATCCACGGTAGGATTGATTCACCGGATTGTCCGAGATGTTAGGGGGTAAAATGCATACAAGGTTGTGCAAGATGGTGATGGAATTTGTGCCGGAGCTAGAATGGCCTGTTGATATTCAGGAATATTTATGATATAAAAAGAACGTGTTGTTATTCATTACTCTCTATTCCCTTCACCCCCGCTGGTCGGGGGATTTTTTTAGAATCC
>JAGWIG010000245.1 GCA_028873515.1 Pseudomonadota bacterium | reverse complement strand
GATGATCTTACACAGGCATGGCTTAGTACATGGTCAGAAGGCTTAGCAGGATTAACCACGTTGGAAATTCAGACTGGATTGCAAAGCAGCTTGAATGTCGAATGGCCTCCAAGTCTGCCTCAATTCCGTAATCTCTGTAAACCCTTACCAGATTACGAATCCCTGTTCAACGAGGCGTGCCGTGAATGCGGAAAACATGCCGCTCTACGAAAATGGACAAGCCGAATGGCTTACCACGCTGCAAACGTTTTCGGACATTTCGAACTCAAGAACGCAACTTGGTCTGCGGCAAAATCCCGCTGGACAAAAATCATTGATGAACTTCGTGCAATTGGTGAACTCGATCCGATCCCGGAATATCACGAGAAACTACCTTCACCCGGAAGGACGACCCCTGACATGCAAAAAATCAATCACTATCTTGCAGAATTACACCGAATCGTCGGCAATCAGGATCGTGCAAAGGAACTCGAACAATGAGAGAGAGGATTAAATGAAACGCATAAATGCCATTTGCTGGCGATTTAACCTATCTGAAAGCAATTATTTTTGAAATTAGGTAGGTTGATATGGGTAAGGTAAAAATAATTGATTGTAGAGCGTTTAAGGAGGAATCATGAAATTCGCACATCTCGACAAATCACCCCGGCTCCAGCGTGTCCGATCTTTCCTTGCCGATCATCTGGAACATTCGACACGAGATATTGTTTATGGCGCCGAGGTGATGGCTGTATCGGCATGCATAGCAGAACTGCGGGCAAACGGACTCGAGATCCATTCGAGGCGTGAAGGCGATATCTGGTATTACAGGATGGGATTATGAACAAATCTGTGCATTTCAGCAGCATGACAGGTGAATGGTCAACTCCTGCGGATCTATTCAAAAAACTTGATGACATTTTTCACTTCGATCTTGATGTATGCGCGACTGCTGAAAATGCCAAATGTAGACGATATTTTGATAAAAGCCAGGATGGGTTAAGTCAGATATGGAAAGGAACGTGCTGGATGAATCCGCCGTACGGGCGCGAAATCGGATCATGGATCAAGAAAGCCCATGAAGCGTCGTATGTATCATTCGGTTCTGTATATCACGCGGCAGCACGTGTCGTCTGTCTTGTACCTGCAAGAACCGACACGAGATGGTGGCATGATTATACAGGGTTCGGATATGTCATATACATACGCGGTAGGCTAAAATTCGGCGGATGTAAAAATTCGGCCCCGTTCCCAAGCGCGATTGTCCTGTTTGGCGATTTTGACCTTTATGAAATGGCTAAAGTGCATGCGGTAGGGAAAAGACAATCATGAAACCCGTAATCATCGGTAACGCAAAGCTTTACAACATGGACTGCATGGAGTTCATGGCGACTTTGCCTG
>JAGWIG010000244.1 GCA_028873515.1 Pseudomonadota bacterium | reverse complement strand
AATGAAAACAATACTCATGATGATCAGTCTGCTACTGACTGGTATGCTGACAGCAAATGGGGCCCAGTTCGAGATAGGTATCGGCAGAACAACCTTTCAGGCTGGCCCGAATGGCACATGGTATCAGGACGGCTTTCCGTCTACGATGGTATGGGCTTATACATTTGAAGTAATCCATAAAAATGTGGATGAGGTTTTAAGGGGGACTGAATCATGAAATCAATCCGCAACATGATCGATCAACTTGAAGGGTTGTTAGGAACCAATGATTTATCTCTTTGGGAAACAGGGTTTGTTGAGACCGTCGTTCTTTCAAAATCCTATACTCAAACCCTGACAGAAAAGCAGATTTCGATTATTGACAGAATTTATCAAAAACATTTTGGGGATTGAGTGATGTTTGATCAAAAACTTTTTCGCATGGCGCGTCAGCGTGGCTGGAAAATTCCATTAGAGAATAATGATCCCTTTCCTACTGATAGCTGGAATTGGTATTGGACGTGTATGGAAGAATACGAACGCAATCCAGAGTCAGGGCGACCAGTTCCACCACATCGTGGTGCGTAAGGCTGAACAAGACATAACAATGCTGCGTGAAGCTTTAATGGCATTTATGGGAGCAACAACTGAAAATGAATTACATGAAATGGAAATTGTTTTGAGACAACTTCCTGCACCCGAAAAGGATAATGAATAAATAAGTAAAGGAGAATTGTAATGAAAATGGCACCAGATAAACAAGATTACGAAGACGCTGCGAGAGCAGTGGCGATTCATGGAAAAATTGTTGTAATAGAAAACGGGAAATTCGGCTGGTATTACGCTAAAGAAAATGGACTTGCTTGGAACCCATACAATGACTCTGCTGAAGCATTTAGGTTACTTTGTGCCATTGAGAAATATATAGATGCTGATTTAGAATCTTTAATCAATCCAGACGAAATTTATAGTCGCCATGCTATCTTTTGGTGTGCTGTTGGAATTGGAAAACAGATGAAGGATAAACAATGGACTGGTCAAAAATAATGTTCCTGCTCCGCAACAATCACATTTCCATGCGCCGTATCAGCGCAGAATTGGGTCATTGCCCGGGTTGGGCGGGAAAGATATTGAACGGCGTCATGAAACAGCCGAAGCCGGAAGACGCGCAACGTTTGGCGGAAATGGTGGTGAAATTCGTGCCGCAGAAGGATTGGCCTGTTGATATTCATGATTATTTGTGATATAAAAGGGACGTGTTGTTATTCATTACTCTCTATTCCCTTCACCCCCGCTGGTCGGGGGATTTTTTTAGAATCCGTACACCAGACCTATTGACGTCGCATTCCGCGCTTCCTTTTGATAACGTTCAAATGTCGCCCGGAAAGTCACGTTGGCACTGA
>JAGWIG010000089.1 GCA_028873515.1 Pseudomonadota bacterium | reverse complement strand
AAATTAAGTTTAAACTGAGACACTACCGAAAATAGACTGAGATATTCTGGTAATGAGATAAGATTCCACAACGCACAGGAATCTGCGCATAAAGAGAATCAGTCAGGCAATGTGGTGCTATTTGCAGGTGATGTGGGGTTAAACACCTATTAATAGCCTGACAGCCCAAGTGCTCAAGGAAATAAGGGAGATATCGTGCGCGCAGCCCGTATAAGAATTGAGAACTTCAGAGGCATAAAGCAGGCAACGCTTATATTGCCGAAGCATGGCGTGCTCATTGGTGACAATAACACCGGCAAGACGACCATACTTGAAGCTCTTGATCTAGCTCTCGGACCTGATCGCCTAAATCGACAACCCCCAATTGATGAACATGACTTCTTTAGGGGTGCTTACACGATTAAGTCTGACCTGCCTCCGGCTGAATCTGGTGCCGAGGCAACGGCTCAAAGCGACCCTGAGCCACCATCTGATGAAGTAGATACAGAAGCCAAAATAGTTAGGATTGGCATAGAGGTGACTATCGCCGACCTCACCGAGGAACAGAAAGGGCAGTTCGGTGACTACATCGAATTCTGGAACACTGTGGCGGACAAGTTCTACGATGAACCGAACCCAGCTGGTGTTGATGCTGCCTCCATTACCGAGGCGCTCCGTGTCACGTTTCATGGCTGGTACGACGAGGAAGAGGACGATTTCGAGGGGAAGACTTATTTCACCCGTAGCCTTACTGAGGGCGACAAACCCGAACTGTTCTCCAGAAAACATAAACAGCTATGCGGCTTCCTTTATCTCCGCTCCCTTCGTACCGGTTCGCGTGCCCTAAGCTTGGAGCGGGGCAGCTTACTCGACATCATCCTCCGCCTGAAAGAAGTAAGACCACAGATGTGGGAGGACACCCTCAGTACCCTTTCTGCGATCTCGGTGGCGAGCGCCCCTGAGCTAGGCATCTCCCCTGTATTGGAAAGCATCAATACCGCGCTCAAGAAGTATGTGCCCAAAGAGTGGGGTATTGAGCCTCACCTCAAGGTGTCTAACTTAACTCGGGAGCATTTGCGGAAGGTCATCACGGCGTTCATTGCCACTGGCGATGGAAATCACGCGGCACCGTTTTATCGCCAAGGCACGGGCACCATCAACATGCTCGTCCTGGCGATGCTGTCCCAGATCGCTGAGGGCAAGCAAAACGTTATTTTTGCCATGGAAGAGCCTGAGACAGCAATACCTCCATACGCGCAGAAACGCATCGTTCACGAGGTACGCAAATTGGCGTCCCAAACCCTCTTCACGTCTCATTCTCCCTATGTGTTGGAAGAGTTCGCGATAGAAGAAACAGTTGTGCTCGCGCGTGACGCGGGAGGGCTCCTAGCGCAGCGGGCTATCGATCTTCCTGACAATGTTAAGCTGAAACGCTACCGGCAGGAGTTCCGCACCCGATTTTGCGAGGGGCTGCTTGCCCGCCGCGTTCTTATAGCCGAGGGCGCAACGGAGGTGTCGGCTTTTCCTGTTGTATGTCGCCGTCTCGCAGAGATCAATCCAGATACTTACTCGTCGCTTGAAGCACTTGGCGTTTGTACTGTCGACGCTGGCAGCGAAAGCAACATCCCTGGCATGGCGCAGCTCTACCGGGAATTAGGGAAACGCACCTTCGCTCTTTGCGACAAGCAGGATGACGGCAACAAAGCGCTGATCGAGGCACAGGTCGAACTGCTTCTGATGCACGGGGAGAAGGGCTTTGAGGCGATGGTACTGAAAGGCACGACTGATGAGTCCATGAAGCGGTTCACAAAGCTGGTCGACTGGCCTCAGCACTTGGCGCAAAAGTACCCAGACCCGGAGGCGCATGTGGGATCTGCGCTGGCAGAGTATTTTGCTTACTCAAAGGGGAATTGGGGCATTGCCGATTTTCTTGCCCAATGCAACGAGGCAGAGGTACCCGAGTGGCTTCGGGATGCTGCCCTAAAATTGAAAGCTGCTTGCATACCCCCTCCTGTAGCTGGTGGCGAGGTCGCTGCTCCCGTAGAGGCGGGAATTGATTCGGAAGCCGACGCCGATGGAGCTGACTAAGGGCCAACTGGATGTAATGGAGGCGCATGGGCACCTCCTTGTCACGGGCGGGCCAGGTTCGGGCAAGACAACAATCTCCATTCTCAAGGCGGCTCAGATCACAGAACAGAGCCTTCGTCCCGGTCAGAAAATCCTATTTCTCAGTTTTGCCCGCGCGACGGTTTCCCGGGTTGTAGAGGCCATCGAGTACGAGCAGAAGATTCCGCCCGCTCAGAAGAGGCTTATCGACGTCGAGACCTACCATTCGTTCTTTTGGCGCATCCTTAAAACCCACGGCTACCTCATTGGGCTGCCGCGACGATTGGCAATTCTTGCGCCGCCAGGTGAGGCCATTGCCCTTTCGGAGATCAGATCAGGTTTCCCAGCCAGAAATCTCACGGACGAACAAAAAGCAACAAAAAAGGCCGCTGAGGCAACGGAACGTGTGCGCTTGGCGATGGAAGACGGGCGGGTATGCTTTGACCTCTACGCAAAGTATGTTGGAGATATCCTCCATGGTGGCGAACGTATTCGGCGCCTCGTTGCAGCGATGTATCCGGTCATCATTCTCGATGAATTCCAGGACACCAACGATACGCAATGGCGCGTCGTGCGAGCGCTGGGTGAGTTCTGCCGGTTGATCACGCTGGCTGATCCGGAACAGCGTATTTACGACTGGATTGGTGCGGATCCCGCACGCCTTGATCATTTCCGGGAGACGTTCTTCCCTGCTGAGGTCGACCTCAGCACGGACAATCACCGGAGCGCCGGGACGGAAATCGCCATGTTTGGCAACGATCTGCTGACTGGGAAATTTCGCCAGAACGCTTATAAGGGCATCGAATTCGATTTATTTGAGCCGTTTCCTGATCCGGCGATGACGAAGCTGGTGACGACGACTTACGCCGCTCGCCAACGCTTGATCCAGCAAGGCATCAACGGCTGGTCGCTGGCGATTCTCGTGCCAACCAAGAAAATGACGCGCCTAGTGTCGGACGCCTTGCGTCAACCACCAGCTGGAATGAGTGAAGTGCACCATTCGGCCGTCATCGAAATGGAGGGCACGATCCTCGGAGCGGAAATCGTCGCTCTTCTGATACAGCCTGCCACTGATGGTTACCATTTCGCGCAGTTCATTGACCTGATATGCAATTACTTCCAAGGCAAGGGCGGCGGTGAGCCAACGCAAGGAGCGTTGAAAGAGGCAGCAAAAATCCGAAATGCATATGAAGAATTCTTGGTATGTCAGATCGCTGGCAAAGCCATTCGCAAAAGTAGCATCCTCGTCAATATGTTGACCGTATACAAGCAGGCATGCGCACTCGCGTTAACAGGCAACCCGGACAAGGATTGGCGGGTTGCACGGCGCACTCTGGAAGAAGGCGCATGCACGCGCCTGAAAGAGATCGCGGAAGAAGTTAGGAACCTTCGCATCTTGGAACGAGGCACACAACTTCGCCAAGAGCTTTCCCAAGACTGGCGAAAAAATAAGGGCTATCGCAACGCGCTGGCGATAACTAGACAGGCGTTCATCCAAGAGCACTTCTCTACCAACGCCAAGCCTGAGTCCGGCGTAGTCGTGATGAACATGCACAAGGCGAAGGGAAAGCAGTTCGACGAAGTGATTATCTTCGAAGGTTGGCCGATCAAACGAAAAGAGCAGCCGCCCTACAATGCAGGTCGTATTGTGCGATTCAATTCCAGAGACCAAATCAATGATCAGGCGCGCCAGAACTTTCGTGTAAGTGTCACCCGAGGCAAGCGTCAGACGACCATATTGACTCCGAGAGGCGATCCTTGTGTCTTACTGCTAGGCGAGAACAAGTGACATTCACCTATAGCGTTTTTGCTGCTACACATATTCCAAGAATGACCTGTGATTTTCGCAAGGTGCGGACTTCCGTTTGTGCTACTCTTTACGGGATCAATATGACTTCACCAAGACTCATGTAGCCTATAGACAGAGTGAATTATTCCAACCTGAAAACACATCGCATTTCAGAGTGGTTCCCAGAAGAACCAACGAATATGTCAGTCTCTTCTGGGAATAAGTGGGAATTCCTGATATTGAATACTAATTAAAATTTGTAGCCATTTAAAAAAACACGAAATTCATCCTGGCTTATGCTTTAAAGCACTGTACATACTTTGCCTAAAAGGCCTAAATATGCCTTATATCCAAGTCATTAAATCGTATCCACCGCGTCGCTGGGGTATTTTCGGTTTCAAGGAAAGCGGGAAAACTGCCTTTCTAGCAGCCATGAATGGGCCGATTCTGCTGATTGATGCTGAAGGCAGAAGTGCCAGGGAATTATCAATGCTGGATACCGAAGTATTTGCCTTGAGCAGCAATCCCATGGATCATCATGATCCACTAAGGATATACCAGATTCTAAGACAAAATGGGGCTGGGCCAGCCAAAACAGTTGCTGTGGATTCATTAACCTCTATTTTTTCTCCAATAAATGCCGAATCAATGCAAAATGCAAAAACTGCAAAGAACAAGGCGTCTGTCTGGGTAGACAAGGCAGGGTTTTTCAGGTTGATCCAGGATGCAGTTTCTGGTTGCGGTGTTGATGCCGCTTTTATCTGGCACAGAGAAAACAACATGAATGCGAAGGGTGAGAAGGATAGCCATCCAACCATTTCAGATCCGGATTTAGAGAAACTTAAACGTTCGTTAAATGCGATTATTGGCTTATACAAACATAATAACGGTAGTCGTTCAGCAAAAGTTGTCTGGTCACGAAATGGCCCATCCGGTATGGCGTTTAAAGATGAAGAGGGCTACTGGAAGGGGGTGCCTGAAAAAATCGATGCAGCTATCAATGGTTATCAATTCAATCAAGCAAATTAAAAAACATCACCAATACCGCTATTATTTATCAAACATTTTCATCATTCCAATCTCATAATAAAGACAGTTAAAACCTGTCCTTGAGGTCTCAAGGAATTCTTTTCACCTGATAAGGTGATCCTAATAATGACTGCTCGGTTAACCACCGTGCCGGGTCAGCAATGATTATTTTTCTATCTGGCCCAATTTGGAGAAGAATCATGAAATTTAGTGAATTTGGTGGGTATGCCCACACGGTCCTTGCAGGATTATGGGATAGCCTGTGTCAGTATGAAATAAATGGCGTTCGAGGTAATCCGGTAGCTGGATCAGATTATTCCATAGATAACGGCAACCCGGAGTTTTTTAGTGTTTACGCCAGATTATCTCCAGAGCGAACTGAAGACCGGCTTGGGATTTGTTATGCCGTAGGCGATTTTAAAACAGCAAAGGAAGCTTATCGCTACGCACAGAAACTTTGCAAAAAAAAGGATTTACCTATTGTCAGATTTGATAAATCAGATAATGAAGAAATTGACTCTACGCTTGTAGTTATTGTCATGAAAAACGGAAAAATCTCTGATGTCATCAGCACTGGAAAAATTACGTATGGCGTAATCAATCAGGTTGATTTTCCTGACAATGAAACTTTTTTCATCAATCAGGATGATCGCTTTGTCAAAGCAAAAGGCCATGTTGCTGAATCCATGGTAGATAAACAACGTACAGTCGAACTTTTGTCCTGCATCAGGACATGAGCCGACATTCAGAATCAGAAGGAGAGTTAAAATGTTTAACTGTGTATTTCAGGAACTATCTCAAGTGATGCTGCACAAGCATTACGGGATTGATCTGAATGACACGTGTCTTTGCGATCAAGCAATCGCTGCAGGATATATCGAACGAGGGATAAAGCCTTACGAAGCCATTAATGAACAGACCAGCAAAATAGGTCTTGAACGCCTGGACAAGGGGATACACGGAGTCCCATCACATGAACCCCTGAATGCTGAAGATGAAGAAAGAGCATACAGAAGCCTTTATGTTGTCAGTTCAATGATGGAAAGAAGTGAGTCGTGATTGCCTGGCATGATTCTTCAGTGCAGTCCGCAATAATCTCTTCCATGGGATCCATCGTTGCGGCAACAATTGCTGCAATTTGTGCTGCTATCATCGGCAAGAGATTTGATGACAGGAAAAAATTACGCGAACGGTTAGAGTGTGCCCAAAAAGACATTGCCTTTCTGCTTGCGGTTGAGGAAGAGCATTGCGAATTGCACATCAAGACAATTAATAAATCCCTGAAGCTTACGATTCGTGATGATGTTCGTAAAAAGGGGCAGGTCTGGTCAGGCAAATTTACACCAGGCCGTATTATTAATTATTCGGACTAAATCAATTGGACACCCCCCGAGCACTAGAAATAGAGCGGGGGGGTTATTTGAAAGATTAAGTTAACTGTGCTTTTTTTATCTGGATTTATTAAAAATTGCCATCAGAATACATCTTGACCGATTTACTGGATGCATGGATACGTGTCTCCAGTAAACAGGTTAATTCACTCGTCAGGGGAGTTTTCCCTGAATCAATTTATATCACTATATGTAGATATATCAAAGTTACATATCACAATATATGCTATTTTTAACAAGGATAACAAAATGGCAGAATCTAAAAATTGTCATGAATGCAAATGGTGCAGGCCATTTAAATTACTCTGGCTAAACACCTATGAACTTGCATCGTGTGGCTATCCGGTCAATCTGGTCAATCGCCCCAGTTTTTCTGATACCGGGGTGTTTTGCCAATATGAAAGGTTGCCAACAGGGTCATGCGGCCCAAGCGGCTGGCACTGGCAGGAAATTGAAGTCGAACTTAATAAAAACATTGCAGTGATTTAGGAGAAACTATGCTGCCATTACAGGAAACGTCCCTGGACATATGGGACAAAAAATATCGATTAAAAAACCAGAATGGTGATCCAGTAGATATTGATATTTCTGATACATTCCGAAGAGTTGCCAAGGCACTTGCTTCAGTTGAAAAGAAAAACAGGAAAGACTGGCAGGAAAAATTCCTCTGGGCGCTCGAAAATGGAGCCATACCGGCAGGAAGGATACTCTCCAATGCTGGTGCACAAGATTACAAGCCTGCGACTTCGCTTATCAACTGCACGGTTTCAGGAACCATACTTGATTCCATGCATGGAATTCTCGAATCTAATACCAATGCGGGATTGACCCTTAAATCAGGCGCAGGGATTGGCTATGACTTCAGTAC
>JAGWIG010000243.1 GCA_028873515.1 Pseudomonadota bacterium | reverse complement strand
CTCAACGATTCCAAGAATAGGGACATTAACTTTTTCAAACATCTTCAGTCCCTTTCGAGCATCAAGCAAAGCAATATCCTGGGGTGTCGTCACAATAATCGCACCCGTAACAGGCACTTTCTGAGCCAGGGTCAGTTGGATATCTCCTGTCCCGGGCGGCAAATCCACGATCAGATAATCCAGATCCTTCCACCGGGTGTCACGCAAAAGCTGTTCCAGGGCCTGTGTAACCATAGGGCCACGCCACACCATGGGAGTTTCAGGATCAATCAGGAACCCTATGGACATCGCCTGGATTCCATGCCCCTTCATGGGTTCCAGGCTCTTGCCATCAAGCGTATCAGGACGGCCGGTTAGCCCTAGCATGGTCGGTTGGCTCGGGCCATATATATCCGCATCAAGCAAACCAACCTGCGCCCCTTCCATATGAAGAGCAAGGGCAAGATTAACCGCAGTCGTTGACTTCCCTACCCCGCCCTTGCCCGAAGCAACTGCTATGATATTCTTTACACCCGGAACAAGCTTCACTCCCTGCTGGGTCTGGTGGGGCGCTATCTCTGAAGTCACCACGACATGGCAGTCATCGACCATCGCCACTTCAAATAGATGGGCGCTGATCGCCTTTTCCAGGTCTGCCGCCATACTGGCACAAGGATAACCTAGCACAATCCCGATTTCGGATTTGCCATTCTCAATATGGATACTGCGCACAGATTTGCTGGCTACCAGATCTATACCTGTATCGGGATTAATAAAGGTCCTTAGGGCTGCTTCAATTTGTGATGTGCTTACGGACATTGCATACGTTCCCTGTGCTAAAATGACTCAAGTTTAAATTTGCTGGTTTTAATCCATTATAACAATGCGCATATAATATAATATGCGTACACCATGCTTTAAATGTTTTCGGCGGAGAGTTTTGCACCTATCGTGAACCATCCCGTTTTTTTTCCTACCGTCGTGATGGTGTGACTGGACGGATGGCTACACTTCTCTGGAAATCATCCTGATTTCACTTTTCCAGCAGATGACGCTTGTCCTTGATCTTAACCCATTCATCCGCATCCGGGGGCGGTTCTTTCCGTGCACTGATCATTGGCCAGATTTTGGATAGTTCGGCGTTGATTCCGATAAAATCCTGTTGATCTTCGGGTAAATCGACATCAGCGTATATCGCTTCTGCAGGGCATTCAGCCACGCAGAGTGTACAATCAATACACTCTTCAGGATTGATTGCAAGAAAATTCGGACCTTCAACAAAACAATCCACCGGGCAGACATCAACACAATCGGTGTACTTGCATTTGATACAGTTTTCGGTCACGACATAAGTCATGGCTACTCCTTGCTATATTCAGTCTAACAACTGGCAGGTTCGGTCTATAATGAGCAATATTA
>JAGWIG010000088.1 GCA_028873515.1 Pseudomonadota bacterium | reverse complement strand
AGTGATTGCCCGATTAATGCCAGTCTGCGGGTTTCCAGCGATTCAATGCGGCCCATTAATGTATTAATAATGCCGTGATAATCGCGGGTTTTAAGCTTTCGTTCAGATTCTACGCCTTCGCGCTCTGTGATCTCGCTAAGCTCCGGCTCCTTGGTTTCCAGTTCTAAAGCCCGGGCTAGCCTGATTCTGCACAATTTTAACTCATCATCAATAGAACCAAGCTCAAGCGCGTCAAAGTCCTTTTTTTCATCGTCAGTTAAATGCTTGCTGTAGAGGGATCCCGGCTTGATTGCGCGCTTATTTCCATTTTCTGCGCCTTTGCTTTTGCCGCCGTGCATCCGGCAACGGCCATTTTCAAGCGCATAGCTTTTGCACGGATGCCCTGAGCGAGTCTTTGCGCCGCATTTTTTTTGCATAATCGCATCGGGTTGTTTTCACAAAATGGAATTTTAGGCATAAAAAAGCCCGTGCTTTTGAGAGCTACGGGCTTTTTAGATAGAAATTTGAATTATGGCATATTTATACCACTAATGTATAAATTGTCAAATATTTTATTAAAGATGCGATGGCTTTATTATATCGATATTGCCAAGGTCCGCGTATATTTTCGTTATAACGCCATTTCCGTTTGATTGCCTGGTTCTGCATGGGGATTAACTTTTTGATTGCTTCATTCGTCGCCCAACATTCGGAGTCATCTTCGGCAATAAAATTTCCCGATCCTAGTGGCGTTCTACGTGCGAATGGCGATTTATGCGGGTAGCCTGTGCCTGTATCATTTTCGCGCCTATCCCATAGCGCCCACCGGCTTAATCTGCACTCCATGATTGCCCGCGCCGTGCTTTCGGTATTATCGCGCTCTCTCATGAGTTACGCTCGACGTATTGATGACATTTATTGCCATGTCGCATAAATCTATCGCAGTATTTTTTATCGAATTCTTGGCGTTCGTGGAGGCACCCTTTACAGCTTTTGCCTTCCTCGCGCTCGTAGATTATTGCCGGATCGTCGTATTGATTGCGCTCTAGTGTCATAAAATTACCTAAAATTCAGGGCAATTAACGAATTTAAGCCATTTTCACTAAACAAAATTTTTGCCCAGGAATGCTCTTTTTTTAGATTAATCCGCAAATGGTCTGCATCTAGTGATAATGCGCTGCAAACACCATCTAATCCGCTCCCAGCGAGAAATTGCCATGCGCTAAGGGCGTCAGTTTTCAAAAGAGATTTTTGATCTGCGAAATATTTTTTTCTCCTTTCGAGCTTTATTTTTCTTTCGTCATCGTCTTTCGCTTTAATGGCGCGTTTTTTCTCGTTGTTTTTCTTAAAAACTGCAAAATTTTGTCGATAATCGGCGTCTTTTATTGCCAGTTCGATAACGTTTAGCCATAACATGCGCTCAGGAATAATATCGAAAGTTTTTTCATCTGTATAAATAGGCTGCATAAAACCACTACATATAGAGTTTTTGAAGCCTTATTTTACCATATATAGTTTTGAAACAAATATATTGCATAAGCTTTTAAACTTATCGTCTTGAGCCACAAGACACCTTCCTTTAGGTGGGTGATGTAGTGGCTCATTGGCGAATAGCCAATTATTCGTGGCGCTGCTGCTGTTCGATATACTGTTTTAAGACGGATAGCGGCGCTCCACCAAAGGAACCAGCAAAATAGCTTGGACTCCATAAAACACCTTTCCAGTACACCTTGCGGATCACCGTAAAATCTTTTTTCCGATATTTGCGCCATAAACACCACATCTAGTATTTAAGAAGCTTTTATTATACTACATATTGTGTTTTATGAAAATATTGAAATTATTTTCATCTATCCTAAAAAAAACTTGACACGGAAGCGTTTCTGTGAAATAATATGTCCAACGTTTCAGGAATGGCCTGGACGATAACTGAGGATAAGAAGATGAGCACTTATAAAATTGTATATCAAATGGGCGAGCATGAAATGGGCGGATTCAGCACAGTAGCCGCCGCTGTTGCGGAATCATCATCTTGGGGGGATGATCAAATCGCATTAACAGAAAACATTGACGGATACGCTGATGCTATCGTAAACGAAGAGACCGGAGAAACAGTTATTTTTTTAGCAAACAAAGACGCGGTACTCGAAAAATTCGGCATAAAAGAAGGGGAGTCTTTTTTGAGCGGGATAATGAACGTTGGAACTTACACACAAGAAGAAATTGCTGAACTTAAATAACAACCACCCCGCAGCACGGACGGACGCGGCATAACCTTAAATTTAGAGGATTAAGACAATGAAAAAATATTTAGCAATGATCTACACCGGACAATCAAACACAAATAAACATTTCAAGTATATAAATGATTTGTGCGATTTTATTGCATCAACTCCTGATTCAACGGGCATAGTGGAAGATGATGAAGGCGACACCATATTAGAGATTAACAACTCGCAAAAAGGCGAGGTTTTTATACGGACAGGCGGTAAAATTTATGACATAGAATATTTTTCAGTCAAGAATTTGCCAGGTAAGTTTTATAAGCAGCAAAAAATGGGCGGCTGGGTCCATGTAAATTATTTGATTGATGGAAAACTTGAGTTAGCCGCTAGTGCAATACTCGGAAATTATGAGAGTGGTATAAAAAACTCAAATTTTAGGAATCAAATAAAAAGTGATTTATTAAAATTCGGCGTAAAAAAATTAATAGGCAATGAAATTAATGTTTAACCCAGCCGCCGCGCTTGCGTCAATGCGCAAAATCTACCAAAAAGTATGTCCGGTTTGCGGCGTTACATTCCAGGGCATAAAGCTGGCTCAATGTTGCTCTGATGCGTGTAGGTATAAGCGGAAGAATGATAAAAGAAAATTTGGCGAATAATTCAATTATCACCGCTGATGCTGAGGGTACGGGTCGTTGTAAAGCGGCCTGTACTCTTTGCACTCATAGCACATTTTCCGCTTTTCGGATGCTAGTATCATCCATGCAGGATGGCGACATATAGCCACCTGCACAGGAATAGCCAGAGCATAGATTACCGGAAGGAAATAGGCGCTATTTGCTGCCGGTATTTTGGGACGTGTATGATGGTCATGATTGCCTCATATTCCGATATTTCCACCCGATCATCGCTGCATCGCGCTCATGCTGATTTGTGCGCTTTGTCCATCCGGTAATTCGGGCAAGCTCTTTAGCATCAAGCTTGCCTTGTGGATTATGTGTTATATAACGCCTACCTTTTAGTATTAACCACTCGGCTATTAACTGAGCTTGTGTATAGCAGCTTCCCACATTAAACCCTGTACGATGTTTAACAGCCGTTGAATCTGACTGTTTACCATGCCATACGTGTTTAGTAGTCGGAATTTCAAGGACGACGATAGCATCATCATGTACAGTTAATTGCTCGATGCAGCCCCAAAAATCGGTAGTAGTCATGTCAACCAATTCACCATTCATAAAACTTGCAAGGCCCGTTTTTGTACCTGGATCAATTCCAATTACTTTTGTCATATTAAATATTCGTCAGGAAATAACTTCATAGCCTCCTTAAGAAGAGGATCATCATAAATTATTGATTGCTTTCTGCACCTCATTAACATTGTCTTCTCTCCACCACCCATCAGGTAATTCATATCCTTCTGGTTCGTCTCCCCATACTTCTAAACTCATATCAAATGCCCCTTAATCATGGCGTTTAGGTGAATGAACGGAATATCGTCATCAAAGTCATCAAAATTATCAGTCGATGGTGTTGCTCGCCTTGATTCTTGCGGCGTGCGGCTATTTTGACTTTGCGCTTGCTGCTGTCCTTCGCTTTTCTTGCCTATCAAATCAATAATATTGGCGTTAAGCTCCAAGCTGGTTTTAGTCGTGCCGTCTTTTGCCTGATACTCATTTGTGCGCATTTCTCCGCTTACAAATACATGTTGGCCTTTTTTTAGATAATCTTTTAGCTGCCCTTCCGCTCGTTTCCCCCAAACCGCGCATCTAAACCACATTGTCTGCTGCTTATCACCAAATCCAACATTACAGGCAACATTTACGGTTAAAACCGCCTGACCCGATTGCAGATAGCGCACTTCAGAATCGCTCCCGCAAATACCGGAAAAACTAATTACATTTGACATTAATAATCTTCCGCGTTATCTATTTCGAGCCAGTTTCCGCCGTCATATTCAAGCGGGTTTTCTGGATCGGATATGTCAATGATTGATTGGTATCCATCCTCAGCGCCTTGCAAATCATCTTTTGATAAAAAAGATATTTTTGTAATAGTCCCATCTTCATCAAAAATTAAATACATTAATATTCCCCTAAATTATACGCTTTTTACATTAATTTTCAATTACTTACTTAGCAAGTAAGTCGGTTTATTTTCGCTCAATTTCTTGATTGTCTCAGCTAATAAATGCAACTCTGATCCATAAATATTCTCAAACTGGCGTTTGCTTTTGTGAATGCTAAACGCTCCTAAATGGTGATCTGGACAAAGAGGAATCGTCAGCCAATCGTCCTTTATGCGCTCTTCACGAATATTATGCGCAGACGCTGGACGCTGACAGATAAGACACCCAAGTTCCCGGACTCGCTGCATGTGCCGTTCTGATGCTGCGGTCATGCTTATTCATCTCTTCCAATAAGAGTTTGTCCCATGCGCACTATTTTCCCAAAATCATGTCCTTTTTCAGTCGCTATCATGCTCACTTTCGCTGCATTTATTTCGCATTGAATACTATCGTTCAAGACCTTCATATTTGCCGCAATAGCCATTCCTCTGCTTATATCAATTTTGCCATCTCTAAGCTGTATCATTGTTTGTAATATCAATTTTCTAGCATCACCAAACGTATTAATTTCTTGTATTAATTGCATTGTTTATACCCTCTTTGGATTCTGTATATTTCTCGTTCAGTAGCTTCTAAAAAGACCTTATTCCTTTTTTCTGGCTTTGGAGTTATTGGCGTCTCTCTAAATAAGCCATCTCTTCCAAATAAAGGCATCGAGCGGTTCCACTTATAATTCCAACAAGCACCTAAAAAATTTTCATCCCTATTTTTATAAGCTCTTTTACTTTTTATTTCTGGATGCTTTTTTTCAAATAATTCCTTGAAATATCTAACTTCATCATCCCAAAGAATGCCCTTCATTCTTACGAAGCGATCAAAAATTATGTCATAAGCATCATTCATACCTCGCGCATATTTAAGCGATAAAAAACCAAAATAAGGGATATAATTTTTTCTCCATTTTTCTCGGTTAGGCAACAATCTGCCAGAGTATGGTATCCCTGTGTATGTTGGCTTTTCTGATCCCCAATCATAATTATTTATAGGCTCCCAGTCTCTATAACATCTACTCATAACACCCCATTGCCGCCGCTTGCTTTTTTGATACCGGAATTTTTACTTCTCGATCAGCTGCAACAGACTCTAAAAAAGTGATCCAGTCAGGCCATTCTTCCTTTTTAAACTCTCTGGTCCTGTGTCCCAATAATACCATCCCGCCATCTAATCCCTGCGCCACTCTTGGAGATTCCTGTCGATATGCCGCTGTCAATATAGTTTTCCATTCTTCCGCCGTAATTTTTACCATAGCGCCATTAACAGGCCACAATAATTGATCGGAAAAAGCTTGTAGAATAGGCCATTGATGCTTATTGTTTCCATTCGTTCGCTTCACGCCTTCAATCGTAATTTGCATCTTTCCATCGCTCTTCATCAACCATCCACAACCCAGCGCCTATGGCTATTACTACCGCAACCAGGATGCCGGTGGTTAATATCCAGCTATTGAGGCCGTCTAATACTGCAATTATTTTTTGTTTCATGAGTTAGCCCTTAAACTAATCGAAAATGTTGGAGGCAATAAAAGTTATCGCCTCCTTTTGTTCCACGGCTTATGCTTCCAGCTTTTCTGCATCCAGGAAACTTGCATAAATGATCGTAATCTGCATAAACCCGCTTGATTAAGTGCGAGTGGATAATCAGCAACGCATTATGATTTTTCATCGCTTCATCGCGTTTTTTCATCCGCTGCTCAGATGTTAATTTTTCTGAATCATGGCTTTCCTTTGCCTTGGCGAACATTTCCACCGGATTACATGAAATTGTTGGAGCCGGTAATGCTGCCAGCCTTTGCGTTTCAATGCGGTTTTTTTCAGCCTGTTCAAGATTTTTTATAATCTCCTTCGTGCTTGCCTCGATCTCCGGCACTGTCGGGCAAAACTTCGGGTTACGATCTACGCATTGCTCATAACCAGATATGATTGCTCCTGGTGGATAGCCCCGAAGTTTTGTCAAAAGCCGGTTTTTAAACTCCGCCAAGACTTCTGGATCGTGAAATTGATTCTGGAATGTCCGCCCAAAATCGGCTTGCATCGCCTTGACCATTTCGACAATCGTCTGCTTGACTGACTGCGGTTGTTGCGGCATGTCAGAAATCAAGTGATTCGATGTCGCGTTGTGTGATAGTATATTTTCCACCGTTAAGCCCTCGTTGGTTGTGATGCGGTAAGCCAGAGTCGATTACCTGCCCGGTGTTGCTCTGGCTTTTTTGTTCATAAAATTAAAAATCCATTGAATTTAAATCGGCTTGAGTAAATCCAACCTTGCTGAATCCGTTTTGCTTGCTTTGCTTAGGGTTCCAATCCCATCCGGCATTAAAAGTCTGCCAGCTCCTTTCCACACATACACGGATAGCTTCATTAGCCGATATTTCTGCTATTTCAGCTTCTCTGATAATCCCGTCGATGAATGTTTGGGTTATCTTGTTCTTCCTTATTTTCAAAAAGTCCTTGGCTACTTCCAAGTCGATACCCACATTTATCAATAGGGCCGTTTCGAGATTCATACCTGGTGTCAGTTTGTTTTTTGGTGCGCGTGTGCTCTTTTCTTTTTCCCTTTCTATTTCTACTTCCTGTTCTGTTCTGTTCTGTTCCTGTTCTAGTTCAGGACGGACATTCCCGGAATTTCCAGGAATTTTTTCTTTCTCTTCTCCTTCTTCCGGGTCCGGGAACTTCGATTTTGTACGCTTATGTAGTCCAGATTGATGTTCTTCGAAAGCCGGAAACTTTATAAACACTTCTCCATTAACGCTATATCTTTCAATAAGTTGAGACAATGTTATCTCTTTTAAACATTCTTCAACTTTCTTAGCTGTGAAGTCGTCCCGCATTGGAACAACTAGCGCTTTTATCTGCCTTGCACTCCCTCGCATTTTTCCAAAATCATCAGCGTGCGGGATC
>JAGWIG010000242.1 GCA_028873515.1 Pseudomonadota bacterium | reverse complement strand
GGTTATACAGTAAGTTCGGGCACTAAGTCTTAGGAGGGCACGGCAGCGCGCGATAGTAATAGGCCATCTCGAAGGAAATGGTCGTACCCTCCTGGTCGCGATATAATGAGGCTGGTGTCTTCCTTACTAAGTACGACCGCTTCCCCACCGTCTCTACCTTCCAAATCGTCATCGGTTCCCATGGCTCTGGGTCATTGTTCATCGTGAGGCAGGTTCCCACTGTAATAGCCTGCTTTACCACGGCATGGCTGGTGTACAATGTGAAAGCGGCAAAGGCCGCCACACTACTGATAATGGATGCCGCCACCCACCTATCGGCTTTGTTCATGTTGCCGTCCTGTGTAAGGGCGTAGGTCCTTACAGACCCCGTTCCCATTAACATCCATCATCACGACTTCATAGAACCCATCCCCATCTGCATCATAATAGTAGGTACTCGGGAAGGTACTGAGGATCAGCGTCTTGTCCTCACGTATCCCGCTGATACCATACTCCACATGGTAATCCGCCACCTTATTCCCGTCTAGGTCAAAGGTCCTCCAATACTTCATGGCGAGTAGATCGAAGCCGGCGCCTACCAACTGACGTTCCTCCACTTTATGGATATCAGGAATAGGGCAGGGCTTCAGTTCTACCAAGGACCGTGCATGGCTCTTAGTACAAGTGCCTACGACTAACGCCATTCCCACCACAAAGCCGGTTGCTAATAATATAACAACCTCACGCCCATCGTGCCAGTTCATTGTTTGTTCCCCCTAACCGCCCTTGCCTTCTTCTCCAACCGTGCTTCCTTGAGTGAGATAGGAAGGAAGGACAATAGGTCTTTGGTCATACGATAACAGTTATGGCCATAAATTCTGTCAAAATCCCCATAGGCGTCAGCCAGGAATACATTATGTCCTTGAGCGTGAAGGGTTTTCATCGGTTCGCTGTCGTAAAGCTCACTGCCAATGACGAGAATGTTCAACGGCGCGTTGGTTTTCCCCTTGGGCATTATACCACACTCCACTGTTGGATAATTACAATATCCTTTTCCACCTCCTCTGGCGTATATAGCACAACCCGCTGTGACCGTTGATAGCAATAGAGCCTTAGGAGGAGGACTTGGGCGTCTTGCCTGCTGCATCCTTGCATAGCTTCTCCAATAACGCTTTGGCGGCTAGCGTGTGTCCGCCTTGCCTTCCTGCTCGTTGGTGTAGGCCCTTTCGATTGTGGTGCCATTGCAGTCCTTCCTTATAAGCCATAAGTTACAACAATTCCTCAACAAGCATAGCATACCCCGCAATGTCATGCCAGTGGTCCTTTTCGTTGTGATTCCCGTTGAGAATGCGGCTGATCTTTACACAAATCATCTCCAAGGATTCCTGCTGGGCGCCGTCCAGGTTATTCCAGTTCTGTCCTTGCTG
>JAGWIG010000028.1 GCA_028873515.1 Pseudomonadota bacterium | reverse complement strand
CCTCGCCCAGGGTCAGGCGCCGTTCAAGAATATCTAGCTGCTGATTTGCGACCTGAAGGCCCAATCTGGCCTGCTCAAGCTGCTGCCGGGACTGCAGACGCTCATGTAGAAGGATATGGACGAGATGAAGGTGATGCTCGGCATAAACACGCTGCGCCTGGGCTTGCATGATCTTCCGGTCGAGATCCTGCGGAACCAGGGCCATCAGGATCTGGCCTGACCTGACCCTGCTTCCCGGACGCTCCAGCAGACCTTTCACACGTCCATCAAAAGGGGCCAGCACTTCGTCCTGATCCAGGGTCCGGATCCGGCCCAGAACCCTGATTTCATGCCTCCATGAACGGATCTTCAATGGCACGGAGTTTACGGACAAGGGAGCGGCGCCAGCCGCACCTGCACCCAAGAGGATTAAACAAGCCACAAGTATGCGCAGCATCTGTTGCCTTCGAAGAAAAAAAGGCTCCCGTCTTTCAGGCAGACTGATTTGACGCCAAAGATTCACGATGGATCCCCCAACAAGATCTGCTGCATGACGCACATCTTAAAACATGGCAGATGACAGAAAGCTGACCGGATTATGACAAATCAGTCATTTCTGAATCCGGAAAATAAAGCCAGATCATCGTTCCCCTGCCAGGCACACTTTCCATACCCACTTCCCCACCATGCATGGTCATGATGGAACGGACAATCGCAAGACCCAGCCCACTTCCTGGAGACGCCGATGAACGGGATTCATCCACCCGGTAAAACCGGTCGAACACCTTGCCCTGATGATGGAGGGCAATCCCGCAGCCGGTATCCCGGATAATAATTCGGCACCCGCTTTCAGGACACGATACCAGTTCAATATGGATCTGGCCATGGACCGGGGTATAGCGCAAGGCATTATCCAGGATGTTGCTCAAGGCGCGGCTGACCAGCTGAACATCGGCATTCAGTTCAGCCTGTCCGGACACCTGGATCCGGATATCCTGTTCATCGGCCATGACAGAAAAAAAATCCCGCAACCGCTCAATCTCCAGACGGACATCAAAACGGCTGCGCTGCAGGGGATAAGGAACCTGATCCGCACGGGCAAGAAAAAGCAGGCTATCAATCATTCTTGCCAGGCGTGAATAATTGTCGAGACTGGATTCAATGGCCAGGCGGTATTCCTCAATGCTGCGGCTGCGAAGCAGGGCAACCTCGGCTTCCCCCATGAGATTATGGATAGGCGTTCTCAACTCATGGGCCAGATCTGCCGAAAACTGTGATAGCCGGGTATAGGAATGCTCCAGGCGCTCGAGCATCTCATCAAAAGCCAGGGCCAGATCACGAAGTTCACGGGGCCATCGCGTTTCCCCAAGTCGGGTATACAGGGTTTCAAAGCTGACCTGGCGTGCGCTTCGGGTAATATCCTTAAGGGGCTTGAGTGCGCGCTTTGCCGACAGGGCACCGAGTGCCGCAGCAAGCAGGATGCCAGCAAACAGCACCATGGCCAGTTCCTGGCGATAGCTCGCAATCAGTTTTTCTTCCAGTGTAACATCCAGCGCGAGCTGTATCCGGTCAGAATCCCCATTTCCCGCCTTTGCCCCGGCCGTCATCAGCATGAACGCCTTTCCACCCTTGTGCCACCTGTCGCTGATATCCGGACCGGAACTGCTCTTGCCATGAACCGGGAAAACAGTTACCGGCACTACCTTGTCCATCCTGTCCGTCTCGATGATGATCCTGCCCTGTGGATCCAGAAGACGGGCATAATAATGGGCATAACGGAAAGTATGGCCTTCCCACTGAAACTCTTCATGCAAGGTAGCCTGATCGAGAGGCTGGGTACGCAGGATATTGCGGATGACATGAACCTTGTCCCTGAGAAACTGGTGATCTTCCCCATAAAGATTGCGCGACAGGGCCCACTGAAGAAAAGTGACAGCCACGAGCAGCATCACACAGGCAGCCAGGGTAAAATAGGCCGTCATGCGCGCCGTGATGGAACCGCCCGCCTGCCTTAATCTCTCAAGCAGGCGCTGAAACGTCATCAAGGACATATCCGATGCCATGAACAGTACGAATCAGCTTGACCCCGAAAGGGTCATCGACCTTGCGGCGAAGCCTGCGTATGGCTACATCCACGATATTGCTGTCACACTCGAAATGAATGTCCCATACCTGTTCAGCGATGAGCGTACGGGAAAGCACTTCGCCCTGGTGCCGTGCAAGGAAGGCCAGAAGCTGGAATTCCTTGGCTGAAAGATCAATCACCTTGCCATCCCGGCTGACCTGGTGTCGAAGAAAGCTTATGTCCAGCCCTGCAATCGACAGCCTGTCCATATGCTGGCCTGTACCCCGCCGCATCAGGGAGCGCATGCGGGCAACAAGTTCTGAAAATGCAAACGGCTTGACCAGATAATCGTCTGCGCCCAGTTCCAGCCCCTTGACCCGATCTTCCACCTTGTCTCTGGCCGTCAGCATGAGTATGGGCAGATTCTTTCCTGCGGCACGGATTCCAGCCAGTACGGCCCACCCATCGAGCCTGGGCAACATCACGTCCAGAATGATGAGATCATAGGGGCCTGTCAGTGCAAGATGAAGGCCTTCTTCGCCATCCTTTGCAATATCACTTATAAATCCGTGCTCATTCAGGCCCCGGGAGAGATAGGACAGGGTCTTGGGATCATCTTCGACTAAAAGCGTTCTCATGCAGACATGGCTTCCTGGGTATAAGTTTCATCATTTTACACGAGAAACCCCGTTCTTCAGTGCGGGCTAGTTGACGCTGTATCCAAGTGTCCGGACTGGCCTGGATTCCCCCGATTATACGGGGGCCGTGCCAATGAGCAATAGCGGGGAAGGATCATTTATCCGCTGAACCCTCACCTCGCCGGGAAACAGTCTCCCGGACAGGGCCGAACACTGGCCCGCATCTTTTTCCGTCCTGATAAGCGTCATCAGGGATAGCAGCCTGGATATTTTTTCACAGCTCACCTCACCCAGCCAGAGCGGTTCGCGATGTAACCCATCGAATGAAACCACATAACCTGAGGGCCACAGCCGCAGCACTTCCCGGCTGTCTGGCTGCGTAGAGGCATGGATAAACTGGATGGCCGGCATCACGCCACCATTTAGCCTGGGCAAAACCGGCAGATTCATGGCTGGAACCTGGGGGATAAGCCAGACAAGGAAGCGGTGCGCCCAGGAGGCTCCAGGTGGGGGTTTCCAGCCTGCCATGACCAGTTCCCGGGTAATATTCATGCGACTTCCAGCCCATTGCAGGGTAAACGGCTCCTCCGGCTCACTGGCAAAATCAACCCGATAGGCTGGCAACGCCTGCCACCCACCCTGCTGCCAGGCCGAAAACCCCATGATCTCTGGCACGCTCTGCATCCCGTGATGGCCCACACCTTCTCCCATCCTGTAGAACCACTGCCCGCCACTCGCCAGAAGCATCGTCACAAGGGTAACCCCCAGAAGATTTTTCGTAGGAAGCCGGGGGGGATGATGATAGGTATAGGCCAGACTGAGCATGGCAACCCATGCCAGCCCAAGGCTGACCCCACCGATCACGTCAGATAGCCAGTGCGCCCCGAGATAGAGCCTTGAAAAGGCAATCAGGAAAACCAGCATCGCCGTTACTGTAACCAGGATCCTGCGCATGAGGGGCAAAGATTGACGGGCAATCAGAAAAACCAGGAATCCATAGATCACGGCACTGTTTGTCGCATGTCCACTGGGGAATGAATACTGTTCCCAACCCGTATACCAGTTTATCGGCCGCTCCCGGCCCAGCATCGCCTTGATGAGTAGAATGATGCCCTGCGAAAACCCGGCTGCTGCAAGCCAGTAACAAAACGCCCGCCACTGCCGCTGAAATCCAAGCCACAATGCAACCACAACGACGACGGGAATGAGGACATAGACACTGCCCAGTGCTGATACTCCCGCCATGATTCCATCCATCCAGGGGATGCGCAGCCCCTGCAGGAGATGTTCGACATTGACATCAACACGAATCAGGGGATCCTTGGAAAGCAGATCCTGCACTACCCCCAGAAAAACCCAGGTTCCCAGCAAAAGCAGTGCCGCCATCAGCAGCAGCACACCTGACTCTGGCTCTTCAGGCGACAGGATCCGGATCAGCATCCCTGCAGGCAGGTTGTTATGCTGGCCTGCCCAGGCCAGAGCCCTGCTCCGGATCCGGTCTATCCATGGAAGCAGTCCTGAGAGCAGCGTGCGCACCAGCCAGAACCCGAACCAGAAGAAGGCAGCCAGCAAAAGTACCAGGATAACCAGGCGGATACTGATTTCACCCGCCAGCTGCAATGAAGCTCCAAAAACGATACCAGGCAGGATATGCACGATGGACCAGGCCAGTGCAGACAGGATATTGACCGTATAAAACCGCAGAGGTGAAATACCGAACATGCCAACCACAACAGGAACAATGGCCCGGATAGGTCCTGCAAAACGTGCAAACAGGATACTCTTGCCGCCATGTCTGGCCACAAATCCCTGCCCTTTTTCCAGAAGCTCTCGGTGAGTTCTGAAGGGCCACATATTCACCACCTGCTCCCTGTACCGGTGGCCAATCCAGAAGCTCACCCCATCGCCTGCCACAGCTCCAGCGATGGCACAGGTAAAGGTAAGCCCGGGATCAAGTACTCCGGCCCCAATAAGTGCACCTGCAAAAAACATGGCCGTCGTTCCTGGAATGAACGTGCCGATTACGGCCAGGGACTCAGTCAGAGACAGCAGAAAGATGATTAGTTCCGCCCAGCCGGGGTGGACATGTACCCAATGGATCACATAAAAATGGGTCAGGTTCATCTTTGCCTGCCGCACTGGAATCGAATGAATATTCCTGAAACTGATGAATGGCGCTGGAAGGACAGGGCCTGGAATGTATCCGGGCTTTCCAGCGAAAAAGCCGACTGAAACCCTCGTTTGCAGACTAAAAACCGACCCATGATCAGGTTTCCTTTTACCCGGACAGGACAAGGACCAGGTGCGATTGCCACAGAAACTGTCGACTGTCCAGCCATGACGGACTACTGTTTCTCCTGGCCTTCCCGGCTTCGCGCCTCCTGCATGGGTGGGCAGGGCACACTGCCGTAGGAGCAGAATACACAGCAGTCACCTGGTTTGGGCTTAAGCAGGGTTTTACATCCCGGGCAGGAATAGTACCACTGGCAGGCATCCGTCGGCATCTTCAGCATCTGAGCATAGCCGCATACCGGACAGGTCAGCAAGGATTCAGGTTTCATAAGTACTCCAGCATTACCACAATATATAAGGTTATGGATGAGACTGGGTGTTTTTCAGCTACGGGTTAACCGAAGCAGCATAAAGTCATCCTGGGTTTACGCCTGACATCAAAACCCGCCTTCCCTGTTTTTCCATGCCAGCCCAATTCGGGATAGCTTACCCGGATTGCAGGCAGTCATCTGCCATGCTAACCTGAACAGGCACCAGGTCCCTAAAGGGTCTATGCATGTTTTTTCTGCCTTCACATCTTCCAGGAAAAACCAGCTTCCAGAGAAGGACAAATTATGGAACACAAACGCCACTGGGAACAGGTCTATGCAACCAGGCCACCGGATACGGTAAGCTGGTTCCAGGAACATGCTGACCGGTCACTGCGGCTCATTCACGATACCACACTCGACAAAAATGCAGCCATTATTGATGTCGGGGGAGGCGCTTCCAGGCTGGTGGATGATCTGGTCGCCGATGGCTATACCGATCTCACCGTTCTTGATCTGTCATCAAAAGCCATCGATGTCGCCAGAAAACGTCTAGGGGAACAGGCCCAGACCGTGTCCTGGATCGAAGCGGACATTACCCGGGCGAAATTTCCCCGGTACCGGTTCGACATCTGGCATGATCGCGCAGTCTTCCACTTTCTCACCGACCCGGCAGATCGCCATGCCTATATCGAACGCGTCTGGAAGGCTGTTCGCCCAGGCGGACACGTCATCATTGCCACCTTTGCCGAAGAAGGCCCGGAACAATGCAGTGGACTGCCCGTCATGCGCTACCGGCCGGAAACACTCCACGCCGAATTTGGCGAGACCTTCCTGCTGGTCGCCCATGAAAAGGAAAGCCACCAGACTCCCTCTGGCAGAATCCAGCAGTTTGTCTACTGCTACTGCCGCAAAGGAAAACACTGATCTGTTGATCAATGCCAGACCAGCCATCCGTGCTGCTCCCTCCTGCCTGACCCTGCGCGAAAAAAAAAGGAATCCCTATTTTGTCCGGCCTTCCTGAAGATACGCCAGAACGTCATGTATCGTAATCACTCCTTCAATCCGGTTTCCCGCATCCAGAACCGGCAGGGCCAGAAGCTTGTAATGTGCAATCATTTCCACGGCTTTCTGGCAGGAAGTGTGCACATGGACATGGTAAATCTCCTTCGGGGAAAGTTGTGTCATCTGGTCATGTTCCGCAGCAAAAAGCATGCGCCTCAGGGAAACCACTCCTGAAAGCTGGCCTTCTGGATTCGTCAGGTAGAAATAGGCATTGAGCTCAACTTCCGGGGCAGACTCCTTGAACCACTTCAGGCACTCCTTCACCGTCGCTTCACCGTTGACCGCCAGAAAACTGGTTGTCATCATCGCCCCGGCACTGTTCTCGTTATGGGTGAGCAGCTGCTGCAGTTCGGCACCAGTCTCAGGGGTCATCGACTGGATCAGGGCGGAGGACTCCACACCCGGAATTTCTCCCAGAAGATCTGCGGCTTCATCTGGCTCCATGGCCTCCAGCACCCGTACAGCCCGCGTCGGGACGATTTCATGGAGAATCGAAACCTGCATGGAAGAATCAGCTGCCTCAATCAGATCTGCCAACTGCTCATCAGAAAGGGCACTATAAAGGCGGCTACGCTGTTGGCGACCCATCTCCTCGGCCAGATCGGCCAGATCAGCCGGGTGCATGCGAACAAGCCCATCCTGGGGGACGCTCAGGTGGACACGGACTGCCCCCTTGTCAATCAAGGCAACTGTATCCAGCGGGAGTATGCCCGCAGGAACCGCAATCCCCAGAATCCGGGTCAGATGGGAAAAAAGGAACATCCAGCCCAGACGACGCATCAATCCCTTGACCCCGATATCCAGGCCATCAACCCTGAGGTGGCCGGCAAGATAGCTCAACAGCACATCATTGACCCGCAGGATCCGGGCACCATGCGTATCCACCACCTGGGCATCAAGCAGATCACGACGCAGCAGAAGATGATCTTCCGGAGGGGGCGAAGGGGAAATCGATTCTGAACCGAGGGAGAGCCAAATTCCCTCCGGCTCAAGCCGGGCCACATTCCGGAAAGGCAGGTAAATCGCCCCTGGATGGTGCCGGATGACAAGACCTATCACCTCCGGAAGGGAACCTGAGGGATGAATGACCAGATCCTTGAGCCGGCCGACCCGCTTTCCGTACTGGTCATAAACCCCCCTGCCACTCAGTTCGCTTAAAAAAATTTGCATGGTCAACCTGTCAGGAATGAAGGGAAAAGCGTTGTCAGCAGAAGCAGGCTGTTAAGTAGCACAAGAAAGATGATCGCAACCCAGGCAGTCACATTCAGTACCGGACCGTTGACATGCTCTCCCATAAGGCGGTGCTGGTTGATAAGCACGAGCATGAGGATGAGAACAAAAGGCAAAAGGATGCCATTGGCCACCTGTGACCAGTACATGATGGGGATAAGGGGAGCATGGGGAATCAGGATGAGTCCTGCGCCGAGGACAATCAGTCCGGTATAGAGGCTATAGAAAGCAGGGGCTTCCCTGAAACTGTGATCCACCCCCGATTCCCAGCCCATGCCTTCGCTCATGGAATAGGCCGTCGACAGCGGCAGGATGGAGGCCGAAAAAACCGAGGCGTTGAACAGGCCAAAGGCGAAAAGAAGGGAAGCCCATTTCCCGGCCAGCGGTGCCAGGGCCACAGCCGCATCCCTGGCCGAATTGATGCTCAGGCCATGAGCATAGATTGTCGCCGCGCAGGCGACTATGATGAAGTAGGCAACGATGTCGGTCGCAAAACACCCTACAATGACATCCCAGCGCGTAACCCAGTAATCCTTGGGCTGGATTTTTTTGTCTACTACGGAAGACTGGAGGTAGAACTGCATCCAGGGTGCAATGGTCGTTCCTACCATCCCGATGAACATGGCCAGATACGCCGGTTTACCCGACCAGCTCGGGATAAGGCTGCTCTTGATGACACCCGCCCAGTGAGGTGCGGCCAGAAATCCGGAAGCAAGGTAACAGACATAAAAAAAACTGGCAAACAGAAAAACCTTTTCGACACTCCTGTAACTCCCCTTGACCACCAGCCACCAGACAAAGGCTGCGGTCAGGGGTACACTCAGATATTTTGGAAACCCGAAAATTTCCATGGATGCCGCAACACCGGCAAATTCCGAAAGAGTATTGCCCAGATTGGCAACCAGAAGCATGAGCAGGATATAGAAAGTCCAGCGTACCCCAAAATGTTCCCGGATGAGGTCGGCAAACCCCTTCCCTGTCACTACCCCCATCCGGGCCGACATCTCCTGTACCAGGATAAGAAGCAGGGTAATCGGAAAAAGTGTCCACAAGAAAGCATGGCCAAACTGGGCACCGGCAAGCGAGTAGGTCGTGATCCCCCCCGCATCATTGTCCACATTGGCTGTAATGATCCCGGGGCCAATAACCCCGAGAAATGCCATGATGCCAGCAAGCCTGATACGACTGGACAGGCGGGGCGTTAACTTTGTCATCCTGGATTTCCCGCATGGGTACGAATCGCAATAGTTTAATTCAATTAAACAGGAAGGATAAAACAATTTACAAACGGATTTCCTCGCAAAAATTAACGGTTAACCTTCATGAAGTCTCCCCCTGCTAAACTCCTGTTGGCGTTGTAGTGGGGGTTTCCTGGCTCGACGACCAGTGCGCAGGGGTGTTGCCACCCTTGCGGCTTACCTTGGTCTCCCCAGGTGTAGATTGCGTTTGTGCAACCGGTTCGGAACCTTCCGCCCCTACCTTGTTCCTTGTGATCCTGCACCGCCTCAATTCTTTCTGAACACCCTTCCCGGACAATAACTGCC
Source organism: Pseudomonadota bacterium (assembly GCA_028873515.1). GTDB lineage: Bacteria > Pseudomonadota > Gammaproteobacteria > Burkholderiales > REEB80 > REEB80. Next base: position 25,193 of record JAGWIG010000028.1, on the reverse strand, counting down.
GGACACCGCGCAGGGCAATAACCTTTGCCGCATTGTGATCCGCATGGTCGGTGTTCCCGCAGCTCAGGCAGACGAATCCGGATTGTGATACCCGGTTGTCCTGGTGAACGTGGCCGCATAGGGCACATTCCTGCGAAGAATAGAACGGGGGCACGTCGATAACCAGCTTGCCCTGACGGCGAGCCTTGTACTGCAGATACGTTTTTGTCTGCCCCCAGGTGGAAGCCAGAATGGACTTGTTAAGACCGGATTTGGCGGCCGCGCCATTCCTGACCCAGCGGCCTTGCCCGTCCTGCTTCGGTTTCGGCTTGGCCGTCATGTTCCGCACCTTGAGGGCTTCGAACACGAACAGCCTGTACCGCGGATCGCTGGCAAGCGTGTGGCTGGACTGATGGGCCACATCCCGGCGCACATCCGCACCATAACGCTGGTAACGCGCTACACGGCGCTTCGCCTTGACCCAGCCTGCCGAACCCCTGGTGCGGCGTGCCTGGCGGCGTTGCCAGCGTTTCTTGTGACGTTCCTGGGCAAGCAGGCGTTTCTTCTGGGCTTCCGAGAAATTAAATCGCTGATCATCGCTCCCGGCCAACGGCAGATTTACGCCCCGATCCAGCCCGGCAGTCATTTTGCGCAATTCTGCTTCGTCGAACTGAATCAGCCAGTCGGTCGTGTCCTTGTCGGTTGGCTCGGGAACGCCATCATCATGATTGAACGAGACATGCCAGCGACCAGCGTGAATGCTGATATGCAGCGAGGCGGGAAGCTTGTAATCCTTGTGCGCCTTAAAGGCCAGTACGCCAACGGGGAATTTCTTGCCACCGATATGAAGCAGGTGTCCGGTGATTTTACCTGTCCCTACATCCACGACCGGCACGAACCTGAACATTTCCGATGTGAGCCACACGGCCTGTCTGCCGTGGTTCCTGTGCATGACCGGACGCCCGCCCAGCCTGGAGAAATAACGGCTGCAGGCTTGCTTCCACAGCACTGCGCCATTGCGCAGCACAGCACCTGGCACTTCGGACAGGTATGGCGTGAGTCCGGTCTTGAAATGGGCGTACTGCTGGTCTATCGGGGCAACCTGCCCGGCGTGCTGCAAAGACTTCTGCGCAAAGCGGCGGAAATACCGGTCTTCGCGCACCTTGGCGTTGTAGATGAAACGCTGGCAGCCGATCCACCGCAACAGGGTCTGTTCCTGTGCAGCAGTGGGATAACAGCGAAATTTATGACCAGTCTGCATAAATGAGATGCTACTACAATCCGTTAAGGCGCAAGCATGGACAACGCTAATAAATCCGGTTCGCACGCGGTATTTAACATTAAGCTGCATATCGTCCTGGTGACGAAATATAGACGCAAAACACGGACACCGGAACTGCTGGAATATCTTGAAACCGCCTTTGGCGACATACTCGAAGGATGGCGCTGCAGGCTGATTGAATTTGGTGGCGAACCGGATCATGTGCATCTGCTGATCGACATCCACCCCGCACTGGACATTCCGGTGCTGATTAACAATCTCAAAACCGCCAGCGCACGGCGCACCCGGAACCGGTTTGCGGAGCATTTTGCCGCCTTCTACCGCAAGCCCCTGTTCTGGCACCGGGCGTATTTCGTCGGCAGCGTTGGCGGGGCTACGCTTGAAACGGTGCGGGCTTATGTGGACGCCCAGGGAACGGAAGAGCATGCACGCAAGGCCAAAGCCAAGTCAAAAACCAAACCGTCCGCTTGACCCCCTGCTGGTGCAAGACTGGTTCGGAACTCGCCTAAGAGGGGAATGCGCGGACAGGTGTTCATGAATTCCTGTTAACCCGTCCTGTCCAGCGCCCTGATCCAGACAGCCAAAAACAAGACCCAACCCGGCCTGAATGCTTCGAAACTCCTTGGAAACCCGCATGAAGCTGCCTTCTGGAAGCCAGCAAGAATCAGCAGGCTGGCTTGAAACCGGAAAGTTTGACCTTCACCTGATTTAGATCAAAAGCCATATCGTCTTGACCCCGCCTGAATGCGTATAATGAAACCGGATGCATATCCTTAGCCGTACCATATGCCTGCTGCTTCAGGATGAGCGGGACTTATTGGAGAGTCCTTGATATGGACTGCCAGGCAAAACAGAAGACACGGCAGCAGTTCCAGGCCCGTTCCAGGAGTCCTGTTTCCTGCTGCCTGATAGAATGGCACAATGAAAGTTTGGCACCCCGCCCGACCGGATGGTGAAACAGGATGACTACCCCAGCCTTTTTTTCAGGATCCGTTCAACAACGGTTCTTGTTGCACAGGAGAGACCATGGATAGGATGAACCTGTCTGCGATGCTGCGTGACATGCTATTGGCCCGTGCCTTTGAAGAGGCTGCTGCCGAGGAATACTCCAGGGGAAACATCAGTGGTTTCCTGCACCTGTATCCTGGCGAAGAGGCTGTTGCCGTAGGCGTATTACACGCGGCAGAACCGGGTGACTACATCATCAGCACCTACCGTGAGCATGTCCACGCGCTGGTGCGGGGTATCCCTGCCCGCCAGATCATGGCAGAACTGTTTGGAAAAAAACCCGGGATTTGCGGGGGTATGGGGGGATCCATGCACCTTTTTGATTCCACCCGACGCTTTCTCGGGGGGTATGCCATTGTCGGCGAGACCTTTCCCATTGCCCTTGGCGCAGCTTATGCCATCACCTATCGACATCTGCCCGAGGCAGTCATCTGCTTTTTTGGAGATGGGGCAGTCAATCAGGGTACATTTCACGAATCCCTGAACATGGCGTCTTTGTGGAAGCTTCCGATTCTTTTTGTCTGCGAGAACAACCGTTACCAGATAGGCACTGAGATTCATCGCCACTCCGCTGTGGTGGAAGTCTACAAGCGCGCCTGTGCCTACGCCATTCCAGCAGAAAAAGTAGATGGCATGGATGTGCTTGCTGTCCATGACGCGGCAAGACATGCCCTGGAATCCATCCGGTCAGGCGACGGACCTCAGCTCCTTGAACTGGAAACCTATCGTTACCGCGGCCATTCCATGGCCGATCCAGGCAGTTACCGCCCTGGTTCTGAATTGCTGGCCTATCAGGCCCATGACCCCATTGCTACAGCCATCCAGCTTAGCCAATCTCCCTATCCGAGCCTCGAGGATATCCGATCTGCAGGTCCTGACTGTCTGGATCAACTCACTGATCACTGCAGTAATAACGAATTACTGGATGAAGAAACGCTCACCCGCATGAAACAGGAAGTACAGAAGATAGTGGAAGATGCCCTGGCCTTTGCACAGGCCTCAGAAGAACCGGGCATGCAGGACGCCTGGGATGCATTTCTCTGCAACCGTCGTTTCGAAACACTGATGAAAAGCCCAACATGAAGGAAATGCTGTACTGGCAGGCACTGAACCAGGCTTTGGATGCCGAAATGGCCGCGGATGAAACCGTTTTTATCCTGGGTGAGGACGTCGGTCTTTTTGGAGGCACCTACCGGGTGACAGAAGGACTCATGGCCAAGTATGGCGAATGGCGGGTACGGGATACCCCCATCTCTGAAAACAGCTTTACAGGACTGGGCATCGGGGCAGCAATGCTCGGCCTGCGGCCTGTCGTCGAAATCATGACCCTCAATTTTGCGCTTCTGGCCATGGATGCCCTGGTCAACATGGCTGCAAAAATTCCCTTCATGTCTGGCGGACAGTTCTCCATGCCGCTGACCCTGCGTATGCCAGGAGGTGTGGCAAAACAGCTGGGTGCACAGCACTCCCAGCGACTGGAATCCATCCTCATGAATGTACCGGGTCTGCGTATCGTGGTTCCGGCCACACCCCAGGATGCGTACTGGCAATTGCGCCAGGCAATACGCAGCAATGATCCGGTTGTGGTTCTGGAGCATGAACTGCTCTACTTCACCCAGGGCAGGGTGGATGAGGGTGCGATGGCTCCAGCCATCCACCAGGCCGTAACACGTCGAAGTGGCGAACACCTGACCTGCATTGCCTATTCGCGGATGGTTCAGTTAGCCCTGCAGGCAGCCGAAACTCTCGCCAAGGAAAACATAAGCATGGATGTCATCGATTTGCGCAGCCTGTCGCCCATTGACTGGGATACCTGTGCACATTCACTGGAAAAAACCCATCACTGCCTCATAGTGGAAGAGGACTGCCGTTTTGCCGGGGCCGGAGCCGAAATCGCGGCCACCCTGCAGGAGCGCTGCTTTTTTCTTCTGGATGCCCCCATCCAGCGACTAGGGGGTCTTGATCTTCCCACACCTTTCAACCGTAACCTGGAATCCGCCAGCATTCCCCGCACCGAGGATATCCTCACCGCTGCACGTCAACTGGTTAATCCAGGCTGAGGGTCGCTCAACCAGGGTAATGAAGACACGAAGTCTTTCCAGACCGTCCCATGGGATTTTTCAGCTTCAGGTAGTTCAAGGCGGAATTTGCCAAAATCCGGAAGAGAACGTGGGTGCCAGACTTCGATGTCATGATCACCCTCTTCCAGCAGGCATTGCAGCACAACTACCCTGAACTGACCGAAGCGGAACCGGACTCCTTGTTCAACATCGGTAACATGTGACAGGCGATCTCGGCTGTAATGAATGCCAGCGGCTCTGAGGACCGCGCGCCGGGGGAGATTCTCGCAGCGGGGAGTGGACATCACAGGCAGAATGTTCAGGAATTTGCCGAGATATTTACTGCAGCAGGTAAAATTAGCGCTTGAGGTCGCGGTAAAAATTCTCGTGGGAACCTATGGCTTCCAGATAAACCAACTGGACGCTTTCGTCTAGTGTGTAACCCAGCAGATAGAGCTGTCCATGACTACGAAATTTGTAGACCAACAAATCGGCGAGAGCACCTTTTTTACGCTCACCGATGGAAGGCTTCTCAGCAACCATCTCGACCGCATTATCTACATCAACTATGGTGTTTTCGTGTAATTTCTTGTACTGACGTGCAAAGCGCCGCGTTTGTTTAACGGCATAAATCATGCACGGTGACTGCGTGGCACGAACGAAGTTGCTTCATCACGTGGCTCACGCATTGAAGCCAGAGCTTCAACCACAAAACTCACTGGCAAATCCGGATTGTCTAGCGATGCACGCCCGACCATGGCCCAATACTCAATCTGTCCCGCAATTGTGCGGTGCTCAACCTTCGCTTCAGAACGCGCCTGCTCGTACAACGTGTCGTCGATTCTAACTGGCATACCCACCATGACTCTCCCTACAATATTTACTACAAAAGTAGTAAATATTGTAGGCCTAAAGGACTGGATATGGCAACCACTATCGGCTGCCTTGAAAAAGCAGTATTTAATCATGACCCTGGATGATGTCATCCAACAAGCATACTCGATGTTCCTTGTCGAACAGAAGGCACGCAAAGCAGCATGGCCGAAGTAACCGGGCAGTACAGGCTTTCAAAAATTCAGATAAATGCCCTTTATTTCTGCTTTCCAGTCAGGATTTTTTCTCAACGATCCGGTTGAACACGGAAGAGTCTATCAAGACCAGTTGGTGAATCCGTTCACTGGCTACAACGGAAATCCGGTCGCCATAACGGGCAAGCCGCTGCAGGAATTGTTTCAGATCCGGCACATCCTGTTCCCGAAGCTCTTCAACATAAAAAATAATGCCAAGACTGGTGCGCCTGAGAAGTCTTTTGAGATGGCGTTGAACATGATGATAAAAGTGGCGGTCAAACCCACCACCCAGATGCAGGGTAATCCCGGAATCCGTTGCCTGCATGCCATTGTCCCACTGCAGCCCTTTTTTCTGGTTCTTGCATGCATCCTGGATCCGTCCGATGAGCCTTGCCACAATCTGCCTGTCCTGTCCAAAATGGCGGCGGACATAATCCTGCATCGCAAGCCCGGCTATCCAGTCAACCATGACCTGGGGTATCTTCCCCGGCGACAGAACCGGAAGGGTGCGGAAAAAATGAAACAGCCTTGGAAAACCTCCCGGCACAAGCCCCCGGACGAACAGCCTGACAAGAATGCCTAGCTGTTCCTTTAGCGAATACTCACCGCTGTAGACCGGCAAGGCCATATAGCGCATCTTGATCCGGATGCGTTCTGCAATGCTGCGATCCCTGAGGAGACGCCGGTACAGGGCATGATATCCTGAAAGCATCTCATCATAGCTCATACCCTTGGGAATGAAATTGGTCGCCAGCCTGGTATTGTCAGAACTGTCCTGGCCCGGGATCAGGCGCTGCTCCCGCTCCAGCCGTTCATACAGGGGAGTATGCGGCAGGGCTGTGAGCAACCCCACCATGGCAGCCTGAATACCTGAATTCATGATGAAGCGGTACTGTTCATCGAAAGTTGCAGGCGTGTCATTATCAAAACCCACAATAAACCCGGCAAGAACATCAATCCCGTATGTATAGAACGTGCGCACCGAAGTCAGCAGATCCTGGTGAAGGTTCTGCACTTTCAGGGTGTCCTTCAGGGTCTGTTCATCGGGTGACTCAATGCCGATGAACACCCAGGTAAAATGGGCCTGCCTGAACTGCTGCAGAAGCGGCAGATCTTCGGCCAGATTAAGGGATGCCTGGGTTCCGAAACGGAACACGTCATCATGCCGTTTCTGGTAATCTACAAGAAAGCCAAGAAGGTCCCGGGCTGCAGGCTTGTTTCCAATCAGGTTGTCATCCACGAAAAAAACATTGTGTGCCCCCAGGGCCCGGAGTGCTTCCAGCTCAAGATGCACCTGCTCAATCGACTTGCAGCGGGGTCTGCGGCCAAACATGACAATGATGTCGCAAAACTCGCAACGAAAAGGACAGCCTCGGGAAAACTGGAGGGTCGCCGTCGTATACTGGTTAATCTTTAGCAGATCAAAACGCGGAAGCGGTGAATCAGACAGGGAAACCACGCCGGTTTCCCGATAAAAGGGCTGCGGTGAACCCGATTCAAAATCAGCACAGAACTGTTTCCAGATATATTCCGCCTCGCCTGAAATAACCGTGTCTGCAAGAAAGGTATAGAGTTCGGGACTCAAGGATGCATAACTTCCGCCAGCAACCACGTAATAACCCGCCTCCCGGTAATAGCGCAGGAGCGCCTTCTGACGGCCAAACTGGACACCCATGCCACATATCCCGATTAGATCCGCAACCGGATTCAAGGGTAGGGATTCGATATTCTCATCGATAATTTCGACCTGCCAATGCGGCGGACACAAGGCAGCAAGCGTTGCAAGTCCCAAGGGGGGGTTGATGGCCCGTTTTGCCGGCAATATCCCATCCACAGCCCACTTGAAACTCCAGAAGCTTTCCTGGTATTTCGGGTTGATGAGCAGCAGACGCATGACTTGATATCTCCCCCTGTTATCACAATCCTATCCATCCAGCCTGGCTGGATATAAAGCAAGAAAAAGAAAAGAACCGGGCACGGAAGCGGGGCTTCCGGACCCAAAAACCCAGCAGTATAAATCCAGACTATATAACCCGTACAGAAAAAAACTTTGATCCAGGTCAGTGAAAAGAGAAATAAGACAGGAAGCCGGAATGTTCAAGATACGGATAATCAGGCTGTGCCAGCCATTTTGTCCGAACTATGCATGACAGTCTGCCAGGTTCTGGCCTATGATTGAACATGCAGAAAAACCATTAACAGGTAAACCGATGCTCAATACCACTTATGGACGTCGTGGCATGGCCGTGGCCCCTCATTCCCTCGCTGCTGAATCGGCATTGTCCATCCTTCGGGAAAAAGGTAACGCCATTGAAGCCATGATTGCTGCAGCCGCCACCATTGCCGTGGTCTATCCGCACAAGAACGGGATAGGCGGGGATGGTTTCTGGCTCATCCATGAACCCGGCAGGCCTCCTGTTGGAATCAGCGCCTGTGGCAGGTCTGCCCAGGCCATCCATGCATCCTTGTATGCCGGAAAACCTGAGATCCCTTTTCATGGACCCGAATCCGCCATCACCATGGCCGGAACCCTTTCGGGCTGGCAGGAAGCCCTCGCCCTGAGCCAGGAACTCGGGGGGCGAATCCCGTTGTCCCGGCTGCTGGCAGATGCGTGTTACTATGCCAGGGAAGGCATACCGGTAACTGCAGGCCAGGCTCTTGCCACAATCCGGAAAGCGCCCGAGTTCGAGCATCAGTCCGGGTTTACCCGTTACTACCTGGTCAAGGGAAAGCCGCCTGTCACGGGATCCCTTTTCAGGCAACCCGAACTGGGCATGACGCTTGAGCATCTGGTTCACTCTGGACTCGATGATTTTTATCGGGGCGAACTCGCCCAGTCCATGGCCACAGACCTGGCCGCTGCCGGAAGCCCCCTAAGACTTGCGGATTTCAATGCCTGTCATGCATCCCGGGTCACCCCGCTCATGCTCAGGCATCCAGCAGGACAGATCTACAACATGACCGCGCCAACCCAGGGGGTTATTTCGCTCATTATCCTGAGCCTCATGGAACAGCTGGGCGGATCCGGACTCCTTCCGGAAAGTGCCGATTTCATTCACCTCGCCGTAGAAGCCACAAAACAGGCCTTCAGGATACGTGATGCCTATGTCGGAGATCCGGATGCCATGACAGTCCCGGCCCAGTCCCTGCTTCATCCGGATTTTCTTGCTCCCTATGCCCAGGCCATCTCCATGCAGAAGGCGGGGGGGTGGGGATCCATGACTTCAGATGCGGATACGGTCTGGATGGGGGTCATCGATGGACAGGGACGGGCTGTATCGTTCATCCAGAGCAATTACCACGAATTCGGCAGTGGTGTGGTCCTGCCTTCAAGCGGGATAATCTGGCAGAACCGGGGCTGCAGTTTTTCCCTGAATCCCCGATCAGTCAATTTCCTCAAGCCGGGAAAACTGCCTTTTCATACCCTTAACCCTCCCCTGGTGCAGTTCAACGACGGTCGCACGCTCGTCTATGGAACCATGGGGGGAGATGGACAGCCCCAGACCCAGGCTGCGGTATTTACCCGCTACGCCCTCTTCAACCTGTCCCTGCAGCAGGCTGTAACCTTGCCACGCTGGCTGCTGGGCAGTACCTGGGGCAGGAATTCAGATACCCTGAAACTTGAATCCCGCTTCGATCCCGCCATCATCGCCGAACTGAAAAAACGCGGCCATGAAATAGAGACTGTTGGAGCTTTCGAAGAAAGCATGGGGCATGCCGGGGCCATCGTGCATCACCCTTCAGGCATTTTTGAAGGTGCGGCCGATCCGCGCAGCAACGGAGGAGTGGCCGGCTTCTAACCCGGTATAAGGAAAAGCATTTCGAAAGAAGGAACCAGGACTCCGTGTTTTCAGGATTCCAATGAAGAACAAAAGGGCCTGCACCCCTTTTCCGGGTCGGCGCCCATGTTTTCTCAAGCTCCCGCCGACCCAACCCATAGAGGAAACGACCACGACAGCCGACCTGTTTCTCGCTCAAGGCATCCTTGCCATCCATCTGGTCATTATTGGCTTCAATGTCTTTGGCCTCGTGGCCATCCCGCTGGGAGCCTGGCGAGGCTGGCCCTGGGTACGGAAATTCTGGTGGCGTCTGCTGCATCTTCTGGCCCTGTCCACAGTCGCCTTCCAGGCCCTACTTGACCAGACCTGCTTTCTGACACGCTGGCAAAGCCGTCTACAGGAGGCGGCGGGCGTAAACGGAATGCATCAACCCCTGATCCAGACCTGGATTAACCATCTCCTGTTCTGGCCTCTTCCGATGGAGTTTTTCACCCTCCTTTATACCCTCATCTGGATTTATGCCCTCATCCTGTGGTGGAAAATCCCACCCCTCCGCTCAGGCCCTGGCCGGGGCTGAATCAGAGCAGACGGAAAATACCATTATTTTCCGAATTCACATTAACCATTAAAGGTTGAATAACGCATTTGGATCAACTCAAAATAAAAAAGGATGAAACCGGAATTTTCCATCAGCTTCCACTTATTATGGAAAAGCAATCCGGTAAAACAGCCCCATGGTGCACAACCCAGCCCAGATCAGCAGATGATCCGGAGTCATGATGACAGGCAGGACCAGATCAAGCAGGAGCAGACCCGACAATAGAATCAGACTGTGCAGGGACAGTCGGGAATAGTTTCTGGAATGAAGGGATGGGGCAGACGTGTCCCTTCTGATCCTGCGCCACACTTCTGCCTGGATCAGTCCAGGGAGCAGAAAAAAAGCCCCATAGGGTGCGAAAGCCAGCAAGACGTACCCATGGATCAAGAAGATATCAATACAGGACAGCAGTCTGGATCCATAGCCTTGAATCCATAAAAACCTTCCCGCACGGTCAAAGGTGCCAAGATAAGGTTCTGGCAACTGAATGACGCTTCCCGGGATCCGGACTTCATGAGAGCTTAAAGGATATTGATCTGGAAAAATCCTGCCGTAGCTGGATTGTGCCCTGTTCAGGATAGCCTGACCTGCATTTTTACCCAGAATCCCATCGACTTCCAGGATCTGTTTTCGAATCACCTGCTGAATAAAACCCTGTGAGACAACCAGGGGTTCCAGAAAAAACAGCACCCCTAAAACCACTATCCAGATCCGGACATGTATCACGGGCTTATCCCTTTCAGGGCATTTCCGGGCAGGCCATGATTACGCCGTTTCCATAACAGCGATACGGTATTGGACCTGACAGGAAAATCAGCTGGCGAACCGCTTCCCTGAGACAATCGGAACCCTTCCCTTGACAATGCGTCCACCGGCAAACGAGGCAAGATAATGCATATCCGGCAACTCACCCAACAGGAAAGGGGGGACAAGCTCTGTCCTTACATCACGCACCGTCATGCTGTCCTGGCTTCTTGAATCCAGCCCAAAATCCTGAAAAGACGAACTTCTGGATTGTGAATACGACCGGTCGGGAACTGCGGTTTCTCCAAAATTCTCGACAATATATTTCTGGGTCTTGCCGTCCCGGGTACGTAGCGCCACCATGCTGTTGCAGTTACCAAGCACCATTCTTGCCCGATCCTCGCTTCCCAGCGCCGCACTCAGGTCCGCCAGGGTCTGCATGGCAAGATCCAGTTCAAACCCGGCACCCCTGCCCTTGTTAAGCAGCTGGATTAAGGGATTGTTGATACATTCTGCGGCCTCATCGATAAACACCTTGATTCTCGGCCGGATTCCCGGGCTTGTCCGGGGTTTATCCAGGCCACCGGGCACTGCAGGATCACCATAGTTGTAGATGGCACCCGCAACAGACGCCAGATCGGCGAGCAGAAGGGAGCCAATGGCTGAGCCTACAGTCTTGTCAGACAGCGAATCCAGTCCGATATAGACCACATGGCCGCCGTTGATGAGTTTCCAGGTATCAAATACCGGACGTTCATCCTCAATATCCAGAACATCAGGGGAGAGCAGTGCATCCAGTGGATTCGTGGTCAGCTGGGAGAGGATGGGAACCAGCAGGGTCAGCATTTTACCCAGATGCTCACGATTATGTTCGGTCAGGCTCATTAGCGCGCTGACCTCACTGGATTTCTGGCTATCGGCCACCTCATGACGGTAATAGTCCATATAGGCCGCCAGTTCCCCGTTGCGATTGCCTCCTTCACGCCCTCTTGAAGGTTTTGTGGACTGCTTTGCTTTCTCGATATAGGGCCAGAGCACACTTTTCCAGTGGGGCAGGGTTCGTTCAAAAAACACTTCAAGCACTCTTTTCATGAGGGAATCCGGCCCGTTGATCACATACAGCCGCAGTCTCACAAGCGTCGGACGCTCTGACACATAGACGCATCCGCCAACAATGGAATTCAGGACCTCCCACGCGAAGCCGGCAAAAGGGTCCCCCACCTCAGACGAGGCCGGCAGCAGGGAGGCAAGACGGCTGGCGATCTGGGTCACACGTGTCCAGTTTTTCAAGGGATCGATACGGATCGAACGCTCCGGAAATGCGGGATGAAACAGGACAAACGCATCCGGCCTGGCACACTGCTCACAGGCATGGCGGGCACTTTCACGCAGTTCATGATCTCCTTTCGGATCGATGATATAAATCACGTCACCACGCAGGATGGACTGGAAAAGCAGCAGTTCAATCAGTCTCGTCTTGCCACTTCCGGTGGTTCCCAGAATCAGGGTATGCCCCTCAAAGGTTTTTTCCGGGACATAAACCGGGTTTTCGCATGGTTCCAGACCCTGTATCCAGGGCTTGCCCACCGGCTTGGCCTCAGGCCGGGCTTCCAGAACCCTGCCCTGATGCCCATTCAGCCTTCTGCCGGCAAGATGAAACCTGAAAAAATCCTGGATCCGGGCACAGAGCCTTCGAGCCAGCCGGTACCATCCGGGAGGCATCAGGCTTGAAACATCCCGTTTCAGGATTTCAAGGGCACAGCAGGTATGCCGGGGTTGCCAGTCAAACCCGTAACCCAGAAAAACGTTGCCAGGATGATGCCTGCGGTGCCAGCGTATCTGGGCAATCCTGATGAACGCCAGCTCAAACCGGTTCATGCAGGCCTTGAATGCCCAGAGTTTCAGCGCCCGACACCCCATCCAGAGTGCAATAAGCAGGAAAAGAAGGGCCGGGCCAAGATAAAAGGACCATGCAAGCCCACCCCTGTTTCCCTGATAAACCATCAGGAAAGAAGACAACATCCACGCCATGGCTGCAATGGCTTCATAAGCAGGACGCCATGGGCTCTCCTCAGGCTTCATGACATCCTGTCTTTCCTGCACCCTGGCCCGGGCATAATCCAAGTTCACGTGCCATCACCCCGGTCAGGATGATGCAGGATTCAGTTTTTCCCGCCATCTCGACCGGATAGGCCTTCACTTCAGGGGTCAGGCTTGAGCGATATAGCCATCCTCGTTCCCACAGTTCGCGGATCACGTCCATTCCATTTTCGGCATGGGAAAAAATCCAGGGCAGGGAAATCGCCAGTCCTTCCCGATGGATTGCCACCCCTGAGGAATTTCCACAGTGCTTTTCTCTTGCTACCGCTTCAAGCATATCAGCACAGCCAGTGGAAGCTCCCTGCCTGGAGCCGGCTTCTGGCAAATGAAGGGGTGTGCCAGCCGGGCGTGCCGTGACCTGGAGTTTAACTCCTTCTTCTTCCGTAATAGCATCTGCAGGGTCTTCCTGCCCGCCTGTATTCCCCGTGGATTCCAAAGCAAAGGCCCTTCCTGCCTCATGCGGTATCCGGTTCCTTGACAGCAGGTTTTCCAATGGAAGCGCAATACCCCTATCACCTGTCTCAAGGAAAAGTTCAGGACGGGCAAACCTGACCCCGGCCACCTCCTCGCAGCAACCCGGCAGAACCATGCCCCAGTAAGGCCTGTTTCCATCTGCTAAAAATACTTGGGCCTCGATGAGTTTTACGCATAATCCATCCTGATCCGGGGATAAGCCGGCTCCATCATCCGAATCAAGCCAGAGATGCAGATCCTCGACAGCACGGCTCCAGACAAGGAACAGGCCTTCTTTTGAATACCAGATCGGGGCATTGTCCTGGTTTATTGTCCAGACGCCTTTCTGAACCAGCTTCTGCATGGCCATCAGCACCCTGGGGGCAAGACGGACATCTGTAACAGGATGAAGGGGGGATCCAGTAAAGCACCCCTGCTCCCGCTGCATAACCCTGGCAAGCATGGGCCGGACTATCCTGCCAAGCCGGGTATCCGCTTCACCAGGCACACTGCGGGTAATCGTGAACATCAGCTCCCGTATGATTTGTGGACTGCCCTCATCCAGGTAATGCCACCCACAGCGCTCGACGATACGCGACAGGATGAACGCGGTACAGGCCCTTTTTTCGGCTTCGGGAACACCCTCCGGCTCCCAGAGCACAAAATAGCGTTGCCGGCTTCTTGCCCATTCCCACAGGGTTTCCCCAAAGGGGAACCATGCTTCACCGCGTATATCGGTAATGCTCATCCCACTCAGGCAGCGATGCCATTCAAGGCACATCCCGCATAGAAAAGCCGCATATTTCCACCGCGGCTCAAGAATTCGCATCCGGGGTCCATGGCTGAAAATCACCCCATCCACTCCCTGCATGGAAAAAAAACCCACTTCCAGTCCAAGCCGGAACAATCCACCGCCATGGCTGAATCCCTGTTTCCGGGTAGCGGGCAGCAGATGAACGTTCTGGAGATAGCGCAGGATAACCGGCTGCATCAACCGCGCGTATGAATCTACATCCATCCCGCTCGCCTGGCGGATACGTCTGAGAATATCCTGATGCGTCTTCAGGATGTCCTCAGGAGGAATAACCGGGATACCGGCCTGTCCGGAAGAACAAACCGGGTCAGGACCGGAATGCAAGGACGGAGGCAGGGGCAGGATCCTGTCCCCTGCAACTCCTTGCATCCTGAAATGAACATGCTCAAGGCCGGTTTTTTTCATCCTGCAATTGTGAAAAAAAGTTCCTGCCAATACACCATCGAAAATCGCCATTTTTCCTTCTATTCACGGGGATTTTGCCTTCGACCCCAACCTGCCCATCCCGATCTGGCAACCCGACAGGAATTCCCCCCGGACTTCCTCTCGTTCCTAGGAGGAACATTCTGCCAAAGCCTGCAAGGCCAGATGGGCATCCTGATACAATTCCCGTTTTCTCAGCGTGAAACAGATGGGACAGGAATTGCTCCTCATCCGATAGCCGTCGACATACTCGGCGTGGCAGGTGGAACAGCGGATAAGCTCCAGTTTATTGTTCCTGAAAGCCTGGACCATGGTCCAGGCCCGATTGGCATCAATGAACGCCTCCCCCGGATGAATCAGGCGCAAATATTCCCTGTAGGCAGTAATCAGCACCACGGCATCCGCCAGGGGATGCCGTCTCAGAATATCCATGCAGCGACCCAGAATGGATCCATGCAGGCAAAGCTGATGCGTTGTATGCTCGTTATAGAGAAACTTGGCGTCCTTGGCCGGCATGTTGCCCTTACTGGATCGTTTTCCCTGCACGGCCTGATACATCCGGATAATTTCCTCGGTCCTAAACCCTGGAACCGCCTCCTGGATGAAGCTCGGCCTTAAGCCCAGTTCACATAATTCAATGATCTGGACCCGCCTGCGGCTGTATTGGGTCAAATCATGCATTCCGCGCTCTTTCTGCAGCTGTCTGGTTAAGCAGGGCATAGGCTTTCTGGGCAATGGAATTAGGCGAAAGCTTGGTCTGTACCTGGAGAGTCTTCCAGGTATTGTTGAAATCGCAAAGAAAATAATCCACCCTGGCAATATGCAGGATTTCTTCTAGCTTCAGTTTCTCTATCCATGCCGTGGTTTCCTCGCTCAGACGGAACGCAAGGATCGACCGGCTGCGATCCTCGGCTAGCATATGCCGTACCGTAAGCAGGATGGTTAGATTGAGATGGTGCATCGGATTCTCTGTTTCTGGATTCATGCTGCCCTCATTTTTATTTTTGTACTGCATTAAATTCCGTAAGAACCAAAACGGCCTTCCCTGCTTCCAGGAGCCCGGCTTTTCATGCTGGACCCGGCAGATCCTGCCCCCTCGATTCCCCAATACTTCAACAGCATTCAACCCGTTTTTCCTGCTTCATGTCCATAAGAGCCAGCCGGGATTTACCCATCAAATGGCTGGGCAAGGCATGCATACCTCCCCGCCCTTCAAATCCAAAAAGGAAAAACAGGACTTTTTAAAAAAAGCGACCTTCCACCGGGTTCTCCTTCACAGGGATTAAACTTTCCGGATATCTCCAGGTTTCGCCTTTTTTTATCGTTGAAAAAAAAGGATTCTCTCGTCAAGCTATTTTTATTTTTTTTTAAATAAAATTATATAACTATATGAAAAAAAACATTATTATTTTATGCATATCCAACAAAAAATGAATTTCACATATTTTCCAGATTCCCTCCTCTTGGAAAGATTTGATGAATCAGCCTGAACAGTATGAGAATTAAAAACGTGAAAGGCTTGCCACATCTGGCTTTCACAAGAAACACCTGTTAGGTTTACTCCCGAAATACCTCATCGGCACAGAGAGGAAGAGGAAAATAAAATTCATGGCATTATTCAATACTTTCCTTTTCCCAACTGCGGATTCTGGTACCGGATGAACCACCCAGCCTGTACCAGGGTGCAGGAATCCGGGGACAAAACACAGATGCCAAGGCTCATGGAAACACCTTAAAACCGAAAAAAAATACCCTGGGCGACGGGCTTAAAGTCTCACCTGCATGCAGCCGAACATGGGAAACACCCGGCTATCAGGCAAACTGGACAAGGGTTTGATAAATAACTCCGGAATCAACCTGCTTGCCATTCAAGGAAAAGAAGGCACGGCATAACAGGCTTGGGCAGCCTAACCAACCTGACGGTTTATGCCGGTGCAGGCTGATAAAGGCTATTAACCTGTAAAAAGACCGGGTTTAACAGCTTTCCAGCCGACTTTTCTCAATCTGGTCTGTAACCCGGAGCATAAAGCAGCTGAATGGTCAACCCATGCCCCTGGAACCGGAAACATGCCCGGCGGTATAGCCCTGGCAAAAATGGATAAAACTTGAAATATAAGGCCATTTTTGCCACAATGTCCTTATCTGGACTTTTTTGGGACATGAACATGATCACCGGACTTCCTGACCTTCACGCCTTACCCCGTCAAAACGCTTCCCAGGTAAAAAACAAGTGGGCCAATGTAGTACGACTGGTCCAGCAGTCAGGCAGCGTCGCCATTACCAATCATTCCGTAGTGGAGATGGTGCTGCTGGATGCAAGCCAGTACCAGTCTCTCGTCACTGAAATCCAGGCGCTCAAAACCCGGGAGCAAACCCTGCTGGATGAACTGACTAACCGTTTCAACGCCCGACTGGCTGTCCTGCAGGAACCCGGAGCGGACCATAAAATACAGTCCCTGTTTGAAACCAGGGGAAAACTCGCCAACCGGCCCAAGGCCGGCAAGTCGTACTGATGCCCATAACGGAAGGTATCACAAAGCGTCCCTTTATCTTCGTGCTGGCAGGGGTCAACGGGGCTGGAAAGAGCTCGATGGGAGGAGCTCTGCTGCTCGAGCATGGACTGGACTGGTTCAACCCTGACACCTATGCACGTGAGCTACGGGCACAATTCAACCTGGATTCCGCCCAGGCCAATAGCCGCGCCTGGGAACACAACCGGTCCCGGCTTGAAGATGCCCTTATCCAGAAAACAAGCTATGCCTTTGAAACCACTCTTGGTGGCAGGAGCATTCCTGACATGCTGTCCAAGGCAAGCCGTTCCCACGACATCATAATGCTGTTTTGTGGTCTCTCCACTGTGGAACTGCATCTCAAGCGGGTTCAGCTTCGTGTCGAGCACGGCGGCCATGCCATACCGGAAGGCAAGATTCGCGAACGCTGGATCAGCAGTCGCACCAACCTTATCAAGCTGTTACCGCAACTGACCCGCCTGCAGATATTCGACAACAGCGCAGAGGCAATGCCCAATCAGGAGATTCCCGATCTGGTCCGGGTTCTGGAAACGATCGGTAGCCAGATGGTCTATCCCGATCCGGGGAACCCGGACGCCCTGAAGACCACACCCGGGTGGGCCCGCCCGATCGTGCAGGCTGCCATAGAATCCACGTACAAATAAGACCGCGCAGGCGCTGGGCGTGCCGATCACGACACTGTGCCGCAGGTAGGTGACAGGCAAACTGACTGCGGAGCACACGGCGGGCGGTCATCGCCGAACCTGGCTCAGACATGAACCACCACAAGAAAGGCTTGAAAAAACTGCTCGATGCCGTCATCGACGGCCAGACCGGGTGCCTGGTGATCACCCACAAGGACCGCCTGCTCCATCATGCCATCATCATCCAGATCGACGGCAACAGCTATCGCCTGAAAAAACATGCGGTACTTTTACCTCAAGGTCTGTCCCACCCCCGCCATTCATTCTCTGCAACCCATCCTCCCCACCACCGAGGTCGCCCACCCAAAGAAAAAGGAGAACAACAATGATCCCATCAGGCTGATCATCCAAAACTGGGGAATTTTACTTTGCCACCTTGGGGGATGATTCACTTGCCATTGACACCTGGAACTGGCTTCCTGAAAAAAGGATCCCGCCGGGCGTCAGCCAAACGGGATCGCTTCTCTGCCTGTTCAGGATAATCTGCTGCCAGGCTGAATCAGGGCTCTGCCCAGCATATTGAACAAAGCCTGTGGCAGCTCCGAAATGGAATGGAGGGTCTGGTTCAGACTGAAGAAACAGGAAATATCCTGATGAAGACCCAACGCCATGACCTCAATACCGCAGGCGGTGATTTCCCGGATAACGGTCCGTGTCAGACTGGCGTTATCCGGCACCCCATCGGTCATGACCAGCAGAATTTTACGTTCATGCTGCTGGGCAGCAAGCTGAAGTCCTGCCCACATCAATGCCGGAGCCATGGGCGTCGTGCCTTCCGCCTCAAGATCTGCATATCGCATCATGCTCTGGCGAATTGGCTCCCCAAAACGGGTCAATACACCGATACCCTCGGACTGCCCGGTTAGCGAAAACGGGAAAACCGCAACCGATACCACCACATGGGGCAAGCCTTCAAGTGCCAAGGCAACGGCTGCGCTGGCCCGTTTTGCCGTCTCGAAAGCCGGGCCTTCCATGGAGCCGGAACGATCCACCAGAATCTGGATGGCCGCTTGAGGCTCCGGGGCATCATGCACACGCCTGAAAATGCCTGTATCTCCAATCCGTAAACGATAAAGCCGCCTGGACTGAATCCGGCTGCCAGAACGCGAAGTGACCATGCTTCTGGAGCGGGATCGATCCTGCAGCAGGCCCTGAATGCGCCGGCGCAGGGCTTTCGTTTCACCTTTAACCTCCCGTATCAGCTCATCACCTTGCCCCCTGCCTTCGCAAAGCCTCGAATCCGGGGTATCGAGGGTGATCCCGGAAGGGGAGGAACGGGACAGTTCCTCCATCCTTTTCCCGGCCCGTTCTCCCAATCCCTGCTGCGCTGCGTCTATCGAAGCCGCAAGAATCTGCTTTATGGCCTCAAACCGTCCAGGACACTCCTCTTTCCGGCCCTCTTTAACCCCTTCTTCCACTCCAGGCGGCAGGACTGTACTGGTCGAAGCCAGGTCCGGCCCATGCGGACGGGATGCCTCATCGAGCTCGTTCCGGAACAGGGTCAGGATGGCTTCAGCAAGACTGCAGGCATCCCGGGTAGACTGGGCCCTGGATATCTGTCGCATCAATTCATCCAGGCGCCTTTTCAGGTTTGCCCCTATCAGGGTTTCAAGCCTGGCTCCAGTTGCCAGGGCAAGAGGACCCATTGCCTTCTGGCCCAGGATCTCAAAGCGCATCTGGCGCAACAGGTAATCCTGCATCAGGCTGACCGGATTGGCACTTTGCGCGTCCCCAAAAAGGCCTTCAGCAACCAGCTCCCTGACCAGATTTCCGATAAACCCCTGGCATCCTGGGTAGCGTCGGTTCATTTCAAGCTCAATCCGGATATCTTCGAGCACATTGAGCAGATGTTGGCGGATAGGCGTAATCACGTACTGGTGCCAGACCCTGAAATCCGTATAAAGCAGATGCGCAGCCTCATGTGAAATATAGCCAAAAGCCAGGACTTTCGCCTTGTCACACTCCAGCGGCAAAGAAGGCAGCCGGATAATTTTCTTCCCGTCCGTGCAGGCCCGCTCCCCGCCGACGATCACTTCAACACGCAGATTGTCTGACAGGGCCCGTGCAACAAGATGCAGACTGCCCTGCAACGCTTTCATTCCCTTAATCTGATTCATGACAGTGTTCCTAAAAAAAGGGCCGCCCGCTGCAACGGACGACCCAGCTTCACAGACCTGATTGCAGCAGGTGACATTCAGAATTCCACGACTTCCAGAGTGCCTGCTGGGTAAGCAGAAGGAGGAAAATCCTCCTCTACCCGGCACATCCGGCCCTGCTCTATCCAGTCATCCTGGCGCAGGGTTTTCCGGTTTAGCGATACTGACGGCAGGAATCCATCCACCTCTTTCGACAGGATGCCCTCTCCATGCCTTATCATGGCCTGTGCATCAGAGAGCATGTCAATCAGGGCGTGGATGGCCCAGTAATCGGCATCCCGATAAGGACCCGAAGGCGGCAGCCCTGCCAGCGTCAAAGCAAAGGAATCCACAATCGGCCTCACACGCGAATCCAGAAAGGCCAGCCCATTGAGTTTTCCGAGCAGGCCCAAAGCTGCATTGACGGCTTTGCGGCTGCACTGTTCCCGACCCGCAATGCTGCCATCAAAAAGGGAACGGGCTGCCTGGGCAACTTCCTGAAAAAGCTGTCCGGCCAGTCCCTTTGCCGCCTCGGCAAGACCCTCCTGCAACATTCCACACGACTCTTCTGATCCGGATCCTGTCTCAATCCGGTAAACCTGCCAGCCAAACCGGGTGCGTGCCCGCACCCGCTCCCGGGTCTCCACTCCTTTCAGAATGGCCTCCTCATAGCCTGGATGCGCCAGTGCCCACGTCTGCACATTGCTCTCATAGGCCAGCAGGAAAGATTCCAGCCGGGCTTCAAACTCCTGCCTGATTTTTTCGAGTTCCTGCAGAACGGCACGGGTTTTCGCTTCAGGCAGGGCGTAACCCTTCAGGAAACGGATACCCACGCTCTCGCAGCATCGCTGTGCCCGCTTGTAGAGTGCGTGAAACAGGCAGATGGCTTGTGGATCACAGATTTTCTTGGATCCAAGTGTAGCCAGATCCGGCGGGGGAAATTCCCCGGCCCGCATTTTCAGATCCTCGGGACGCAGTTTCCTGCGACCCGACCAGACATGCACATCCAGATTAAGACAAACCACCTGGCTTAAAGTCCGGATGGACTCCTCCATAACTTGATGGGACATCAGGGCAACTCCTCGACATGAACCATCGGGATGCCCTTCCCCGCAGACGGGAAAAGGGCTCCCGCATGGGGTTTTGAACAGGCAGCAGGAGTTCCTCCTGTGCCGTCTTGATAGGGATTTCCAGCCAGGGTCGTGCAGACCCGGCCCTTCTTCCCTCACTTCAACCCTACCTTGAGGCCAGTCCTGCAGTCTTCAGGGTATAAGGGACATTGAACACCGATTCCACAATGGCATGAATGGCCAGCTTCGTCGACGCTTCAATCGGACGGTGGGTCAGGGCAATCTCAAGTGCAAAATGCACGGGCTCCTGACCTGAACGGACGACCTGGCGGAATATCGTCATCAACCGGGCCCAGCGAAGCAATGAACGCGTGCTCATGGTCACCTCGAGGGCATCCGCTGCCTCTGATTCCCCGATGAACTGGGCACGAAGCTTGTTCGCCACTTCCACACATTTCACCGCCATCTCCTTTGCCGTGGAGGCATCCAGTTCCGCCTCCTCAAAAATGGCCTGGACTATCGGGATCTCGTGTTCCGGTTTCGGATAATCAAGCTTCCAGAACCAGAACCGGTCATCATTGGCCACATCCTGACGGTTACGGCCCGCGTACAGCCCTTTGCCCTCATCAATGTTTCCCGTTGCAAAAACCCTGAAATCCGGATGCGGCGTAATGGTTTCCTGGGTTTGCGGAATATAGAAACATCCCCCACCCTGCAAGACACCATTCATGCCTGTTGCCACGGCAGGATCCAGGACATTGAATTCATCAATCAGGACAGACAGGCCTTCTTTCGCCGCCTTCACCACCGGTCCGGCATGAAACCGCATCGATCCTTCTTCGGTCATGACAAAATGACCGAAGAGATCATCAATCTCGGTACGGGGATGGGCCGTATACTGGATCAGGGGACAGTTGACCCGGGCGTGGTACTGTTCGACCAGGGTCGTTTTACCGCATCCCTTGTGCCCGATAAACTGGATACATCGATCCCTTGAGAGAAAAAATCCATGTATCACCCTGAGGCTATCCAGGCCAAAGCGGTAATCCGGATTGATCCGGGGCACCCCTTCTGTTTTTTCCACCCGGACTTCTACCCTTGCCGCCATCGGCGCTTCTACGCCGAACACGTCCGCAACGGCCCTGCTCTCCCAGCGCGGAGAGGCATTCTTGCATTCCACTGATTTTGACATCATGACATTCCTTGATGAAAAAGGAGCGCACGACGGCCCCTCCCGGGGCGCCAACTGCGCCCCGTTTGGGGATAGACCTTCAACCTTGCCGCTTTCTGGAAGCCGGAACAAACTGGATATGCAGGGCTTTCACCCGTTCTTCCAGTCCTGAGCGGATACGGTCTGGCTGATATCCGAGCATTTTGCAGCATCGTGCAAAGCTGAAAGGAATATCCAGTGCATAGACCAGGATCTTCAGTCCATCCACCTTTTTCACCACGACATCCGGTTCAAAAATCCAGTCCAGAATTTCCTGTTTCTCACCCACGTTTTCATTCGTCAACCCTCTTAATGCATCCAGTGAGGAATAGAACAAATCCGTGTGCAGGAAAACCAGTTCACTTTCATTCCAGGGAACTTCATCCTTGTTCTGGCCTGCCCTGCAGCAACAGGATGCCTGCAGTGCAGCCAGATTGTCCGATATGGGACCAGGTAACCTGTCCGGAAAGAAATCCTGTGAACATTCTTCAATAACATGAGCAAGTCTGGATAAGCCCATCATGCTCCCTCCACCACGCCCCGGGTCATCCGGGCACGCGATTCAAGGCGCGCTGACAGGTTTTTTACCTCTTCCTCAAAACTTTTGCCACTGCGATAGGAAACATGCCTAAAGCCGGAAGGCTTACCCAGGAACTGGCATAAAATAACAATGGCCCCATCTTCGCGTTCCCAGATGAAATAACGCCACAGCCCTGGCACATCAAGCAGGACTTCCTGGCGGACAACCCGGTGATGGGCCAGAAACTTCCGGGCCACCTCAAACAGCATGCCAACCGATCGGGACAGGGATGGATCCGGGCTTTCTCCGGATGAATCCAGACGTATCCGGACTGAATCCGGACCCGGATCCTTTGATTTCTGAACTTGCTTCATCATGGTTCCTCCTGAAAAAAAATGGAGGAACCTCTCCCCAGCGGGGAAAGGAATCCCCCGCAAGGCTTGAAATTGGCGCCCCTTGAATCCTGGGCGCACGACTGGCACAGTAGGCCTGCATATTTTGCAAATCCCCTCAGTGCGCTTTTGCTACCAAACCAACTGGCTTGTGTAAAAACCTGAAAAAAGGGATCCCGCCAGGAATCCATCCTGCGAACCCTGGAGTCCTGCCTGGAAATCCGCGAAAACAACCGGATTTTTAGCTATTCGTTCTTGAGAGCGGCCCGAACCAAAGGCTGGATTAACCCGCTTCTGGATCAAAACCCTGTGAAAAGACCTTTGCCGGAACCTGGGCAGGAATCAAACACCTTCCTGCCCAGATCACGGGTTCTGCCGTATTTGCAGAATTATCATGAACACCTTGAATAGGCTCGCATTACCACCTGATGCGCCAGCTACACCCCTTGAAATACACGTGCATGGTATCGGGCAGAAATCATCCCTGTCAATGCAAAACCCGCCTGAATCCCGAAAAGGAGCCAATTTTCTCCAGGTTCTCCTGAATAAACCCCTTTTCAGGACTTATTCCATGGCGAACCCTACGGGTCTGGCGTGCCATCATGCCCTGAAATCCAGACCATTCCGAACAGGAGAGGACATGCCCTTGGCACGCAAAACCAGTTACCGGGAACAAAAATCCGATTATCTTGCAACCTTTCGGGGAGCCTATGTCGAAATCCAGCCCAACCTCAGGACTCCCCTGATTGTCCGCCTGGTCGAACGCAACTTTAACCATATCCAGTACTGTCTCTACTTTATCAGCGTATTCGCCCAGATCCTTCTGGGTGAAAGCGCAAAAGAACTCATCGATCAAAGTGAAGCCCACATCCTCGCCAAAATCAGCAAGGCGGAGACCGAATGTGCCACGGCGCTGGTAAGACTTCAGCATCTGTGCCATGAAACCGGGCTCGAAGCCAAGGGTGCGCTCTACAATCCAGCCGGATTAACCCTCAAAATCGCCACACCCCTTGCCAAACGCTTGCTGCAGCTGCTGGAAATGGCCGATACACTGATTGCAATGCAGCATTACCTCTGGATCGTGGGTATCGACCTTCTGTCCCGATCCGACCGTTTTGTCGAAGAACAGAAAATCAAGCGACTCCTGGGAGGCATTACCCGGACCATCCGGACCCTGTATACCGAACTCAAAACCCGGGCGAACGCCCAGCCTGAACAATCCATAACCGGGGTAACATCCTCCAGGGACGGGTTATCCATTACATCCAAAACTGGTTCGAATGAAACAGGAAAACAGGAAATCAGCCCACTGGTCAAAAAAAGCACACGCAAGACTGCCAAAGTTTCAGTTCCAGATGAAGGCCCGGATGGAGAAACACAGCCAATCCAGTCCCTGCAGGCCTGAAAGAATCTTCCAGACCTGCCCCAGGCTAGGCCCTGAAAAGCAGATTCAAGATATTGGCGGGCATGATCAGGTTTTTCCATTGGCTGACCAACGCCACCCATCGCACCATGCGACGATAAATGGGCGCGACCAGGGCAACCGGCCACCTGGTTTGCGCTTGTCGCCATACGGGCACGATTCAATCTGCAGGCCACTTTGATGCATAGCAATCCCTTTCTTGAACAAACTGGGGATTGCCTTGTTCCAGCAGTAGCTATCAAGCGTGAGATTCATGCCCTTGCCTGATGTTGACCCGCAATCAGAAAGCCCGACTCGTTGAACTTGAACTCATGAAGCGCCCATTTGCAGGCAAATCCGGCATTCTGCCCGGTTTGTAATGCCGCAACGATGGCGTCCTTGCTTTGCCAGGACATATTCATTTCGCGCACTTCACAGACGATGGCATCGAGGTCGATCAGGGCGCTCGTGCTGTTGAGTGACTTCCACTCCGCGAGATTTTCAGTGGCGGCGAAAACGTGGCTGATCGCAAAAGCATTCGCAGTATCGAATTCACTCCCCTGAAGAAGTTGCTTCGCCAGTTCATTCGCGCTATAGGCCGCGCTCATCAAGTCGGCGTCCGACACCACAGAAAGCTCAACCTCAGCGTAACAACACTCCCCGAAACGCGGCGTGTCAGCGAACAGAAAGACGTGTTCATCGGCAGCCAGTGGCGTACGTCCGCTGCGGATGCCGTCGATTCGCTCATCGGTGAAGTGGCCATGTATGAAGTCTCCCACCGCTAAAGCCCTTGCGGTCTTGTAGCGGGGGTTTCCTGGCTCGACGACCAGAGCGCAGGAGTGTTGCCACCCTTGCGGCTTACCACGGTCTCCCCAGGCGTAGATTGCGTTTGTGCAACCGGTTCGGAGCCTTCCGCCCCTACCCTGATTCTTGTGATCCT
>JAGWIG010000241.1 GCA_028873515.1 Pseudomonadota bacterium | reverse complement strand
ATAGGCAATGATTTGGCGGTTTTGATCACCGTCAATCAGGGAACACTCACGGCCTATGATTACAGCACGATACCCAATCCTGTCCAGTTATCTTTTTCCGACATGGTCGGGCAACCTACATGGATAGGAAACGATATCATGCAGGTCAAGGTCGTGATGCGCGCCGACATCAATGTAGGCAGATTGATTGAAATGCCAAAAGGATTACAGGGAACGCCGGGAATCGTTTTAACCAGTGAAGCATCATCACCTTCCTTTTATAAATACAAGAGCCTGTTTCAGGGAAAATTCTATGTCCAGTCCATGCGACATATCGGGAATTTCCGATCCTCGGATGGAGCCTCATGGGTCACGGTCATGAATTGCGTACCCTTGGGAAATCCAAATGGCTGACAATTACGACAAGCTCTGGTTACAGGACACGCTTCATCGTAATGCGCGTTTGCGTGCTTTGGAAGCCATCCAGACATTAGGTAAGGCATTGCCTTGTGTCGTCGTGGGGCGGAATGGTTCCATCGTGACGGTAGCCTTTGAAGTGGACGCTGCACCTTGGACATTACCGAATATCACGATTCCCAAGCTTGAAAGCCCCTACATGCGGTCACCGACACAGGTGGGTGACAAAGGCATGACGATACCGGCTGATGCCTATCTGGGCGGTATATCGGGATTAGGGGGTGGCACTGCCTCCCTGACACAAAGAGGGAATCTGAGCACACTTGTTTTTATTCCCGTCAGCAATGCCGGAAACCCACCATCCGACCCCGACGCGGTCATCAATGAAGCCCCCAATGGTGTCATCAATAAGACATTGACAGGTTCTTCATCCTGCGTCACGAATCAGAACGGCACCACGGTAACTTTTGGAACCACGGTGCTTGAGGTCAATGCCACCGGCATCATCATGACCGTGGGAAGTTATGTCGTAGAAGTCACCTCTTCAGGGCTGACCATAAACGGACAATCCTTCGTGGCTCATGAACACAGTGGCGTGACAAGCGGATCATCCAATACGGGAGGCGTGGTATGAGGGTTTGGGGTCGTGTCAATATAAACGGAACCTTGATATGGCAAGAAGTCACGACCGATGCAAATGGTTTCAATGATGCAGTCTATTTGACCGCCCTGATCCAGGCTTTGAAGCTGAATCTGGGGGAAAGCCCCTTTTATGCGAATTATGGCATCCCAGCTTACCAGACAGTCATGACACAGGTCTTTCCCGACTATTACATGATGCAGACCCAATCGCAATATGCGGGTTATTTCTCATCTTTGACCGTTGCACGGGTTCAGGGAGGATTTGACCCGCAATACAATATCAAGGCCACCACTCATTACGGTTCCATCATTGAGGCGACGATTCCAGCATGAGTATACCTCTTGACATGACTTCGGCAGGGCCGGTTCCTACCCCTCCTTCCACTTTG
>JAGWIG010000240.1 GCA_028873515.1 Pseudomonadota bacterium | reverse complement strand
AGGTCCTACATAAATAACTTGACATTTTTAGTGTTAGTCAGTCACTTGAGTGGGTGTGGACCCATTGGGGCCCACAGGGTCACTAGTGCTTACTTTGTATTACCTTGACATTGGTTATGCAACCTTTGTTTGTTGTGAGTTCTCATTTCCGCAATCATATGAACTGACTACAGATATGAGCAGACAACCATAAAAATGATTTATGCCTATACTCGAAAGACTCCAACACATATTTCTCTAGCCACAGTAACACAGTGAAATGACAGTCACAATTTCTAGAGTGAACCATCACCACTGCGAGCGGGCACAACTATTCTCGGCCCCTTAGATCTTTGTCCCCGGCCTTGCGACCAGGGTCTCCAATCCAGAGGTCCGAGCTCCTGGACCTTGGCCCAAGTGGTTTCTTTGAATTGCCATCTTCGCAGAACATAGGAAACAGAGGGGGTGCTCCAGCCCTTCTGTAAGAAAATTGTGATTTAAATTAGAGGAACTTAAACACAAAATAGTGGAAATGATACTAGGGGACCGCCCCGGCCTTGTTCCCCGTCCATAACCAAGCAGAGTAAACTGCACTTTTGACGAGAGTGTCAGGCGAGCCACCATGTTTTCTCTCGAACCCACCTCAACCAAATCTCTCGGTTCGCCCAAGGAGGTCCGGCACTCACCTCCTTGGTCAACCGGGCTAGGCCCGGGGACACTTGACGCCATGGGAAAACTGGTCGTCAGAGGTGACCAGCTCCCCGAGAGTTGGAGGACTCTCGGTTCCTTGCCTTGACTTCAGATAGAGATTCAGCCCTCCCCAGTCCCCCGTCCCCGTCTTGGTGGGATCTCCTCCCCGAAAAGATGGATTGGAGCATAAGGTAAGAAGGATGGGTGGAGTAGGGGGGTGTCACGTCCTTGGCAGGAGGGAGCATCCCACGTCCTGTTGGCCGGCTCCCCAAAGTGGAGACTTTGGTTCTTTGCCCAGCTCCCCGAAAGTGGAGGCTTTCGGGTGAGCGGCCTCATACGAGTTTCCCCCTCCTCCCTGCCCAAATCATCCTACCTTGGATCCTCCTTTCCCTGGAGCAGGCCTCTGACAAGGAGGACCTGATCAGGAAAATCGGGCAACAAGCCACTTTGCTGCCCCAAAGTGCGTAGTGAAGAGCGAAGACGAATTTGGGCCGCCAAGGTCAAAGCCGGGTACTTTTTCCTTCCAAATTGTTCTTTCGACCCCCTGGGTTGACCCTGTCAAGGTCATGCCTTCCGGGACCCGACGATTGAGCCGCTGGGGCCGGATTTGGAAAATAAACGGGAGGCGATCGGGCGGCTCTGTTTACTCGCGCGTCAGCTGATGGAGTCCCAGGGGGGGTATAATCCCCCCCCTATCCCCCCCCCCACGCCCATGTATGGTCATACGACTTCCTGACATTTACGAGGGTGGTATATTTT
>JAGWIG010000027.1 GCA_028873515.1 Pseudomonadota bacterium | reverse complement strand
CCTCGCAGGCTTTTGTCATGCACTGGCGAATTTTAAGATAAATGCTATTCACAGATCGAACCGAAATGCCAGTCAGTGCAGCAGTCCTGGTAGCTGTAAAATCGAGGGAAAAGCACCTTGCAGGCTGCCGAAATTGAGTCCCGCTGATTTGGGAACGGAAATAATATCTGTCTTTATTAACCATCCGGCAAGTTGCCACACTTTAAAATGTGCTTAACTTCCTAAGACCCTTAATCTATAGGAAATTTCTCTATTTCAAGTTTGCGATCAGAATGGAGAAAACCGGTCTGGATCGGCATGTTTGAACCATTCAGTGCCAATTTGCTGAAGGAGGATGACTTGAACCGCTATTGCTGCGTAGCAGAGAAGATAAGGGAACATGATAGTCTCCTGTAGTTAAAAATGTTTTGCTTTTCATTTAGCATAAATCATACCAATATATATAATATATTGATATTTAACATTTATTTACATATAAAGCGATATGCATTATCACTATGAACATTTAAGAATCCTGAAAAGGCACCAACTTAGGGCATGTAAATTTCCTTTAATTAATATATAGGCGAAGAATTGAATTTAAATCCTTTGACTGTAAGATTTGTCTTTTTTGAGCAAAAAACTGTGTTTATCAAAAATCTAGAATTTAGTGCAGGAGGTGCTACGTTAAATGCATTTATCTATAATGAAATTAAAAAATCGGTAGTGAAACAATTTAGCTATATGGGTCGAGTGGAAACCTGCCTATCTGTTCACAGCAATTGCGTGCGCAAAGCAATCGAGAGCTGCGCGTAGTTGTTCTGACAGGACATTGTCTGAAACTATACCATCTGCATCCAAATTTCGCCCGAGAAGGGGAAGCGTAATCGAAGCCGCTTCTATTAGCTGAGCTGACATTGTCGTTAGCGTCAGACGGAGGTGAGCATCAGCAGAGGTGGCTCGTTGTGACGCATTGATGAGGGCAACCGGCTTGTCAGGAAACTCCAGGCTGCTAACCAGCCAATCCAACGCGTTCTTCAACGTGCCGGCAACTCCACGCGCGTATTCGGGGCTGCACAGGAGTAAGCCTTGGCATAATCCAATTTGCTCTCTCAATGCGAGAACCTGCGGGGGTGGGCGGTCAGTATCCATATCTGGGTTAAAATGCGGAAGGTTTGCTAGCCCATCATAATGCACAACCTCCCAATCTGGAGGTGCAAGGCGCGCCGCTGCTATGAGAACGGCCGTGTTGGAAGATTTTGTTCGAAGGCTACCGGAAATCGTAAGTATACGCATGGCTATACCGTTATGCTGGATGGATTTTTAGAAAAACTGGTCAGTGGTTATCTCCGTTCCAGAAAATAAAATTCAAACTGTGTCACTACCAGTAATTTGATTATTTTTCGACGAAAGCACGCTCGATTACGTAATCACCAGGCTCACCGATTCTCGGGGAAATCTTGAAATTTCGTTGATCAAGCATTTGTGATACATCCTTAAGCATCGCTGGGCTACCGCATAACATGCTTCTATCAACTAAAGGGTTGAGGGGTGGGAGGCCAATATCATCAAAAAGCTTGCCTGAGTCCACAAGAGAGGTTATGCGCCCTTGATGACGAAAAGGCTCTCGCGTGACAGTTGGATAATAAATGAGTTTTTCACGCACCATGTCCCCGAAGAACTCGTTATCGGGCAGTTTTTTGCTGATGAAGTCTACGTAAGCCAATTCATTTATATGGCGGACTCCATGTATGAGAATGATTTTTTCAAATCGTTCATAAGCTTCAGGATCCTGAATAACACTCATGAACGGGGCAAGACCTGTGCCGGTAGAAAACAGGTAAAGATGTTTGCCTGGTAAAAGATCGTGCAACACCAAAGTTCCTGTTGGCTTTCGTCCGACCATCACTGAATCTCCTTTTTTGAGATGCTGAAGGCGGGATGTCAGTGGTCCTTGGGGCACCTTGATACTGAAAAATTCAAGATGTTCCTCATAGTTCGGGCTGGCAATACTGTAAGCACGCATAAGCGGTTTACCTGCTATTTCAAGACCTATCATCACAAATTGCCCATTTTCGAACCGCAGGGCATCGTTACGCGTAGTCTTGAAGCTGAACAGCGTATTGTTCCAGTGATGTACGCTCAACACTTGTTCAGTAGAAAAGGCACTCATACTATGTTTCTTTCAGACATGATTAAGGGTATGGGTCAGCTCGGGTACCGCTTCAAAAAGATCAGCGACAAGGCCGAAGTCAGCTACCTTGAAAATGGGCGCATCAGGATCATGGTTGATAGCGACAATGACTTTGCTGTCTTTCATTCCTGCAAGATGCTGAATGGCCCCGGAAATACCAACCGCGAGATAAAGATCTGGTGCTACGACACTCCCGGTAGAACCAACTTGCCATTCGTTTGGTGCAAACCCTGCATCAACAGCTGCACGTGTTGCCCCCAGGGCAGCATTCATTTTGTTTGCGAGGGGGGTGAGAAGGGCCTCAAATTTTTCACCTAATGGTCGTCCCCCAGATACAACGATTCTTGCCGAGGTTAGCTCAGGTCTGTCTGATGCGTGATGTTCCTCACTGATAAACCGAGAACGGTTAAAAGGTTCCGGTACCCTGACCGGTTCAATCGGGGCTGTGATACTTTCACTTCTATCAGCTGCTTTAAAATTAATAGCGCGAAAAGTCACGATTTGCAAGATGTCTTCACTTTGTACAGTAGCAAGAATGTTGCCTGCATATATGGACCGCACATAGATTCGTGGTTCCTTGATTTCAATTGCGTCAGAAATCATGCCGACGTCCAGAATGGCCGCAGCGCGAGGCAGAATGTTACGTGAGAATGGTGTATGTGCCGCGATAATTGCGGTGTGATTACCTGATAATTTCACGATAATCGAGGCTACATCTTCTGCAAGTGGGTGAGCAAGGTGGGGAGCGCTGGCATGAAGGACAAGGTTTACTCCATTGATGTGTCTAACTTCATCTGCTATTTCGTCAATATTATTGCCGCAGACAAGCACATGTACCGGCGCATTCCACGCCATCGCAGCAGTAATAGCCTGGCGTGTTGACTTACGAAGGTGTTGACCATCATGTTCAGCAAGGACCAGGATACTCATGGGTGAAGGACTCCAGACGCATTTAATTTACTGACAAGTTCTTCAATGCTGCCAACCTTGATCCCGGCAGGCCGTATAGAGGGCTGGCTGACCTTGAGGCGTTTTACATGAACGGATAAATTGATGCCGAGATCTGAGGCGGAAAGGGTTTCAACAAGCTTTCTTTTGGCCATCATGAGATTGGGAAGTTTGACAAAGCGTGGTTCGTTAAGGCGCAGATCGGCAGTCAAAACCGCAGGTAAGGTTAGAGCGAGTGTTTCGGTTCCCCCTTCAGTTTCCCTGGTAACGCTAATTTCATTTCCGTCCAGACTTATTTTTGAGGCAAAAGTACCCTGCGGAGCATTCATCAAGGCGGCCAGCATCTGGCCAGTCTGGCAGGCTTCTTCATCAATGGATTGCTTTCCCAGCAGTACGATATCCGGTTTCTCCCGAGAAACAAGGGCATTAAGCAGTTTTGCGACACCTAACTGGTCAGGCTGTTTATCGGTTTGAATAAGAATTGCCCGATCAGCCCCCATGGCGAGCCCGTGACGAAGCACATCCTGGGCTGAAGAGGTGCCAATACTTGCCACAATAATTTCCTGAATCCTGTTTTTTTCCTTTAAACGCAATGCCTCCTCTAGGGCGATTTCATCTAGGGGATTGATGCTCATTTTGGCACCTGCGATATCTACATCCGTTCCATCGTGAAGAATTCGGGGAACGATGTTGTAATCCAGGGCCCGTTTAATTGCGACAAGTGCTTTCATAAAGATTCTTCCGTTAATTTGCAGCATATTGTAGCAGCGCGTAGAATATCTGTTAAGCAGATTTTATGTTGTAAAACATTCTATTTTATAGATATAAGATAATGAAATATAGCATTCGCCAGCTTGAGGTTTTTATCGCGGTTGGTCGTAGTGAAAGTGTTTCGCGGGCTGCTGAACAGTTGGGGATGTCACAGTCTGCAACAAGCACTTCGCTGGCGGAATTTGAGCGCCAGTTTGATACGCGTCTTTTTGATCGTGTTGGAAAGAAGCTTCAGCTCAATGAGCTCGGCCGGATGCTTTTACCACATGCCATGGAGCTTATTGACCGTGCGGTAGACATTGAAGCGTTGCTACAGGGTCGTAATGGTTTTGGGCCATTGAGAATCGGGGCTTCACTGACCATCGGGAATTATCTTGCCATCCAGTTGATGGGCGAATTCCGAGTGCTTTACCCAGTTAGCAATATCCTTCTCGAAGTACATAATACTGCCCGTATAGTAAAAAAAGTAGTGGAATTTTCACTTGATTTTGGTTTGATTGAAGGCAACTGCAGTCATGCAGAACTTGTTGTGGTCCCGTGGGTAGATGATGAATTGGTCATTTTTGCCGCACCAGATCATCCTCTTGTCCGGCAGGAGATTGTGTCTCTAGATGAGTTGGTAAGGACGCCATGGATCGTACGTGAAGCCGGTTCAGGCACTCGCCAGACATTTGAATATGCTATGCGTCATGTTCTTTCCAAACTTAATATCCTAATGGAACTTGAACATACCGAGGCTATCAAGCGGGCGGTAGAAGCGGGTATGGGAATTAGCTGTATTTCGCGGTTGGCTTTGCGTGAAGCATTTCGGCGTGGCAGTCTTGCCGAGGTGAAGACTGAAGGGCTTGATTTGCGGCGACAATTCCACTTTATTTGGCATCGACATAAATTCCATACACTTGGGATTCAGGCCTTTATTGAACTCTGTCAGACCGTCACGCATGGGGCAGTTAAAAGTGATGATATCCTTTTAAACCTGGATGATAGACAAAAAATGAAAAAGTACATAACGAGAAATTAATGTAATGGATGAAATGATGATAGAACGCGAATCCATGGAGTTTGATGTTCTTGTGGTTGGAGCAGGCCCGGCAGGACTTTCAGCTGCTATACGCATCAAACAGCTTGCTATAGAAAAGGGTAGGGAAATTAGGGTATGTGTGCTGGAAAAAGGTAGCGAGACAGGTGCGCATCTTTTATCTGGAGCCATACTGGATCCGGTTTCACTTGATGAGCTTTTTCCTGATTGGCAGGGTATGGGTGCGCCCCTTAATACAAGAGTTCTGAAAGAGCGTTTTCTGATGCTGGACGCCAACCGCAGTTTTGAAATCCCGCAACGTTTATTGCCTCCAATAATGCGTAACCATGGAAATTATATTATCAGTCTTGGTCAATTCTGTCAGTGGCTTGCACGTGAGGCAGAAGGGCTTGGGGTCGAGGTTTATTCTGGTTTTGCAGCGGTAGGGCCAGTGCTGGATAAAAAAGGGGCCCTGTGTGGTGTGATTACCGGTGATACCGGTGTGGACAGGAATGGTGAGAAGAAGCCTGATTATTCTCCTGGGATGGCTATTCATGCCAAATATACACTTCTTGCAGAAGGCACTCGTGGTTCACTTTCACAGCTTCTTGAGACGCAGTTCAATTTGAGAAGTGGTGTGCAGCCGCAAAAATACGGCCTTGGCTTCAAGGAGCTATGGCAACTTACACCCGAGGCCTATGAGCAGGGATTAGTTATTCATTCCATGGGCTGGCCACTCGATAATAAAACTGGGGGCGGCTCTTTTATGTATCATCTGGAAGGTGGCCGGATTTCAGTTGGTTTTGTTGTTCATCTCAACTATTCAAATCCATATCTGGATCCTTTTGAGGAATTTCAGCGTTTTAAAACACACCCTGCAATTTGTTCTATATTTGAAGGAGCAAAGCGTTTGGCTTATGGAGCCCGTGCAATTAATGAAGGGGGTCTGCAATCGCTTCCGAAGCTTGTATTTCCAGGTGGTGCGTTGATAGGGTGTTCTGCGGGTTTTGTAAATGTGCCTCGTATCAAGGGCATTCATAATGCGATGAAATCCGGTATGCTTGCAAGTGAAGCGGTATTCAATGCCATTGTCTGTGGACGAATGCATGATGTGTTGCTTGACTATCCTCAAAGGTTGAAATCAAGCCATGTTTGGCATGATTTGGATCGGGTGCGCAATGTGAAGCCAGCCTTGTCAAAACTGGGTACGAAACTGGGAACACTATATGGTGGGGCAGAAATGTGGCTGTCATGTTTGGGCTTGCGTGTACCTTGGACAATGAGGCATGGAAGTGCTGATTCCGACTGTCTGGAAAAAGCTTCGGTGGCCTCTCCAATCAGTTATCCCAAGGCCGATGGAAAAATTACCTTTGACAGGCTTTCATCTGTTTATCTTGCCAATGTCGCACATGAAGAAAATCAACCCTGTCACCTTGTGCTTCGTAATCCTGCTTTGGCGGTTTCGATTAATTTTTTAGAATATGATGCACCGGAACAGCGTTACTGTCCCGCGGGAGTTTATGAAATTATTGAGAAGAACAAGACTCCTGTTTTACAGATTAATGCAGCTAACTGTATCCATTGTAAAGCCTGTGATATCAAGGATCCATGCCAGAATATTGTATGGAACCCACCAGAAGGGGGTGGGGGACCCAATTATCAGGAGATGTGAAAAAAGGGCCACGGGTGAACCGTGGCCAAACTTAAGCAGGAGTGTGGAATATAATCCACGGTTGAATTCTACTTGGTATATGTGACGGAAAAATTGCCAGAATATGACGGAATGGCGACAAATACCCTTGTTGTTACGTTTATGGGTTGATTGATGGGGATTTTATGGTTTCAAATCAGTGAATTCGTTAGCTGGAGGTAAATCCCACCTTAATGGATCAGCTATTAAAAGTGTTAACTGATTGACTTGTCACGTGATGGGGGAGACGTTTGACTGTAAGATTAAGACTCATTGGAATTTCTTGTTTACGGTTGGAATATCGAATAGGGAAGTAGTTACAAATCTGCAGCGGGAATGATACGATGAATTCAGATAGGCTTTCTCAGGACTGCAATCGTGAAATTATCTCCACTTAAAATGAGTTTTTCTTTTCCCGGAAAACCGGAATCGGCAGGTGTAATCTCTGTGCCGGATATTCGGGTGTTGTCCCTTGATATTCCCCGATGCCAGTTTCCATTCCTAGGCTCTAATATAGTCGCAGGTTTTCCCAGTCCAGCGGATGATTATGTCGAGAAGCATCTAGATCTCAATGAACATCTCATTACGCATCCGGAAGCAACCTTTATCCTGAGGGTGTCAGGCTGGTCCATGCGTGATGCTGGTATTTTTGATGGGGATGAGATTATCGTGGATCGGGCAATTACACCCAAGGAAGCCCACATTGTTGTGGCTGTGATCAATGGCGAACTGACAGTTAAGCGGTTGAGTCTTTCTCCACATGGTGTCCGCCTGGTAGCTGCTAACCCGGATTTTGAAGACATCACTTTCCGGGAAGGCGAAGAACTCATGATCTGGGGGGTAGTAACCCGGGTCTTGCACAAGGTGTGAGCATGGAGCGTAGTATCGCTTTGGTGGATGTGAACAACTTTTATGTTTCCTGCGAACGGCTGTTTCGTCCTGATTTGGCGTGCCGTCCAGTTGTGGTGTTATCGAGCAATGATGGTTGTGTGGTGGCGCGTTCGGCGGAAGCCAAGGTACTTGGCGTACCTATGGGCGAACCCTGGTTCAGGGTTCGGTGGCTTGCTGAGAAACATGGCATTATCGTTTTTTCATCCAATTATGCTTTATATGCAAACCTGAGCAATCGGGTCATGTCGCTGCTGTCCCGATTTTCATCTCATCAGGAAATCTATTCGATAGATGAATCATTTCTGGATCTGACTAGCATGCATGTCGATATGGAGCAGTATGGGCGAATGATGCAGGAGCGTGTCCATCAATGGACAGGCTTACCTGTCTGTGTGGGGTTTGGCGCTACCAAGACACTTGCCAAACTTGCCAACCATGTTGCCAAGAAGTATCCAGTCTATCAGGGAGTATGTGATCTGGGATCTTTTTCTCCAGATCAACTGGATGGATTGTTTGCTTCTATTGCGGTGAAGGAGGTCTGGGGTATTGGGCGAAATCTGACTGAATCTCTGGGAAGGATGCATATCCATACGGTTGCAGATTTGCGCCAGACAGATGCGGTAACGCTTCGCAACCGCTTTTCGGTGATATTGGAACGCACTGTGAAAGAGCTCCATGGTATTTCTTGCCTGGGGCTGGAGGAGATGGCTCCTGTCAGAAAGCAGGTTATCAGCTCTGGTTCGTTTGGCCATCCGGTAGCCAGTCTGGATGAATTAAAGGAAGCCATTGCGCTTTATATGGGACGTGCAGCAGAAAAGCTGCGTCAGCAGCATTCTGTGGCGGGAGGTATTCAGGTTTTTATTCGCACTAGCCCGTTTAAATCAGGAGAGCCTCAATACAGTCGAGGTGTTACTCTCCCCCTGTCGGTGCCCACAGATGATACCCTGCAATTGGTGCGTGCGGCATTTTCTGGTCTCAGACAGGTTTATCGTGTGGGATATCACTATGTGAAGGCAGGGGTGATGTTGATGGAATTATCTCCGAAGAACCAGCAGCAGGGTCTGCTTTTTGAAACTGGTGATAGCACGTTTTCTTCAGAACGTCGAAATCGGTTGATGACGGTTATGGATGACATTAATCGCCGATGGGGAAAGCATACAGTGGAGCCGGGCTGGGCCGGTTTAAACAAACGTCGTTACTGGGCTGTGCGAAGTGGCCACCAATCACCTGGCTATACCACAAATTGGCAAGAATTACCTGTTGCAAGGGCTTAGATGATTTTGATGTCTGTAAGTCTTGCAAGGTTTCAGTTGCCCATCTCATCTTTTTTCACCGGAATGCCGTATCTAGCAATTACTAGTGGATTTTATGTATCCGGGTGGAGCTGGCAGGATGCTTTCTTCCTGTAATCATTTGTCGACGTCACCCATGGACAGAATCTTGATGCGTGTATACCGTATATCGCGCTGTTTTCGTCATTTAGCTGATGCCTTATATCCAGATAGATGCCATGAATAGAGAACTTATTTCTCCAACTTCATTTTCCTTGTGTTTGAGTTATATCGTTTTGGGTAATTATGGTGGGTTTTTACAGATGGCAAAGAAGTATGGATAGGATGGTTTTATATTAACAATATGAAAATAAAGTATGAATTACTCCCATAGCTAATCAGTCGAAACATGAGAAACCAAGACTTTTTAAATGATCGAAGTGTCGGAAATAAGCAGTCATCTTTTATGGCATGTCAGATAGTTTATTGACAGGATGAGGCGAATCATGATTATGGTTTTTTGTTTGTGTTAACTGGAAATTTTATGACGTCGTACTATTATCATTTTTATTGCAGAGTGGTTAAGATGGGTTTGGGGTATTCTGTCCTTATTGTTTAATAGCGAGAGTGGATTTATGGGATTACATTACCTTAGCAGGTTGTTCTCACCTAAATCGGTAGCTGTGATTGGTGCCAGCAACGAGATTGATTCCGTGGGCGGGATAGTCTTTGCAAATATGCTGGAAAATAATTTTAAGGGCGAGTTGTTTCCTGTTAATCCTGCACATGACAATGTACAGGGTGTGCATGCCTATTCATCGATTGAGGAAATTGGGAAGATGGTTGAACTGGCGGTTATCTGTACCAAGGCAGAGACGGTTCCGGATATTATTGAGGCGTGTGGTAGACATGGCGTGCATATTGCAGTTGTATTATCAGCTGGTTTTAGCGAGATCGGTAGCCATGGCAGGGAAATTGAGATAAGCATGCTGGAAAAAGCCAAGGCTTACGGCCTGCGTATAGTAGGGCCTAATTGTCTCGGCATCATGCATACGAGTGTAGGACTTAATGCCACCTTTTTTAAAGGAATGGTTAAACCAGGTAACCTTGCATTGGTATCTCAGTCTGGAGCGCTCTGTACAGCCATTCTTGACTATGCCCCAGTACATGATATCGGGTTTTCATGTGTTGTATCCATGGGTACTTCAGCAGATGTAGACTTTGGCGATGTGCTTGATTATCTGGCTACAGATTCGAGAACCGAGAGCATCCTGATTTATATTGAAGGCATTCATAAGGCACGCAATTTCATGAGCGCCTTACGCATGGCAGCCCGCAGTAAACCGGTATTTGTTGTCAAGGTTGGGCGTCATGAAGCAGGATCCCGGGCCGCCATGTCCCATACGGGCGCATTGGTAGGATCTGATGATGTATTTGCTGCCGCACTGCGCCGTTCCGGAGCAGTGCGGGTCATGTCTATTGGCGGTTTGTTTTCTGCTGCACAGTCGCTGGCTTCAAATCGTCATTTTAGTGGTAACCGCCTGGCAATTATCACCAATGGCGGAGGCCCTGGTGTGATGGCTATTGATCGCGCGGTGGATTTGGGGGTGGCAATTGCTGAGTTATCTGAGGGTACCCTGACAGGCCTGAACCAAGTGTT
This sequence comes from Pseudomonadota bacterium, assembly GCA_028873515.1. Classification (GTDB taxonomy): domain Bacteria; phylum Pseudomonadota; class Gammaproteobacteria; order Burkholderiales; family REEB80; genus REEB80. The sequence continues at coordinate 24,300 of JAGWIG010000027.1, read as the reverse complement.
GCCAAACACCTGGTCGCATAATAATCCAGTGGACATAATTGGAGATGCCTCTGCAGAACGCTATCGGGACACAATCATGCTTTGCATGAGTGATGTGTGTGTGGATGCGGTTCTGGTCATATTGACCCCACAGGCCATGACTAAACCGCTGGAGGTAGCGCGTGTTCTGGTTGAAATAGCGGGGAAGTTTGACAAGCCTTTGTTAAGCTGCTGGATGGGCAATCTTCAGGTTAATGAGGCACGTACTGTTTCTGCACAGGCGCGGATCCCAACATTTCGTACGCCTGAGGCTGCGGTTGAGGCATTTTCCTATATTACCGATTATTATCGCAACCAGCGTCAACTGTCACAAACACCGACTCCTGTGTCACATCTTGATGTACCTGATGTGACAGGGGCACGTATGGTTATTGAGGCCGTGCTTGCTGAGCGACGCAAGACTCTGACAGAGATGGAATCTAAAGCATTACTTGCAGCGTTTCGCATTCCTGTGGCTAGCACCGTTGTCGCACGCTCTCCTGGCGAGGCATTGTTGGTTGCGCAGGAGATGGGATTTCCGGTAGCCCTTAAAATCAATTCAATAGACATCACCCATAAGTCGGATGTAAGAGGCGTCAGGCTGAATTTGACAAACGCACCAGCTGTTCGTGCTGCATACAATGATGTGATTGCCGATGTGAAAAAGAATTTCCCTGATATTCATGTTGATGGCGTTTCGATTGAACCGATGGTGGTCAAACCCAACGGACGCGAATTGATGCTGGGAGTGACAACAGATCCGGTATTTGGTCCGGTAATCACGTTTGGTGCTGGCGGAACTTCTGTTGAAGTCATGGGCGATCGGGCGGTAGCATTGCCGCCACTTAATAGTTTTCTGGTGCGAGAATTAATTGGTGGTACTCGTATTGCCAGGTTGCTGGGTAGGTTTCGACAGATGCCGCCAATCAGGATGGAAGTCCTGGAAAGCCTGTTGCTCAGGGTTTCTGAAATGGTGTGTGAGCTACCCTGGCTGAAGGAAATGGATATCAATCCAATCATAATTGATGAAGATGGAGCATTGGCTGCAGATGCACGTGTAATAGTTGATTTTGTACCTGTATCCGGTGATCGTTACGCTCATATGGCAATCTATCCTTACCCTAGCCATTTGATTACCGACTGGCAGCTGCCAGATGGTACCTTGATTACTATTAGGCCGATTAGGCCCGAAGATGCGGGGATTGAGAAGGATTTTGTGCATTGTCTTTCGCAAGAAACCAGGTATTTTCGTTTCATGAATACGATAAATGAACTGTCTCCAGCCATGCTGGCACGTTTTACACAGATTGACTATGATCGCGAAATGGCAATGATAGCCGTGACCGAGCAAGATGGCAGAGAAATTGAAATTGGTGTCTCCCGTTATGTTATCAACCCTGATGGGGAGTCCTGCGAATTTGCACTCGTAGTGAGTGATAAATGGCAGCATAAAGCAATTGGCCACAAATTAATGGCTGGTCTTCTCAATGCAGCAAGTCAAAAGGGATTAAAAATAATGGAAGGAGAAGTGCTGGCTAGCAACCATGAAATGTTAAGATTGATTACGACTCTTGGGTTCAGTGTGACTACCAGTGAGGAAGATCAGACTGTTATGAAGGTGGTGAAAAAATTGCATTAATCAAAGTTGTTAAAAAAATCAGATATCAACTAATTTGTTTGCTGGTTTGACGCGATCGGCATCAAAATCTCGATAGGGCGCTTATTTGGTTTTAGCTTGAATTGCTGACCAGGGGATAGTCATATGTTGATCATGTGGCGTTTTAGCCCGGGTTGTAAAATCCTGTTCTTGAATATTCACTGAATCAGTTTTGAGACAGACAAGGCGGAGTGTTACAGAACCGTTCTGGAGGGTTGATAGGGGGAAACCCATTTTTTGTTATGCAGACCATTGTTTCGCTCTTATTCATTTCCATTTCATCTGTGCTTTAATCCTGCTTCAAGGATTTGACGGGGAGATTTAGTCTGGGCACAAGTGACTGGATACATTCAATTACTGCCTGTCTAGGAAAGGTTTCGCGGCAAGCGATAGCGATGCGGCGGGTAGGGCGTGGAGATGAAAACGGGATGGCTTTGACGAAGGGGTTGGAGTAGGCCTGAGTGAGTGCTGATGCGGGTAGAACTGATATGCCCATCCCGGATGCAACCATATTGCGGATAGTTTCAAGGGAATTTCCTTCTTTACCAGGGGTTGTCCGGATAAATTCGTGGCAAACGTCAAGTATTTGATCCCTGAAGCAGTGACCAATGCTCAACAGGAGCAGGTTCTCCTGGGAAAGTTCGCCTGTCTCGATGTTACGCCGCTTGGCCCAGGAGTGTTTTGCTGGAACGATTGCCTTGAATTCTTCTGAATAAAGTGGTGAAACCTGGATACCGGGTGCTTCGTAGGGCAGGGAAAGGATGGCTGCTTCAATACTTCCTTCCCGTAACATCCGATCAAGGTTTGCTGTCTGGTTCTCCTCAATGTCAAGTGGCATTACCGGGGCTGATTCAGCCAATAGGGCAACTAGCCTTGGCAAGAGGTAAGGGGCAACAGTATGTATGATGCCAAGCTTGAAGGGTCCGAGAAAAGGATCCTTTCCCTGGTTTGCAACAAGCCTGACACATTCAGCTTCACGTAGGACGGTTCTTGCCTGCTGAATGACCAGATTTCCTGCAGGGGTTACGATTACCTCCCGTTTCCCACGTTCGAAAATCTGCACACCCAGTTCATCTTCCAGATTTTTTATAGCTGTGCTGAGGCTCGGTTGGCTCACAAAACATTTTTCAGCAGCGTGCCCAAAGTGTCCTTCATTGGCTACAGCAACAATATATTTGAATTCAGTCAGGGTCATCTTTTGATTGCCGTGTTAAAGATTAATTTAGGCTTCATAGAATAAACCTATCATGTGCATTTTGACAAAGTATTGGATTGAATCGATATGTATCGTTATCTTGATTGCAAGGGTTACGAATTTTAATGTGATTATGGAGAGTGATATGTTCGAGAATAAGGAAGGAAAGACCGTGCCAGATGTAACGTTTCATGTTCGCTCAAATAATGAGTGGAAGAATGTGACCACATCTGATCTTTTTTCTGGAAAGACGGTGGTCGTGTTTTCTTTGCCGGGTGCTTTTACTCCAACCTGCTCTTCTTCCCATCTTCCGCGATATAACGAGTTAGCACCTGTATTCGTTAAGAATGGTGTAGATAAGATAGTCTGCATTTCAGTTAATGATTCATTTGTCATGAATGAATGGGCAAAGGATCAGGAAATCGGGAATATTGTCCTTATACCGGATGGTAATGGAGAGTTTACAGATGCAATGGGATTACTTGTTGACAAGAGTGAGATGGGATTTGGCCGTCGTTCCTGGCGTTATTCGATGCTGGTACGTGATGGGGTTATCGAGAAAATGTTTATTGAGCCTCAGAAACCAGGAGATCCATTTGAAGTTTCTGATGCAGACACAATGCTGGCTTTTCTTAATCCTGAAGCCACTTATCCAGATCAGGTGGTGATATTTACACGTGAAGGGTGTTCATATTGCGCTAGAGCCAAGAATCTGCTTAATGAAATGGGTTATGACTATGCAGAGATTCCTTTGAGAAGCGCAATTCGTAGTAAGGTTCTTGGCGCTTTGGCGAAGAGCGTAACCGTTCCACAGGTGTTTATCAATGGTATCTGTATTGGCGGTCTTGAAGCGCTTGAAAATTTTGCAGTGAAAGTTGCCTGAGTAGTTTTGAAGGTTGGATTATTTGTTTTCTGATTAAATCTGAATGGTTAAACCTGGGAATGATCATGAAGAAGCACTCTGTTAATGTTGTCATCATCGGAGCCGGTACTGCCGGACTTGCAGCTTATCGTGCTGTAAAGACTGCCGGAATGCAGGTAGTGCTTGTTGAAGGAGGAGTGTTTGGCACGACCTGTGCAAGAGTCGGGTGTATGCCAAGCAAGCTTCTGATTGCAGCTGCCGAGTCGGCGCATGAAATTAACCGCTGGAATAGGTTTGGCTTGAAATGGGAGGGTAAGCTGAAAGTAGACGGACATGCAGTCATGGAACGTGTGCGTCGTGAACGTGACAGATTTGTAGGTTTTGTACTTGATTCAGTCAGTGGAATTCCCGAGGAGGAGCTTCTCAGGGGCCGTGCAGTTTTTGAGAACGATCATTGCCTGAATGTTGGAGAACATGCTCGGGTGGAATTTGATCAGGCTGTCATTGCTACCGGTTCTTCCCCATATATTCCTCCCCTGTTGAGGAATCTTGGGGATAGGTTGGTGGTGAATGACGATATATTTGAATGGGAGACGCTACCCAGGTCTGTTGCAGTTTTTGGGTTAGGTGTGATTGGACTTGAGTTGGGGCAGGCACTGCATAGATTGGGGGTCAGGGTACGGTTTTTTAGCCGTGGAACGACATTTGGTAATTTATCAGATCCTGAGATACGCCAGGCTGCTCTGGAAGCCTTTAAGGCTGAATTAGCCATTGAAGAGGATTGCGTTGTTGAAAATGCTGTATCCACTGAAGATAATGTCATTATTTACTATAGGAATTCACATGGGGTTGAACATGAAGAACGGTTTGAGTATGTTTTTGCCGCGACGGGGAGACGCCCCAATGTTGATAGCCTGGGTCTAAGGGAGACATCACTTAAACTCGATGGAGTGGGCGTACCTTTTTTTAATTTGCAGACAGGACAGTGCAACCAGAGCCATGTTTTTATTGCAGGGGATGCAACAGGTGAATTGCCGCTTTTGCATGAAGCAGCCGATGAAGGCAGAATTGCAGGTGAGAATGCTGCCAGATTTCCAAACGTGCTTAAATTTTTTAGAAGGACACCCTTAAATGTGGTTTTTTCCGATCCTGGGCTTGCTGTTGTTGGAACCCGCTATGCAGATTTATGCGAACGAAGTTTCGTGACTGGTTCAGTTTCGTTTGAAGATCAGGGGAGAAGCCGCATTATCTTGAAAAACCAGGGACGACTGAATGTCTACGTAGACAGGATAAAAGGTAGGATTCTTGGAGCTGAAATGGTTGGCCCTGCAGCCGAACATCTTGGTCATCTTCTCGCCTGGGCGGTTCAGGATGGCATGACTGTGTCTTCTGCATTGGAAAAACCCTTTTATCATCCTGTTGTGGAAGAAGGATTGAGAACAGCTTTAAGAGACGCTTATACTAAACTTTCAGTGTGATTCTTTGCTGGGGTATGCGTGGTTTTTGGCTGATTGCATTCGATAGGTGAGTACCATTTTGTCGCCAGCTCACATAATTGGCGAAGAACAGGTAAAAGTTCTGCAACCCGTTCAGTCGGACTGTAAGTAACCTGGGGAGGAACCGTGGGCTGGTAATGGCGATAAACAAACCCTTCTTTCTCAAGAAGTCGTAATCGTTCAGTTAACATTTTTGATGAAACACCTTCTATAAGCCGTTTGAGCTCTCCAAACCGGGTTGGTCCATTGTTGAGTAAAACCCACATGACATAAAGAGTCCACGGCCCGGCAAGGATTCCAAGCAGCCTGTGCATGGGTGTTGAGACATCCCCACCTCGTTGATGCTTTTTGCAATCATTCATTAGCGGTTACTATAAAGTACCTACTTGACTGTGTAAAGTTAGTCACTAAAATATACTAATTGGTTCTTATATAAAAACCCGTTTGATTTGCCGGGTTCATGTAAGGCAGAATCGTTCTTTTCCTAATCCCCGAGCCTAGGCTTGGGGCGAACACCCTACCATACTGTTAATAATAAATGATGCTTTTCAGACGAACACTTTTGCCTCTGGCTGCTATTCTGTCCCTAACTTCATGTGCTATTGCACCAGCCTATCATAAACCTGCAGCCCCGAAGGTCTTATCCTATTTGCCTGTCAATGAAAAACTGTCTGTTCCCAATGACAAAGCACCTGTAACTGAGCCTGGTAAAAAAATTCCGCCTGCATGGTGGCAGACGTTTAATTCGAATGAATTGAATCGTTTTATTCAATTGGCTGTAAGGCACAATCCCAGCATTGCGGCTACTTCGGAAGCCTTGGCAGTTGCCCAGGAGAATCTTCAAGCGGCCGAAGGGATATTTTATCCACAGGTTAGTGGCAATCTTGGTGCAGAGCGGTCACGGGATTCGGGTGCAGGGCTGGGCACAGGCTCACCTAAAGTTTATTCCTTGTATACTGGCACTGTCAGTGTGAGTTATTCACCAGACATATTCGGTCTAAATCATCTTATAGCCAGTGAAGGAATTGCACAGGTTGATATAGCACGTGATCAGCTTGATGCTGCAAGGCTTACCCTTGAAGGGAATGTTGCCCAAACTTATTTTGATTTGGCAGCGACAGTGGAAAAAATCCAGATTATCCGGAAAACGATTTCTGAAGAACTCGCAATCCTGAAGCTTGTCAAAACCCGTTTTAAATATGGTTCTGTTTCAGACCTGGATGTAGCCTCCCAAGAGGCTGTTCTTGCAAATTCACGAGCTCAATTGCCTTCATTGCTGCAGAGAAAAGATGTGGATGAGCATCTTTTGGCTATTTATACGGGTAAATTTCCTTCTGAAATCAAATTTTTTACTACTCCAAATCTCGATTTATTGAACCCTCCTACCAGATTGCCATTGAGAGTCCCCTCAATGCTGGTTCGGGCGAGACCTGATATCCGTGCAGGTGAGGCTTCCCTGCGTGCAGCTAATGCAAAAGTGGGAATTGCTGTGGCATCCATGTATCCAGACTTTACATTAAGCGCGGATTATGGGGGAAAAGGTGCCAATATCCCTTCTTTATTTGACCCGGCTGGTCGGATATGGTCTCTTGCTGCCAATTTGGCTGCACCCATATTTGAAGGGGGGACGCTTTTAGCTGAAAAAAGGGCGGCACAGGCTGCATATCGAGGTGTATTTGATCAATATCGTTCAATTTCGCTTGAAGCATTCAGACAGGTGGCTGATGTACTGCAGGCTCTGGAACATGATGCTGAAACATTGGCTGCAGACAGAGCAGCTCTGGAGGCTGCAAAAAATGTTTACCTGCTGGCAAAGGTACAGTATGAACAAGGCTCAATTGATCAACTTGCCCTTCTGAATTCAGAATCGCAATATCAAACTGCTAAACTTACCTTTGTATCAGCCAAACTGAATCGTTTAGATGATAGTGTTGCCTATTTTGTGGCAATGGGTGGTGGTGATGGCGCTCAATGAAATAATTAAAATAAGGCTAGAGGTAATTCCGGCTGGATTGATGAAAGGTCAGGCATGAACAAGCGATTTGTGGCGATAGGTTTGTTGGTGATAGTGATTGCCGGGATAGCCTGGCGTATTCATCTGGGAAACATGACCAGAAAAAGTGTAATTCATGCCATGCCTCCTATTACTGTTTCGACAGCTGAAGTAAAACTTGAACCATTTTCTCCTGAAATTCATGCAGTGGGAAGCCTGCAGGCCATTAATGGAATTGTTGTTGCATCTGAAATGAGTGGAAACGTGACAGGCATTGGTTTTGATTCAGGCCAGAAGGTACGAAAAGGCGCCTTGTTGGTGCAGGTTGATAATAGTACGGAACTTGCACAGCTTGATGCCGACAGAGCCAAGCTTGATCTGGCGAATGCGCAGTACATACGTACAGAGGCGCTTTATATCCGGCATGCATCCTCCAAATCGGATGTGGATATCGCCGGAGCTAATCTGAAAAGCGCAAAAGCTGCGGTTGAAAGTGATCGTTCAATTCTTGATAAATTGGCAATTCGGGCACCCTTTGCGGGAGAGGCGGGTATAAGACTGGTAAGTCTTGGGCAATATGTGGCCCCAGGAACCCCCATTGTTAGCCTTCAGTCATGGAATCCGCTGCATCTCGAGTTTACGGTACCCCAGGACGATTTGGACAAAATTCATTATGGCCAGAGTGTGGATTTCACAGTTGAAGCCTTATCTGATAAGATTTTTCAAGGAAAAATTACAGCGCTAGATTCCCGAATTGAACCCTCTACCCGTAATCTCATGGTTGAGGCTACGATTTCCAATCCCAATGATTTGCTACGTCCTGGTATGTTTGGCAATGTGACCCTTCTTCTCAAGCCAGGATCCCAAGTGGTTATGGTTCCTAACACTGCCATAAGCTATAACACATATGGTGACTATGTTTATGTGGTAGAAAAGGATAAGGCATCTGGGAAGCTTGTCGTTCATGAACAGACAGTCAAGCCAGGTGACGAGAGAAATGGGAAAGTAGCCATTCTGTCTGGCCTTAAGGCTGGACAAACTGTAGTTTCAGCTGGGGAACTCAAGCTTCATGATGGGGCTGAAATCGCCGTAAATAACTCAATCTTGCCCTGATTAGGACGAATAAATGAAGTTTACCGATCTATTCATTCGTCGACCGGTTCTTTCCGCTTCGATTAGCCTGATTATTTTATTGCTTGGTGTGCGTTCTTGGCTGGGCATGACAGTGCGGGAGTACCCAACAGTAACCAGCACGACAGTTACCGTGACAACCGCTTACCCCGGTGCTGATCCGGAAACAGTGAAAGCATTTATTACTGGTCCTTTGGAGCAGGCCATTGCTGCTGCTCCCGGTATTGATTACATGACGGCTTCAAGTGCTGAAGGCCTGTCAACGATCACCGTAAATATGACGTTAAATTTTGATCCGAACGCTGCAATTTCGCAGATCATGTCAAAAGTGGATCAGGTCCGCAGTGTTTTACCCCCTCAGTCGCAAGCCCCACTTATCAACGAAACCGTTGGGGATACGACGGCACTCATGTACCTTGCTTTTTCTGGTGGGCCAGGTATTAGCCAGCAGCAAATAGATGATTACCTGCTTAGGGTGGTGCAGCCTAAAATTCAGGCCGTGAATGGAGTAAGCCAGGCCCAGCTTTTGCCTGCAGGCACTGATCCTAGTGGTAATGCGTTCGCGCTTCGTGCCTGGCTTGATCCGGTGCGAATGGCTGCATTGGGCATTACACCTGACGATGTCTCGGCTGCTCTTCAGGCCAATAATTCTATTTCAGCGATTGGGATGACAAGGGACAAGAATCGGCAGATCAATATTACTGCGAATACTTCGCTTGATGACCCAAAGGCTTTTGGTAATCTGGTTGTCAAGGATGTAAATGGAACAGAAATCAGACTTAAGGATGTTGCCCGGGTAACGCTTGGTGCCGAGAATTATAACCAGGCGGTTTTCAGCAATGGTCGACCTGCAGTGTTTATCGGTGTGCAGCCAACGCCAGATGCAAATGATCTTGATGTCGCAAATGGCGTGCACAAGGCATTTGCAGAGATTGAGCACAATCTTCCTCCCGGAATTTCTGCAATGGTAGCTTATGATTCTAGTACCTATATCATCCGTTCCATTCATGAAGTTTTGATAACTACATTGATTACACTTGGAGTGGTGGTTGTAGTTATTTTCCTGTTTCTGGGTTCATTACGATCGCTGCTTATGCCGGCGATTGCCATTCCGCTATCAATAGTGGGTGCTGGTCTTTTTATGTTGGCCTCGGGTTTTTCCATCAATCTTCTGACACTTCTTGCCGTGGTCCTTGCCATTGGGCTTGTTGTGGATGATGCGATTATTGTTGTGGAAAATGTGCACCGGCATATCGAGGAAGGGATGTCTTCACGGGTTGCAGCCATGACTGGTGCACGTGAGCTTGCGAGTCCCCTTATTGTCATGACCACAACGCTTGTGGCCGTATTTGCCCCTATCGGATTTATGGGTGGATTGACAGGAAGCCTGTTTACGCAATTTGCCTTTACCCTGGTATTCTCTGTCACGGTATCCATGATTGTTGCACTGACTCTTACTCCCATGTTGAGTTCCCGTATTCTTCGGCGAACTCCTGCTAAAGGGTTTGTACATTTTTTGGACACAACGTTTGAGAGAGTGCGCAAAACTTATGACAATGTGCTCGGGTATGTGCTTCGTTTTCGTGTAGTGACTCTTGTATTGGCTTTGGTTGTTTTTATCCTTATCCCTTTTCTTTTTTTGGGCACCAAAGGCGAGTTGGCACCGACAGAGGATCAGGGAATCATTTTTGTTTTAGGTACGGCCCCTTCCACTGCCACTCTTCATTATCTTAATGTCTACAATAATCAGGTGCGCAAAATATTTGATGAGTTTCCAGAGACCGGGCATGTATTTCAGATAAGCGGGATTGCTCCCCCTGGAGGAGCTGGAAATTACGCTATTATTGCAGGCACCGTGCTCAAGGACTGGAGTCAGCGTCACCGTACCCAGATGCAGATTCTACCTCTTGTACAGCAGAAACTACAGCGGATTACCGGGTTGCAGGCTGTGGCTTTTGAGAGGCCACCATTACCCGGTTCTGCCGGTGGATTACCTGTTCAGTTTGTTCTGACCTCACCGGAATCATTCAAGAACATGGATAAGGCTGCAACAAATTTTATCGCAACAGCCATGAAGAGCGGAAAATTTGCTTTTCTGACTAAAGATCTGCGATATGATGATCCGCAAATCGAGCTGAATATTGACAGGCATCTTGCAGCAACGCTTGGGTTATCCATGTCAGATATATCGAAGGCACTGTCTCCATTATTGAGTGAAAATTATGTGGGGCGCTTCGATATGCAGGGGCATAGCTATGAAATTATTCCACAGGTTCCTGATACGCTGCGTGCGAATGCTGCAATGCTAAATAACTACTATGTGAGGACCAGTGCAGGCTCATTGGTGCCCTTATCAACTATAGTGCAGCTTAAAACTCATGTGGTTCCTCCTTACTTACCTCAGTTTAATCAGCTTAATGCTGTGACAATTCAAGGAGTTATGGCACCAGGAGTTTCATTGGGCCAAGCCTTAAGCTATCTTACGGCAGAGGTAGGAAAAGTTCTCCCAACTGATTACAGTTATGATTATGCGAGCCAGTCCCGTCAATTTATCGCTCAAGGTAATTCGGTAGTTTTTACTTTCCTGCTATCGATCATGCTTGTTTACCTGCTTTTGGCAGCGCAATTTGAAAGCTTTCGGGATCCACTCATAGTCCTGATTACAGTCCCGATGTCCGTTTGTGGGGCTTTGCTATTTCTTTATTCGGGCTTTGCCTCGCTCAATATTTATACCGAAGTGGGTCTGGTAACCCTGATAGGGTTAATTACCAAACAGGGTATTCTTATTGTCCAGTTTGCTAACCAGATTCAAGAACACGATGGGCTGGATATTCAGGCCGCCGTACAAAAATCTTCAAGTATCCGGCTGCGTCCGATATTGATGACGACTGCAGCAATGGTTTTTGGAGTGGTTCCCCTCCTGATGGCAAGCGGCCCGGGCGCCGTAAGCCGTTTTGATATGGGTCTTGTTATTGCAAGTGGGCTTTCTATTGGTTCTTTGTTTTCACTTTTTGTAGTGCCTGTCATGTATACCTTTATTGCTGAACGTAAGGCCCAGGTCATACGTGATGAAATTGAGCCTGATATGGATATCACCTAAACTTTTCCAGGGTTGATATATAAAAATGACCGAGGTATTGGCTGCCGATTTACTTTCTGTAAGATATTCAGATAGTTTTGTTTAGGGATTGCCACTTCAGGCAGCATTATTTTTCTGTTTTGTATGTAGATTTTATGGCTAAGCCGCTGTTCAAAGCCAATCACATCAATTTTTATCTTGCATAAGATAGCTTGTGACTAGCTGTTTCAAGAAATTTCTGGAATAAAAAGCCATGAAAATTTTATATGGCCTGACTGGCCAGGTTCTTGGTATAGATGTGCTTTTTTTTTTGCGCTCCTTTTCCTTGGCAATAAATTGCATATTTGGTGCATCACTGCGGGATGCTAGAATCCTGATCATTTCTTACCTTGGGATTATTAATTCAGGTTTTCTTGAAATGGCATTAAAAAGTGAGAATACTAGCTGCCTGGGTTAATCTGGACGATGTGCTGAACCACCATAGAATGCCAAACATACTGCAAATCCCGCCAAAAACTGGCCTGAAAAATAAATGGATGATCTTACTCTGTCAAGAGAATAGGGACTGATAATGAAGAATGTGACGCATTCGTCTACTCTTTTCCTTGTTTTCTGGCTTGTTGGTGGCCTACTTCTTGCTTTTATTTTAGTGCCGCTTTTCGGTCTTGCGACGAATCAGACACCTGAGAGTATTCACCGGGTCATGGTAATGAGTGATGTCCAGAAAGCGATTATCCTGACACTGGAAGCGGCATTTATAACTTCCCTTATCGCACAGTTATTAGGTGTTCCTCTGGCATATGTTCTTTCGCGTGCCCGGTTCCCAGGTCTTAAAATTCTTGAGGCGATAGTCGATATTCCTTTGACTATTCCTCATACTGTTGTGGGTATTGCCCTTCTTATCAGCTTTGGACGCAATGGCGTTATCGGAGCGCCCGTGCTTCACTGGACAGGCATTTCTTTCTGGAGTTCTTTTGCAGGTGTGGTTCTTTGCATGCTGTTTGTAAGTATTCCTTATACTGTCAATGCTGCCCGAATAGGTTTTGATAATGTAGATCTCCGTATTGAAAAAGTTGCTCGCACTTTAGGTGCGGGTCCGTGGCGAGTTTTTATCAGGATAACCTTACCTCTTGTCTGGCGATCGCTTATGACAGGTTTTAATTTGACACTTGCCCGTTCCATGAGTGAATTTGGTTCCATAGTGATCCTTGCTTATTACCCTGAAACAGCGCCGGTCAAGATATATGATTTGTTTTTGCAGTTCGGACTTTCAGATTCATCGGCTATGTCATTGATCATTTTGGTTTTAACCCTTTTTATTTTTATTTTCTTTCGTTATTTTCTTTTTGGCCGGAATGCTTCGTCAGGATTTGAGCGATGAGTAAAGGAAGCTTGGTTCTGGATGCCTTACAGGTGAAGCTAGGCGGATTTAAGCTTCATGACATTTCCTTGTCAGTTGAACCGGGAGAAATCCTGGTGATTCTTGGCCCCAATGGGGCAGGTAAATCAGTGCTTCTGGAAACGATCGCTGGTTTTCATCGTTTGCATCAGGGAGGGATTAGGCTTGGTGATCTAAATCTGGCGCAACTTGCACCAGAACAGAGGCATATCGGTTTTGTATTTCAAAGTTACGCTCTTTTCCCACATCTTGACGTGTTGCAAAATATCCGTTTTGCTTTGCCGGACTCAGAAAGATCAAGAAAACAAGGGGTAGATAAAGCTAATTTGCTTCTTGAGCGATTTGCACTGACCTCCCTTGCCAAGCGACGTCCCCAGGATTTATCAGGAGGTGAAAAGCAACGGGTTGCCCTTGCACGTGCAATGGCCACAGAACCTTCGCTGTTTTTGTTTGATGAGCCATTTGCGGCAATGGATGCGCAAATTCGTTTAAATCTTAGTGAAGAAATCCGGCTAATGCTTAAAGATGCAGGGGTTCCTGCAATTTTTGTAACGCATGATCAGCTAGAGGCACAGGTCTTGGCAGATAGACTTGGTGTTCTTCATAATGGCAGCTTGATACAATCAGGCAATGTGACTGAAGTATTCAGTCGCCCGGCCAATGCTTTTATTGCTTCTTTTGTCGGTATGGAAAATATATATGAAGGAACTGTACATCAGATATTGCCAGATGGTGCCATAATCAAGACGGGTGATTGTCATTTGTTGATTAAACAGCAGAATTTTTCATTTTTGTTAGGAGAGCCAGTTAACATAGCAATTCGTCCAGAAGATATTACCCTGGGGGCTTGTTCCAATTCAGGTCACCGCATGTCGAATGAATGGGAAGCAACGATCCGGTCTGTTACGCCCTTTGGGCCACTTCATAAAGTAAGGCTTGAAGCAGGCCTGTCCATCTGCGCTTATGTTTTTAAACAAGGTGAGAATGGGATGAACCTGATACCGGGAGCTCGCGTTAAAATTCGTTTGCCTGCAGAATTTCTGCATGTTCTGAAATAATTTTAGTTTTTTAGGTAAGTTGGCTCAAATTGAATGGCTGTTATATTTTTTTCATGAGGTATGGGCTATCAGGTTATAGTGGGCGGCAGCAGGAAATAATGTGATTGTTGGTTGTAGCATTTTGATTTAAGGGTAGTTGGATCGTTTTCTTGAGTTTGCAATAAATTCATTTCAGAAATCAATGTGTGTTATTCTGTAGCTGTAATGCATGTTTGATGGAAAGAAACGGATTTATAATAGGTTATAGGGTTTATCCCACTTGAGTTGGATAGATGTTAAAATGAATTCTTAGCACAGGGACAATAGTTGGTTTATGTTATAGGTGCTTGTGTTGTTCTAGCTTTGAAATTCTAAAGCCTGCTAATTTGAAGGGAAGTTATGATTCATGGCTTATACAACATCCCCTATTTCTTTCAATGTTAATCAGCTAAAAAATACCTGCGCATCGTGTAGCCTACATACGTTATGTCTACCAATGGGTTTATCCACTGAGGATCTGGATCAGCTTGATGAGTTGATTCAGACCAAGCGTCGTTTACGGGTTGGAGAATCCTTATACAGGGCAGGTGATGATTTTCATGCGATTTACGCTGTGCGAAGCGGCTTTTTCAAGAGCACTCTCAGTAATCAGGATGGTCGTGAGCAGGTGACCGGTTTTCATATGAGCGGTGAAATTATCGGCATGGATGGTATAGCATCGGATGTCTATATTTGCGATGCGGTAGCGCTTGAGGACTCAGAAATTTGTCTGATTCAGTACCATCACCTTGAGTCTGTTTTGCAATCATGTAACTCTCTCCAGCACCATTTTCATAAGCTTATGAGTCGTGAAATTATGCGTGATCAGAATGTCATGATGTTATTAGGCTCAATGCGAGCTGATGAGCGGCTTGCAGCTTTCCTTTTAAATTTATCACAGCGATATGCGGCAAGAGGTTTTTCCAGACACGAGTTTTATTTGCGGATGTCCCGATCTGAAATCGCAAGCTATCTTGGACTTAAGATTGAAACGATTTCGAGGATATTTTCATCATTTCAGTTTGATGGTTACATCGAAGTTCATCAAAAGCATATAATAATCAAAGATATGGGAAAATTAGAAACATTAATTAGCCAGGATTAGGCCCGGTTATAATACCCTTAAGGTTTTGGTCATTTTATTTTTTATGCACCAGCATGACTGGAATGGGACTGGTGCGAGCGATTCCTTCCGCAACGCTTCCGAGAAAAAGCCTTTCAATCCCGTGACGACCATGAGTGCCAACGATTATAAGATCAGCATTCCATGCTTGAGCTTCATTACTGATTAAATTTGAAGGGGTTTCCCCGATTGCTTCAATCAGGGACTCTTCTGGAATAAGTCCGGCTTTTTTAGCCTGAAGCATGGCTTTTTTCAGGATATCCTCACCAGATTTACGCCAGCTTTTTAATAGCGGGGTCATGTCAATAGCCATCGGACTGACATTAAACTGCCAAGGTAAATCTTCCAGGATGTGTACAACACGGAGTTTTGCTCCTTGATCTACGGCAAATCCAATAGCCATTTTTAGTGCCTGGTTCGCAGATTTACTACCGTCGGTTGGAACAAGAATACGTTTAAACATGATGACGCCTTTTGGATGAGCTTGATTGAATATTAATTTGTTTAGAATCAGGATAATTGATCTGTATCAATCGGGATATATAAAACCCTTGAATTGATGAAGATCAAAAGAATCTTTTTTTCTGATTATAATATAGCAGTAATAGTTGAGGGTTTAAGTGAGGAATCATTAATGAAGATTAAGCGTACTGATAAGCAGCTGAAATCAGGGAGTGAAGGTGAAGATGCCTTAAATCTGATTGATATGGATTATATCAAAAGCCGTCTGGAAATTGATGAAAGTGCAGATGCTTATCATGTTTGTGTGAATATTCCAGGTGTTAAACGTGAAGATATACAGATCAGCGTTAAAGGGCATGAAGTTACAATATGTATCAACCCTTCCGTTTTTATTGGCCTGTGTCAGACGGATGGTGCTGATGCGAAAGCTTTTTGTGTTTCACGCAGATTCAGCCTTCCGGTTGAAATTGATCTTGTCCATGCCAGGGCACATTATGATCGCGATGTGCTGAATCTGACCTTGCCAAAATTCCTGGGGAATTCCACGCCAATCGATATTGTCTAGATCATCGAGAATGAATGAAACGTTTTCTTCTTCCAGTGGATGGATCGCCCAGCAGTGAGCATGCTGCCATTGTTTTGATAGAACGTATGTTGACAGGTAGTGAAAAGATTGAACTTCATTTACTTAATGTCCAGCTCCCGATGAATTATGATCTGGAAACAAATCTTTCTGGTCTTAGTGTTGATAATCCACAGCAGGAGCGGGGTGAGAGGGAATTGTCTTCGGTATGTGCTTTACTGGATAGGGCAGGACTGCCCTATGCGTGCCATATAGTTGCGGGTAATCCTGTTCAAACCATTATTGATTTTGCGCAAGCGAACCATATGGATCGTATTGTTATCGGAAGCCGTAACTTGTCACCCAGGGTTGGTGAACTTATGAGCGCTGTCGCCAGGAATGTTGCCAAAGGGGCAAGTCTGCCTGTTGAAGTGATTCCTTTGCACATCTGAATTGCTGGATAGCTGGTTAATCCCTTGATTTTTTCAAAGCGTACCGACTGGGGAGTGATTATCTTTAGGCTTGCTGCTAGTTTAAAAAATGCCCTAATCTATTGTCTGCCAGGTAATTAAAAATGTAACTAAACAGATCGGATTAAGAAATTCAGATTTCGATTTGTGCACCAAGTTCTATGACCCGGTTCATGGGCAAGTTAAAAAATTTCGCTGCACTGACTGCGTTGCGCATCATGCTGATGAAAATGCGTTCGCGCCATAAGGCCATGCTTTTCTGGCGCTTTGTAGGAATAAGAATTTCCCTGGACAAAAAGAAGGAAGTTTCCATCATATTGAAATTTAATCCCATAGCTCTGCAGGAATCCAATAGCTCAGGAATATCCGGACTTTCCTGAAAGCCATACCAGGCGTGGATTCTGTAGAATTCATGCCCCAGGTTGCTTATTTCTGCCCGCTCTTCTGGATCAATATGTGGTATATCGCGTGATAGGGTGGTAATAAATACATTACGTTCATGCAGGATTTTATTGTGCTTAAGATTATGCAATAGAGCCTGGGGAACAACTTCCTGGTTTCCGGTCAGGAATACAGCTGTACCGGGTACCCGTGTCAGGGATTCACTGATAGCAAGACTGGACATGAATACGTCAAGTGGCATTGCATCCCGGTTAAGTTTATCAAGAAGAATGGCTCTTCCTCTTCTCCAGGTAGTCATTAAAGTAAATACAATGAAGCCAGTTGCTAAGGGAAACCATCCTCCATCAACAATTTTTAGTGTATTGGCACCAAAGAAGGCAGTATCCACACTTAAAAATAGCGCACCTGTGAAAATGGTCGCTGGCCATCCCCATTTCCAGCGTATACGCGCAACGGCAAGGGCTAGTAAAGTAGTGCAGATCATCGTACCAGTTACGGCAATCCCATAGGCCGAAGCCAGATTATCTGAAGATTTGAAACCAATGACGAGCGTAATTATAGCTGCCAAAAGTGACCAGTTAATGAAGGGAACGTAGATTTGTCCTATGGCTTTGGCTGAAGTATGGCGAATGTCCATGCGAGGGAGAAAGCCGAGCTGGATAGCTTGGCGACTAAGTGAGAATGCGCCAGAGATAACGGCTTGTGAAGCAATGATAGTTGCAATTGCGGCTATCAGGATGAGGACATAGAGCCCCCCATGTGGGGCTAATTTGTAAAAAGGATTGGCAATCGCTGCTGGGTTGCGAAGAATAAGAGCTCCTTGTCCGAAATAATTAAGAATAAGCGCTGGCAGTACAAACCAGAACCATGCCAGGTGAATGGGTTTTCGACCAAAATGGCCCATATCTGCATAAAGGGCTTCAGCCCCAGTGACAGCAAGTACAACGGCGCCAAGAGTTACGAATGATTCGATGCCATGAGCCATGAAGAAATCAGCTGCATAGAGCGGATTGAGTGCAGCCAGGATGGTAGGAGTGCGCATGATGCTGATTAATCCTAGACCCCCTATTGTCAGGAACCAAAGACCAATTAACGGTCCGAATAGAACCCCGACCTTGGTGGTGCCAACCTGCTGGAATATAAATAATGCAATCAGGATAAGGATGGTTAAAGGTATGACCCATGGCTGCAGGGTGGGTTCGGCAATCTTGAGTCCTTCTACTGCAGATAGAACTGAAATGGCCGGCGTAATCATGCCATCACCAAAAAAAAGTGCTGCACCGAAAATACCGAGAAGGACAAATAACGCACGTCGATGGGTAGAATTTCTAGGTGAATTGATAGTCAAGGCAAGCAATGCGAGTATGCCCCCTTCACCCCGGTTGTCCAGGCGCATGATGAATAATGCGTATTTTAGTGAAATAACAATGGCGAGAGACCAAAAGATAAGAGACAGGATTCCGAATACATTTGGTTCAGACAATGGCATACCGTTGATGCTTGTCAAACATTCACGAAGTGTGTAAAGCGGGCTTGTGCCAACATCACCAAATACAACACCCAGTGCCCCAAGGGTGAGACTGCCCAGTTCTTTACGGGTTATTGTCTTGTTACCAGGATGTTGCATTGCGTCCTCTTGATCCTGATGGTCTTGATAGATTCAATTGTTTTGCATTATGGAAATATTTTTTAATTCGAGTTTGTTCAACTGGGCGCAGATGATATCACAAAATGTTTCGCCTCGTATTTTCTTGTACGCGCTTCTTGACGGTTTGCTGCGCGATAGGTTTAATCTTTTCCTGGATAAGTGGTTTTGATGAAGCTGTGTTATAACACAGATCATAACACGTAGAGATATTCTTGCCTGCTTCTATTATATTTAATGAATGAACCTTGATGCCTAAATGTATTAATTTTACCAGTCTGGTGTTTGCCCTGTTTCTTTTTGTATTCATGATGGGTAAGGGGGTTGCGGACAACCTGAGTGTTTCGGCTACGGCATCTCCGACCACTGGCCTAAATCCTTTGACTGTTGCCTTTTCTGGTACTTCATCGGGTTGTGGAATCAGTAATTCTGCAACCGTACAGGTTTCCGGTATCCCGTTTTTTGGGGGATTTTTCAACACTGTCACATTAACTATCCAGAATAATCTTTCAACCCCCCTGACCATATGGCGGGTAAATGTAGTATTGGCGCAGGCTAATACATCGTGGGGTACCTTGACTCTCGGCGGTAGAACGGCAGATGCGGCAGTGCCTCAGTCTTATTCATCCAATACAACTAATTATGATTATTATTTTAATCAAAGCGGTAACCCAACGAGTAACCAGCCTGTTGTCAATCCTTATGTAATTCCAGCAGGTGGCAATGCACAAATGCAGCTTTTTTTCATTTTTCCGATTGGTGGCACTTCAGATTCCATTCAGGTGAATTTTTACGATCCAAATGGTAATTTGCCCGGTAGTGTCAATCTAACCCCTGTGGATCAATGGAGTTTCGGTGATGGTACTCCTGATTTTAATGGGGATGCCGTATCCCATACTTACAATCAGCCTGGACTTTATACGGCAGTATTCTCGACGAGTTGCAATCTTAACGTGGCTTCCCAGAGTTTTATCATCAATGATGAGGCACCGATTACGCCTGGGATATTTGATGCTGTAGAAACAGGTGCTAATCCGGGCACGCCTATCTATACCAAAATTGCTGGTAAAAATTTCAGTCTTGATGTGCTGGCTACCCATACAGATGGTACACTCAATACCAGTTATAGGGGCACAGCTCGAGTAGAAATCGTGAATGCCATGAGCAGCAGCACCTGTGCGAATATGACTGCCATTCAACAACTTGGAGATACAGGGTTTACTCCTGGCAATGATCGTAAGACCTTATCCATGACTATTCCAAACAGCTGGCAGGATTTAAGGCTTCGCATGACTGAGTTGAATCGGCAGGGAAATCCAACAGGTAATCAGGCTTGTTCCACTGATGCATTTGCAGTGCGACCTGCTTTTTTTGTATTTACTGTCACCGACAGTGACTGGCTGAATGCGGGAACGACGCGCACCTTGAATGGCACTTCCGCTACAAGCGGGCCTACACATAAAGCAGGGCGTCCGTTTACAATAACAGCAACAGCATATAATGGGGCTTCATCGCCACAAGTTACAACCAATTACCAGGGTTCACCTACAGTTGTAGTGAAATCCATTGTTTTGCCTTCAGGTTGTATTTCGTGTACGACTGGCTCGCTTACCACACCAATTTTTACTGGAAATAATGGAACCATTAGTACCAATCAGGCTCTTTATTCAGAAGCGGGTTCGATTTCAGTTGAACTGGTGGATGATAATTTTGCAACAATTGATGCATCTGATACTCCGCTATCGCAAAGAGAAATCCCATCATCACCGGTTACCATAGGACGCTTTGTTCCAGATCATTTTAACGTAACCTTGATGCAGCAGCCTGTCCTTGGACCAGCCTGTGGAGTGTTTACCTATCTTGATCAACCTTTTGGGTTTTCTATCCCGCCGATTATCGATATTAGTGCGCAAAATGCATTTGGTCAGCAGGTGAATGACTATACAGGGAATATCTGGCTCCTCGGAGATATATCAGAAAGTTATGCCATTACCGGAAACCCTTCAGGTACTGGACTGGATTCGACAGGAGCAACTCATTCACCTTCTGCTGCACTGGGTTCTGCCGGAAATGTCAGTATCACTTTTTCTGGGCCATTTCTTAGTACTTTCAGATTATTGACTCGCAGTCCTCAACCTCTTAGTCCTGTACCTATTCCAGCCCCATTTGTTCCTACATTAAGCCTTTCGTTTCCCGTTACGGACGCAGATGGTGTGGCTTATGTCAATCCTTCGAACAATTCTGATGTCTATACCCTCACGGGCATGGGCTTTACACCGGCTTCAGCCAACATGCGTTTTGGCCGACTGGATTTGCAAAGTGCAGTAGGTTCTGAACTGTTACCTTTGCCAGTTGGAATGATAACCCAGTATTGGAATGGCACAGGATACCAGGTTAATACGGATGACAGCTGTAGCAGTGTTCCAACTCCTGCAACGGTGATACAGGCCACCCCACTTTCTCCTGGGTTGACCTTTTATCCATTGACTGCAACAAATCAACTTGGTTCGGGCGACACTTCTGTTGTTTCTAATCCCCCATTTATTTCAGGCTCTTCAAATCTTTTACTGTCTGCTCCTGGGGCTGGGCATTATGGTTATCTTGATATAGTAACTGCAGCACCCCTATGGCTTCAGGCGAACTGGGATGGGATAGATCGTTCAGGGGTAGGAGATTTTTATGCGGAAAACCCTCGAGCCAGAGCGCTTTTTGGAGTCTACAAGGGAAATTCAAGATTTATCGATTATCGTGAGATTTATTAAATTTTTGTTTCTGGATTAATAGTGAGATTAGGGCGAGCGAAGTTCCAACCATGCAGACCCCAGGCCAATGGGCAAGATCCCAGGCATAAGTGCCAAGACTTGAGCCAATGGCGCCACCTGCAAAACGCGTTACCATATAGACGGTGTTGAGTCGGCTGTAGGCTTCAGATTGCAGGCTATAGATTCGTGTTATATTGGAAACATGTGCACTTTGCATCCCTAAATCAAGCAGTACGACACCGAGGATAATTCCGAACAGATATTGGCTACCAATAAACAAAAATCCAAAGGCTATTAGAATCAAAAGGCTGCCAAGCCAGATGATCCGGGTAGGATGTTGCCTGTCTGAAAATTTTCCTGCCTGAGGGGCCGCCAGGGCACCAACAACACCAACAAGACCAAATAGCCCTGCAACAGCAGGACCATAGTGGTAAGGCGGAGTTGTGAGGCAGAAGGAAAGGGTAGTCCAGAATGCACTAAATGCACCAAAGTGGAGAGCGCCAATCCAGGCAGACTGGCGTAGTTCAGGATGTTTCTTGGCAAGGATTAGAAGCGAAGCCATAAGGCCTTTCCATTGCCCTTTGTAAACAGGTTTTGATTGAGGCAATGCAAAATACAGCATGACGTTAGTGGCAATCATAAGTATGGATCCTAGCCAGAACATGTCTCTCCAGCCAAAGTTGGCTCCAACAAATCCACTGATGGTTCTTGAAACCAGGATTCCGATGAAAAGGCCGCTCATAAGTCTGCCAACGATATGTCCACGTTGATTCGGGGATGAAAGCTGAGCTGAAAAGGGTACAAGTAGTTGCGGAACAACGCTTGAAAAGCCAACCAGGAAGGCAAATGTCTGTAATAGGGTGAGACTGGGTGCTAGTGCCATTCCTGAAAGGCTTGCTGCAGCGACAAGTAACAAGACAGAGATGAGCCTGCGTCTTTCCAGCATATCTCCTAACGGGAGAAATAACAGCATTCCTAAGGTGTAGCCGGTCTGGGTGAGTACTGATACTTCACCCGCTGCAGCATCGTTGACTGAGAAGTTTCTTGCAATTTCTGCCAGTAAAGGCTGGTTGTAGTAATTGTTGGCTACAATAAGCCCGCAGGAAGCTGCCATGATCCATACGATTGAGGTTTTCACGAATTTTGCCAGAGATCCTGTTTAAGGAAGCGTATTTTAACGAGTGTTCTTTGTGTTGCAAATCAGGTGAGTCTGAAAATGAAAATGCCGGATGCGGGTATTCCGCATCCGGCTTTAAAAGTGGCGCCTCCCTGGCATGCGCCTTTCGCCGTAGTTTTTATCCCCCCTCTTTCGGCTTATGTGCAAGATTCAATTTCTTTGAGTATTTTGTCAATCTTATTTTAGGAGAGTTTCTTCCTGCTGAGCAAAGTCGTGGCTTTTGCGCAACACTTTGGGTTGCCTTAATAGAACAAGTGCTGTATTTAAAATAATAAGGGCATTTGTTTTTATATTAGTAATGGGGTTGAAACAATGCATCCGTTTTTCACCTGTTTCCACCTGGCTTTTCTGTAACCATTAGAATAGCCA
This sequence comes from Pseudomonadota bacterium, assembly GCA_028873515.1. Lineage (GTDB taxonomy): Bacteria > Pseudomonadota > Gammaproteobacteria > Burkholderiales > REEB80 > REEB80. The sequence goes on along the minus strand of JAGWIG010000027.1, from coordinate 1,422 downwards.
TGGGTTATAATCCGCAGGTTATCTGGCTAAATTTTGTTGGATAAAATTTTAGGCATGACAGCGAAGCCATTTCTATGCTGGTTGTCATAATTTTTTAGTGTTTCATGTGGAAAGACTGGATCATGTTTCTGAAACATTCAGTCTCTTTAAAAGAACAGAAGTTCCGTATTAATCGTCGAAATAAAATCCTGTCAGCAAAAGGGTAGCCTGGCATGATGGTTCATGAATGCAGAATTTTAAACTTCATATACTGCTTTTACCTTTTGAAAGAAACGCAATGGCCTATCATGAACTTGATTCGGCTGATTTTCTTGTAGGTGACATTGGACGAGCATGAAGATTTAAAAAGCGGGTCTGCCGAACGGCGATAAACTACGTGCTTGATTTTCAATGAATCAAGTTTTACTTGGGCTTGGCTCTATATCTGATTAGGATGTGAAAGTTTGACTTCATTAAAGCTATTCTTCCCAAGCCTACAGTTACTTAAATACGAAGTATTTAAGTAATAAATAATAAACCTGCAGTAATGTTATGTAAATTAAGAGTTCTGGAAATGTACATGCATAAAAACATTTTTTTTCTGAAGATTACAGCGTTAGGATAGATAAGACTGTCATTCGACTTTATTTCTGAAAAGAAAAATACTGCATATTTTTATATGCTCCTGGGAGATGTGATGGAAAAAGTCATGTTTGGTGCGGGTTGTTTCTGGGGAGTGGAAGCTGCTTTTCGTATGGTGGCAGGTGTTGTGGATACCCGCGTAGGCTATATGGGCGGAGAACTGGAAGAACCTTCATATCGGGATGTTTGCAGTGATGATACCGGGCATATTGAAGTTGTTGAAGTTATGTATGATCCATTTAAGGTTACATTGGAAGATCTGCTTGCTGTATTCTGGAAAATACATGATCCGACCACCCCAAACCGTCAAGGCCCCGATATTGGTAGCCAATACCGTTCAGCGATTTTCTGCTCTACCGAGGATCAGCTAATGCGTTGCCAGGCTGCTCTGGCAGCACGGCAAACTGTTTTGTCTGATAAAATTGTTACTGAAATCAAGGTTGCAGAGACATTTTGGGTTGCAGAGGATTATCATCAGCAATATTTTGATAAACGAGGAATTTCCTATTGTCATTAATCTTTGTTGATAGCGAGAATGAATATCCGGAGTAATGGAAGGGGTGATGATAGAATGGGCTCATCTTTCGATATCAGGTTGGGTTGTAGGACATGAATGGGTGATACTTCCTGATTCTGCATCGTATTAGGGGCACTGCCACAGAGTGGTAATCCCCCCTGCAAAAAGTTGGGATTAGAAGTAGAATTTTCTTGCTAAGAGGGGGTTCTACATGAAGCAGTCGAAATTTACGGATAGCCAGGTCATTGAAGCACTAAAACGGGTTGAAGGTAGTGTGCCTGTGC
>JAGWIG010000239.1 GCA_028873515.1 Pseudomonadota bacterium | reverse complement strand
GACGTCAGCATATTTAATCTAGCCCCTCATTGGATTGTTGCCGCAACATATGAATGTAACGCCATATATCCTTGAGTGGCATGGTGCTACACTCGAGAGTAGTAGCCTAGTATAATCCTATCCATCAAAACCTCGCTTCGGATTCAACCGGCTGATGCGAAAGTAAACAAACGTGGCGCTTGTTACTCGAGCAAAAAATTGAAATTAAATCGGTGAAAATCCGCAAAATCGGGCCGATTTGAACCTCGGGAATTCATCGGGCTCGCCTACGGGACCCAGTGCACCTTTTGGCGGAGGAAGAGGATGGATCCCCCCCCTCCTCGGATGGATCCCCCGATCTCCCCTCCGGCGCCACCCAAACTGGCCTCCACTCGTCTCCCTCAACTTCTTTCGGGAAATCATCGGACTCTTGGAGGCTCCGGAGGAAGCAGTGAGACACGTTCTCGGCCCCTTCAGCCCACCCAAGACTTCATCACCATCGATCGGACCGGGACCGGCCAGGCTCGGGCTGTAAGTCGAAAGCGTCCCTTCTCTTTCTCGGAGGCCAGCATTGGTGAGTTCGGGTCTTGAGCCCTCGACTGAGGCAATGCTCCGGGTGAAGAAGCTGCTCTCGGGGCCACTTCTCCCGGAGGGCCAGCCATGGAGGCGGCTCCGGATTTGGCAGCGATTTGGGTGGGTTCACCCAATGAGCCAACCATGGCACGAGAGCCATGGCAGTTTTCACCCCGAGCTGCGGCCTCCAGGCTACCATGGGTGAAGCTGGTTCGGTCAGTTGGGATGTAGGGACCTGTACCGACCATTTGCGCCAATGGGAGTCAAGGGAGGTGCAGGTATTGACGCCAGCTTCCGGTAAGATCCTTCACTCGCACTAAGTAAAAATAACTTGGGTTTTGGGATCCCTGCCCAGTTCTTTTTACTATTAACACGGCCCTTGGGAGCCGCTCCATGTACGAAAGATCTGGGAAGCAATCTTTTGTTATTTACATATCCAGACCGGGGGTTGGATATCTCCTATGCCCCACGTGATTCAGATGTTTCATCAATTCCTGTATGATCTGTCTGGAGTCACACTGGGTGCTAGAGTGAGGTACTTGGCCGGTTGAACCAGAGTTAGGGATAAATTGTTTATTCAATTCTCAGCCTAAGACGCAGTGCCTTTCCCATGGCCTGAGTCGGGGCAACTCCACCAAACAAACCTGTTACTCCTCCTGCGCAATTGTTATTCCCAGAAATTTCAAGCTTTCTTGTGGGATTACTGTGTGTCCAGCTACCTGGACCACTTTTGGTTTCCAGCCAATGCCAATTAAGGGAGTACCACTTTGTAATCGACCACTCTGGGAATTCAGCTTCCAAGAATGCCCACTATGTGTAGAACATGCCTGTCAAAGGAGCTGGCACTTCTTCTACTCATATTGTTAGGGCTGTTGCAGCATCAGAAGCGCCAC
>JAGWIG010000238.1 GCA_028873515.1 Pseudomonadota bacterium | reverse complement strand
TCTTTACGCCAAAGCGGTTGCCCAGTTGAATGGCATCAAGTGGAACCGTGGCGGCTCCCTCACGATGGTGGTGCAATGAGTTTAGAAACCGCTGAATACATCGGCAATCTTGTTGCCACCAATCCAACGGCAAGCGATCCGAAGTCGCAAGGCGACGATCACCTGCGCCTTATCAAGTCCACCATCCAAAACTCGTTCCCCGGGGCCGCTGGCGCTGTCGTCATTGCTGGCACTGACGGCGGTGTTGCAGACGCCTACACGCTCACACCGACCCCGGCGCTTCCTTCGTACACTGCCAAGTCCATTGTCGTATTCACGCCCAACGCGACGAATACCACAACGACGCCCACGCTGAACATTTCCGCACTTGGGGCTGTCACGATCAAAGGCGTTGATGGAAACGCCCTCTCTGCCGGTGATCTGGTTTCCGGCGTCACCTACGAAGCCGTTTACAACGGCACAAACTTTGTCCTGCGCTCACAGGTTCCGATTGATTCACCTGCGTTCAAGGGAGTGCCGACGGCTCCTACAGCAACGACCGGCACAAACACCACGCAGCTTGCCACGACCGCTTTTGTCCAGACAACGGCTTTTAATTCCGCGCTTCCGTCGCAGACTGGAAACTCCGGGCTGTTTGTTACCACCAATGGAACAAACGCAAGTTGGGCAAGTCCGTTCCCGTCGCAGGCTGGGAATTCGGGGAAATTACTTTCCACAAACGGAAGCTCAACCTCTTGGGCTGCTGTCTCACAAGTCGGACTCGACCACGGTTTCCTGCTCTCCAATGACGGAACAAGCCCGAATACCGTTCTAGACATTGCCGCTGGTTCTCGCCCTGATTCAACCTTTACGGTGCAGATCACAGGAACGGCATTCACCAAGAACACGACCGGAACATGGGTTGCTGGAACTGGCAATGCTGGAATGGGAACCGGCCTCACGATTGCCGCTTCCACTTGGTATCACGTTTTCGCCATCATCAATTCTGGTTCCTACGATGTGTACTTCGATACATCAACAACTGCTGCAAACGCCCCCCCCGGAACTACAGCGCATCGGTATATTGGGAGTTTCCTCACAGATGCAAGTGCGCATATCATCGTGTTTAATCAGGTCGGCCAGCAGTTCAAATGGGCACCTGGGCTTCCGTTTCCAGATTTATATAATGGAACAGCTACAACTCAAACCAATGTGACGATTCATACTCCCCTAGGATTTGTAACTTTTCCGATTCTGGCCGGAACATATATCCCATCTAGTACATCATCTACCGCAGCCCTTTATGACGGAGGGAGTGCCTCACTGTTATTCTATGTGAGTGCTTTGGTACCCGGAAGCACGACATACACGCGTTTTTGGACTTCCGAACTAACCACCAACACCAGCAGCCAGATCGGATACAGTGTTTCCAGCGGGGATAAGCTCGACCTTTACTCCCTTGGCTAC
>JAGWIG010000237.1 GCA_028873515.1 Pseudomonadota bacterium | reverse complement strand
GCTCTGGCAGGTGTCCAATCCCGAACTCGCGGACACATGGGTAAAACTTCGTGGTAGAGGGCAATGATTTCCTGGTGCGGGCAAGGATGCCGGTCGTCAGCAGGGCTGGCGACAACTAACCCGTTAGGGTTAGTGGTTAACTCTTCTCTCCTCTCCTCTCCTCTAGGTGTGACATGGTGTGACATGGTGTGACATGGTGTGACATTGGAATTCACGCCATCATCAACAGGCGGATTTTTTTCTTGTTCGCGCTCGCGCTGGCGCCGCTTCCTCTCGGCTGCGGTGGTATCTTCCCTCTCGCGCTTCGGTTGACGTTCTTCCCATTTGGAAACGCGATCTTCTAAAATCAAAGCGCGGCTTTTCATGGCCTCGAAAATTCGCTCCGACGTTCCATCATCGATCCCCAAGTGCAGATCCAGCGCTTCGAAATCAATATCGCCAATTGATCCACGATCCAGATTCGCGCTGGCCTTTTCCAAAACGAATGCCCAAACGGCTAAGACGTCCCCCACACGGACAGATGTCTTCTTCGCGATCAATTGAAACTTGGGATCGGTAACGCTACCGTGATGCCAGCGAAACCAATCGATTCCTCCGGCCATTATTTCGCCCTCAATCTCGCCGCCAGCGAGCGAATAAGCATCGTCACTTGTTGGCCTTTGGCCTTCTTGTTTTTCAAGTTGGCGACGTTTTCAGCCATAGCGGATTGCTTGGCATACAACTCCGCATCCTCGGGGCTCAGGAATAGATCGGAATGGCGAGCGCGTTTCATTTACACCCCCTGCATATCTTCGAATCGCCATCAAATTGCCCAGCCGATTTATTGCGATTGCACTTCTCGCAATGCCGAGTTTTCCAGATAAACCAATGGCATTTTTCCGTGCGTTCCTGAAATCGCGCTTGCTGGTTCGGATTCATTGGGCTGTTCATGTCAATCCTGCTTCGCTGCGTCGATTGCAATGGCAATGACAGCCAGCACAATGATAATCAAGAGAAAGTCATCCATGCCGAAAGCAATCATTTCATATCCTCCGGAGGAATGGCGTCTTTATCTTTGATGGTCATAAACAAGTATTGCTGCAATATGACCATGCCGAAAAATATGAAAAATGCGCCGCCGATAATGAAGTATCGATACATGGCATCCTCACGATAAAAGGCTGAAAACTCCGAATGGGTCGATCAAGGCAAGAATCGACAGTCCGATAACCCCGGCCAAAAGAAGCCCCGCAATGAAAGGATTCATGCGTTCACCTTTGAAGGTAGTTCATCCCACAATCGGACGTGCTCAACAATGGATGGGCCGGAGATTGGGCGAAGGCAAGCTTCCGCCACGATAAATACCATCTTATATTTCCCGTCCTTACAGCGAACAGGCGTCGGACACGAAGCAGCCCAAAATCTTCGTCCGTAATATTTTGACGCTTCTGGCTCAAACTGTTTTATAAA
>JAGWIG010000236.1 GCA_028873515.1 Pseudomonadota bacterium | reverse complement strand
TGCTTACCACGATATAAGCAAGTCAGATTGCAGCGATGTGCAGCTGCACGGCCCTCTCGGGGTTATTCATTCCTCCTTCTCAACAGGACTGTTCCAGTTCGTATCAAACAAATCCGGCTCCGGCTCATTCTTGTGCAATCTCCTGATCCCGCTCACCGAGACAAGAGCCACCATGACGATCAGGATCATAAATAACCAGATATTCATTTCTCTAGCCCTTCATCCCATAAGATAACCATCAGTTCCTCCCTTCCGCATCATTAAAATTGCTCATCCCATCCGCCCGTGATTCCGTTTTCAATAACATCTTCTTGAAGTGCTTCGGAAGCGGCTCGAACAACTTTTGTATAACGTTTTTTCCCTTCTTCCAATGCTTTTGCACAAAACTCGTCTAGTGTTCCTGAAAAACATCCAGCGCGAATCTTAATTCCTTCCGTATGGACAATTATGGTTATTTTTCGACCTGATCCGTCTACATTACTCATATTCATTAAAGCCAGAACACGAACTCCCTCAATGGAAAATCTTTTTCCGAACTTAAGTCCATTGCCAAGCGTGTTCCCATAGCCAAGCGTGTTCCCATTGCCAAGCGTGTTCCCATAGCCAAGCGTGTTCCAGTCGCCAAGCGTGTTCCTATCGCCAAGCGTGTTCCAGTCGCCAAGCGTGTTCCAGTCGCCAAGCGTGTTCCCATAGCCAAGCGTGTTCCAGTCGCCAAGCGTGTTCCTATCGCCAAACTTGTTCCTATCGCCAAGCGTGTTCCTATCGCCAAGCGTGTTCCCATTGCCAAAGTTTTTATTACTCATATTAAAACCTCCACTTAAAATTTATCAGGCTTCCAGCAAGAATTCCCATTAAATCACCACGAACGCTGGAAGCCTCCCAATGCGTTTTCTGCTGTTCCCGTGCAACCGAACCGCAACGCCTGCGATAATGCCTGCAACCAGTCCATCCGTTCGGCTATGAGTAAAGTATTGCGTAGCTTGTCCGACAACGAGTGTCGTGGCTCCTGTGCCGAGAGCATGACAGGCTACATGATGACCTTCTCCGCACCAGCCTGGATACGGGAATTGCATCGCATGCGCCCGTCCTCCCCACAAGAACGTGCAGAACAAGATGAGTGATGAAAATTCGATGAGTTTTTGCATGGTTTTCTCCCTGAATGGTGCCAGACTATGTTTAGGCTTTTGCATCATCATCCTCCTTATCAACCAGATATTCCGCCACTCTCTGCATTACCATCGCTATCGTGTCGTCATGTCCCACGTGGCATGCGAGCAAATGAAAATCCTCCAGCGGCATTTTCAGCAATTCTCCCATCTTGTCTTCGGCACGCAATGTGCGTTCTTCTGCTTTATCGAGTTGATCCATGTAATCGTCATAAGCTGCTATGGGGTCAGGAATGTTCTGCATGTTTAATTTCCCTATTTTCTACCGAAGAGGGCAGATTAAGA
>JAGWIG010000235.1 GCA_028873515.1 Pseudomonadota bacterium | reverse complement strand
CGGATATAAGCCAGTTCAACTGGCCTAGCTTTGAGAGGATCCTTATCCGTTGTCTCAAAGTCAATTACAAAGTCTGTAGATGCCATTAACAGATCCTCAGAGAATAAAAAACCCAGGGCGATTTCTCGCCCCAGGTCTAGCGCCAATGATTAGCGCTTACGTGCAGGCGGCTTACGATTACCAGCAGCTGCTTCACCCTTGATACGCGGCACCTTCAAGCGGTTATATACGTTGCCATTATCGTCAGGCTCAGTGAGTGTAACTTCCGCATTGGCAGTATGGCCGGGCATCTCCATTGCCAATTGATCAGTGTCGATACCATTACTATCGTAAGGGATATTGAACAAGGTCAAGAAGCGTCGGAGGTTAAGCATCTTCATCTGCAACTGCTTCGGCTCGTCATTCTCTGTTGGAAGCATGATGAACTGAGACAGGTTCGGCACGTTCGGTTCATCAGGGAAGCCAATGGTCACTCGGAACATCGGACTACCAGGAACCTTGCTATTAGCCCCAGTCTCTTGGAGCTTGCACTCCGTGATCTGGAGGTTGTACATACCAGCTGCTGCCGGCTGGCTCTCTTCTGCTTCGTCAAGATTTACATTGATAAAAGGCATTGTTTTAGTCTCAAGTGTGGAAAGGGACTTTCGTCCAGTTGTCCGGAGTAGCTGCGCCGGATCAGATAGTGCTGTCCCAATTTGGGACATTCCTATGTGTTGTTGACAGCTGCTGTTGACCACTCACCTTCCTGAGCATCCTCGGACCAGTTAAGTCCTACACAGCCAACGTTATCTCGAGAGACAGATTGCACTACATGCATAGTCTCTACACCTGCCAACTCATTGTGATGCCAGAATACAACAGGAGCATCACAACGGAAGTTTGAAAGAGCGTCAATCAGTTCTTGTACTTTCATTTCTCGGCTTCCTTCTTTTCCCAGTTAATAAGTCCGCCGATCCCCTGACCTTCGACCGGCTGACTCCAGTCGATTGTTACATCTTCAAAAGGTTCCAGAGGTGGGCGGAATGAGCTACGAACCGAAGTGGTAAGACGGTCTGGCGTCGTTTGAATCTTGTGCTTTACATTTCCCTTTCCATCACTCTCAACCTCAGTGATGAAGATATCGGAGAATAGCAAGGGGATCTTGGTTCGCAGACGTCCAGTCATCATCGGCTGCCGCAAGATACGCTTGGTCAGTTCATCCTGCTTCGTCTCCATGTGACCTGTCATGAAGATAATCTTATCCATGGACATTAGTGTTCGTGCAACATTAGTGAACACCATCATCTGAGGACCATAGTCATCCTGTTGAGGCCACGTACCACTTCGACCATTGATGGTAAGAACACGATCCATGATTAGATCGAGGAGAGTGGTAGCACTATCAATTCCAATCACGTCGAAGTCATCAAAGAACCCTGATGCCATCTTATCATCGAAGTCCTGCTCCCACAT
>JAGWIG010000234.1 GCA_028873515.1 Pseudomonadota bacterium | reverse complement strand
CAATTCAACAAAGGTTCGCATGACATGAAATTTGTCTTCAAGGATTTCTGCCACGTCTCCTGTCGTCTGGGCACCGGATGCATCGGAATAGGCCACATCATTGACACCCAGGTGAAGGGTAATCATGATACCCCCACCACATTGGGGCCATATTGCTGGGCATATCCGATATAGTATCGACCCCACGGTGTCTTGATCATGTCCAGAGCCGACAGGGTCAGGTTCTTCAGTCCATCCGGCACGGCAAAACTGTTGGAGGTGGATTGGTCTGCCGAACTTTCTATGACACCTGGTGTCAGCGAAAGAAGCTTGTAGGATGCCCGTTGGTCAGTAAAGAAGGTCTGCCCCGCCTGGTCAGGTGTAATTGAAACCAGACGATGCATACCCAGGTTATAGACCGCCAATACATAAAGGATGGAAGGGATTTCTGTAATATATAAAGCGATGTCTTCCGCATAAGTGAGTGACCATTGGTAATAATCCGAACTGGTCGGAAGAATGGTCACGGTCACCCCCTGATTCTGGCAGAAGGTGATGAAATCTGCCAGATTCGGAATCGTCGGATTGACAAAGCTCATAAGGCAACCTTGTCCTTCCCTTCAGGAGACACTTCCACCGAAAACCGGATCTCATCGCCTTTCGGCTTGGCATTGACGGGAACATCCTGTTCCACGGTCACCTCCGTCACCTTGGCCAGACGCTTGCGGTTTTTCTGGTTGGCCTTGTCAAAGGCTATCGCCGAGCGTGTGGCTTCAATGGCAGAACGATGTTCCTGCATGTCCACCACGGCATCATGACCGGTTACGATGTCATTTTCAGAAATCGCTTTGCCTTCACGGTAAAGCAGTCCCGTAAAATGTTCGAGGCGTTGGTTGACGTCCGACGATTCCCGTCCCCCATACAGTTTCAGGTGCTGAATCACCGCATCCATCTGGTTTCTTGTCCAGTCCTGGCCGATGGCCACCTGCTGACCGGATGAAATCTCGACATAGGATGCTCGGGCTGTTTCCGGCGCACGGAAACAGAAAACCTGAAGCTGTTTGGTGGTATTGGCTATATATAACATGAACCCTCCTTAATAAGGCATCGAGAGAATGGTCAATCCTTGTGGGCGGATGCACCATCCGCTGGAAACACGAAGCTCGTTGACTTCGGTAATCGCTCCATCAGGAGTGGGCGTCGGTATCTTCATCGGAGCGGCCATGTCGGCATACATGAGGTTGACCGCCTTGTTGTTGGGCTTGACATCGGCAAAGATGTTGGTGTTGATGCCTTCAATATCCGGTTGCTCGATTTCTGGAATAGTGATGAGAATGGCATCATTGCCGCCTGCCCCTTTTCCGATAAGCGTATCATCAAAGGCCCACTCGACCGTATCCCCGTTTTCACGGGCGACATTCTCGATAACCTGACCTGTCGTGGACGTTCCTGCACCCGGACGCTGATAGGAAGTGATC
>JAGWIG010000026.1 GCA_028873515.1 Pseudomonadota bacterium | reverse complement strand
ACGGTTGTCGCAACGGGAAGCTTCACGGCTGCAGCCGATCGGCTCAACCTGTCCAAGGCGATGGTTTCCAGGCAGGTCTTTAATCTTGAGAAACACCTGGCCACCCGCCTTCTGAACCGGACTACCCGGCGGCTCAGCCTGACCGAATCAGGAGCGGCTTATCATGAGCGCTGCCTGCAGATTATTAGTGATGTGGAAGAAGCTGAACAGGTGGCGGCACAGATGACCCAGATTCCTCGGGGCAGCCTGAAAGTAACCATACCCGTTGCCTTCGGACTGCATAAGCTCGGACAGCTCATGGCCGAATATACGGCACTGCACCCGCAAGTCAGGCTCGATATTTCCCTAAGTGACCGGTATGTTGATCTGGTAGAAGAAGGCTTTGATCTCGCGATCCGGATCGGCAGGCTCCCCGAATCAGACCTCGTCGCCAGAAAACTGGGAGTAACCCGTTCCATCATCTGTGCTTCCCCCACCTACCTGGAACAGCACGGTTATCCCATGCAACCAGAAGATCTCATTCATCACTCCTGCCTGGGCTACACCTACACGAACAGCGGTACCGAATGGCGCTTCAGAAACCAGGAAGCAGAAAAAACCATTCCTGTATCCGGGGCCATCAAGGCCAACAACGGAGATCTGCTGCGTCTTGCCGCCCTCAATGGAGCAGGGCTGGTTTACCAGCCGCTTTTCATCGTCGAGAAAGATCTGCAGTCCGGAAAGCTGGTACAGGTACTCAATACTTACACTTCGGATGAATTCGGCATCTATGCCCTCTACCCCAGCCGAAAATATCTCTCTGCCAAGGTTCGAACCTTTGTGGAGTTTCTGGTAGCCAAACTGGTTCAACCTTCCACCCTTTCCAGCAAATAGGCTAAATCCCCTTTATCCATGACATGGTCGGGCCTGATCACTCAACATCGATCAGGATCCTGATCCTGTAGAAAAAGCATTCCGGAAATAATCCAGACTTCACATCAAGTAAAACGGCCTTTAGGCTGACTCCAGCAAGCCAGAACCTGCATGAACAGGTTGATGGCAAATCCAGAGAACCTTCATGTTGCAAACCGAACATGGCCAGCATCTGCAAGAAACTGCTCAAATAAGATAGAATAGCCCTGCTCCTTAAACCAATCCTGCCCTGGCCCCTGGCATGGATTAAAAATGGAACTTGAACAAGAAGCTATTTCAACCTGTTTCATAAGAATGGGTGTTATAAACCAAAACGGGGAACAGCTTCGATCATTTTATGCTGCCCTGATAAAATCAGGCTCTAGAGTATCAACCCTACATCGGACTCCAGGATAATTCACGTGCCCACAACAGATTCTGAAACGCAGCCAGCAACGAATAATCAAAATATCCATCGATTCGCTGTCATCCTTGCAGGGGGCTCGGGCACGCGTCTGTGGCCGTTATCCCGTTCTGCCAAACCCAAACAGCTGCTCGCCCTCAACGGGGATGAAACTCTCCTGCAACAAACGGCTAAAAGACTCCTGCCCCTGGTTACCCCCCAAAATATCGTGACCGTCGTCCATCAGGACTACCAGTTTGAAGTGGCAGGCCAGCTTCTGGCGGTCTCACCCGCCCTTGCAGACAACCTGCTCATTGAACCGATAGGGCGCAATACGCTTCCAGCCATAGCCTGGGCTAGTGCCACCATCCATGCAAAAGATCCGGAAGCCCTGATCGGGGTCTTCTCATCCGATCATGCCATTGCCAACCAGAAAGAATTCGAAGCCGTCTGGCTCAGTGCTGAAAGTGCTGCAGCGGAAGGTTTTATCAGCCTGTTCGGAATGACCCCTGATCATCCTGCCACAGGTTACGGCTATATCCATGCACAATCCGAGCCCTTAAAACCACTTCAACCTTGCCCTGGTTTTAGCCGGAATGTCTATGAAGTCCTGAAATTTACCGAAAAACCGGATGAAGAAACCGCCCGAACCTATCTTCAGCAAGGTGGCTATTACTGGAATGGAGGCATCTTTGTGTTCAGGGCGATTGAGCTGTTAGATCGTCTGGCCCAGTTCCAGCCTGAAATACACCAAACCCTTGGTCAACTCATGGCCACGCCCTGTAAATCAGCAAAAGTGGAGCACTATCAGTGTTTTCCTGACCTGTCTATCGACTATGGCCTACTGGAAAACTCAAACAGGGTCGCCGTAGTTCCGGCCAACATCGGCTGGAGTGATCTCGGCAACTGGGAAGCCATTTATCAGCAACTGGACAAAGACAAAACAGGAAACCTGGCCCATGGAGACATTCTGAACCTGGATAGTAAAGACAATCTGCTCTGGTCAGATCATGGCGTCCTGGCAACTCTTGGCATCCAGAATCTCGCCGTTATCCAGACACGGGATGCCACTCTGGTCTGCTCCCGGGATCGGGCACAAGATTTGAAAGAGATTGTCTCGCTGGTCAAAGCCCATTATCCGGAACTGGCTGAGCTTCATAAAACAGTCACCCGCCCCTGGGGGTCCTATACGGTACTGGAAGAAGGGCCGCACTTCAAGGTCAAACGCATTGTCGTCAACCCCGGTGCCAAACTCTCCATGCAGATGCATTATCATCGTGCTGAACACTGGGTGGTCATTTCCGGCACGGCCAAAGTAAGTGTGGGAGAAGCGGAAATCTATCTGGAGGCCAATCAGTCCACCTACATTTCCAAGACCCAGAAACACCGCCTTGAAAATCCGGGACGCATTCCGGTTGAAATCATCGAAATTCAGAGTGGCCAGTATTTAGGGGAGGATGACATTGTGCGGTTTGATGATATTTATGGGAGGATTCAGAAAAGTACAATTTGAACATCTTCTTCACAATTCAAAACAAATTTATACTTAGAGACTTTCTCAGAGATTATTTCAACCCGATTGACCAGTGGTTCATACAGTCTATTGCCTGACTTTCACAACTCCTGATATATTCTCTTTTCCAAGAAGGCTCACATCTCAAAAACTATTAGATCATATAGCAACAGAACTTGGAATAATCTCCTCAATAACGCGCAAGTAGCGATCAATCACAATTTTTTCATCGAACTCACACTCCATTTTTTTCCTGCCTGCCAACCCCATCAGCATACGTTCTTCAGGATTCATTTCTATCATGCGCAACAATTTTACGGCCAAATCAGCCGCATCTCCCACACGGCATAACAAACCATTTACACCATCAACTACAGCATCTCGACACCCTACCGCATCGGTCGTCACAATGGGCCTGCCTACGGCAGCTGCCTCAAGCAAAGAGCGTGGCACACCCTCGCGATATGAGGGTAACACTATGCAATCGGCCTCAACTAAATAAGGTTTCACATCATCCGTCACGCCAAGATACTCAATTACACCCTCCTTTATCCAATCGCCCACTTGGGCACTAGAAACTGCAGTCGGATTTTTCACATCCATGAAGCCAAGTAGCTGAAACTTTACCGTCGGATATTGACATCGAACCATGCGTGCTGCTTCAACATACTCGCCCACGCCCTTATCCCACAACAAACGTGCAACAAACAGGAAAACAAGGGGGTGATTCCCCAATATTGCCATGGGTGCATAACCAAAAGTGCTCAAATCAATTCCCGAACCGGGTAACCTGCTCACCTTATCTTTTACAACCAAACCCTGCTCAACGAACTGCCGCAAGTCTTCATCATTCTGGAAAAACACATGTCGCGAACGCGACAGAGCCGTCTTGTAAAGTAGCTTCACCAATCGGGTAACCCAGTTACTGTGAATGAATACCGCGCCCAAACCGGCAATATTATTCACCACCGGAATTCCTAAAACATGGGCAGCCAACGATCCATAGACATTCGGCTTGACCGTGTAACTCAGGTACACATCAGGTCGCTCACGTCTTAACAATTTCAAAAATCTAAAACAAAGCAACAAATCGCGACCGGGATGGGTGCCCTTGTTGTCCATCGGTAACGCGACAAACCGACAGCCCAACTCCGCCAAGCGCGGGACATACTCATCATTAGGCGCAACCGCCACTACCTCATACCCATCTGCAACAAATGCTCTTATCAAACCTGCGCGAAAATTGACTAGGTTCCAGGCTGTGTTCAGAGCGATAACTATTTTCATATACAGATCATTTTTTTCACTGAACGCATTCCCTCAATACCCGCGCACTAAGCATTCTTCACCAACACCATCGAAAAGGTTTCAGCCGCTTGGTGACTCGCATAAAATTTGAATAAGACAACCCAAATTCGCCAAATTAAGTAAACGGGAAACAAAAAACTAAAATAACTACTAATGTAGTAATAGCGTGATTCAACCTCTGTCAATCCATTATGTTTTGCCATATCGATGAAATCATCCGGGGTACATTTATGGTAGAAGCTCGGAAATCCCTGTGCAGCACGAGCATTTGGGTAAACACCATACAAAATTTTCCGCTTAAGATTTTCTGGCAACAACACGTTAAGCCGGGCAAACACTGCGTTTTGGCTCGGCACAAAAAAAGCCTTCCCACCTGGCTTTAACAATGAAGCAATGGATCTCATCGCTCCCTCAGTGTCTTTAACGTGTTCCAACACGGCTTGGCAAATCACCAAGTCACCATCACCGACCCCATGAACGTTTGCAATATCTGCACACACCGTTTCGTCATAGCCCCCAACGGGGGCAATATCCAACTCTGACTGACTAATATCTATACCTACAACATTTAAGCTTAAAGCGGCTTTCTTTTCGGGGGACACAAAGGGCTGCTTACCCCCACCCAACATCGTAAATTTTCATTCCGTAACGCAAATAGGATGGGGCCATTTCAACAATGAAATCCTTATTTCCATCTTTAATGAAAGATGTAGGCAAGAATTGCTTATCAAACCATTTACTGAGGCTTATATTTGCGTTCATGAACGTTCTCAAAAAATTCAATTCATGTTCTCCATTTCCAACCATGCTTGAAACATCAACACACTCCACAAATTGGCCATCCAGTTTCGCCGACCACTCAAATGCTCTGCCCACATTTCCCGAACCGGTTCCGGGCGAAAATATCCCTCGCGCCGCAAGCGCGCTTCGCTCAACAAGTTTTCTGCCCAATCTCGTAATGGCCCACGCAGCCAATCGTGTAATGGCACACCGAAACCCATCTTGGGACGATCAATCAATTCGCGCGGCACATGGCGGTAAAGCACTTGGCGCAACGGCCACTTTGTTTGGCCATCGCGCAGTTTGTATTCCAACGGCAAGCTCCACGCAAACTCGACTATCCGATGATCCAGAAATGGCGCCCGTCCTTCCAGCGATACACCCATCCCCGCACGATCCACCTTGACCAGAATATCGTCCGGCAAATAGCTGATCATATCCAGGGCCATCATTCGTTCCACTGCACCCAAAGCACCCAACTCCGGGCGCAGACCAGTCAAATAGGTAGGAGGCTCCTGCCCCTCAATAACCCAATCCGCCGGCTTACGCAGATGTGACACCATGCCCAGATACAACTCATTCACCGTAGTACTGGCCAACACGCCTGCCCCCTTGTGCAACTTGTCGCCCGAGCGCCCCGCACCCGGAATAATGCCAGCCACACTATCCCATCCAGCGGGTGAAACAGCAGTAATGCCCTTCGCCACCAAAGCACGCAGCGGCGCTGGCACGAGCGCCAGTATTTTCCATAGGTTGTTAGTCAACTGATAACGGTTATAACCGCAAAACAACTCATCGCCCGCATCACCCGACAGCGACACCGTAACTTGCTGTTTGGCCAACTGGCTCACCAAAAAAGTAGGTATCTGCGATGAATCCGCAAATGGCTCGCAATATAAAGCAGGCAAACGTGGGATCACTCCCATCGCCTGTTCTGGCGTGACATATAGCTCGGTATGCTCCGTGCCCAAATGGCGCGCCACGGCCTTGGCATGAACGGCCTCGTTGTAACTGTTTTCGTTGAAGCCGATGGTGAACGTTTTGACCGAGCGCGAAGACTGTGCCTGCATCAACGCCACCACCGTGCTGGAATCTATGCCCCCCGACAAAAATGCGCCCAACGGCACATCCGTCATCATCTGCTGGCGCACCACGTCTTTGATCAACACTTCCAGTGCGTCAACAGCCTGATCTGGCGTGCCCGCAAATGGTTGAGCCACCCCAGCGCGTGCCATTTCAACCGCATCCCAATACTTCCAAATTTTGGGTTCAGGTTGCGCCAGCGAAACAGACAACAAACAACCAGGCTCCAGCTTGGCGATCCCTTGATAAATGGAATACGGTGCAGGGATATAATTGTATCGCAACAGCAAGCAAAGTGCTCCACGGTCAATGTCTGCCCCAAAAGCAGGATGCGCCTTAAGAGCCTTGAGCTCCGAGCCAAACAAAAACACTCGCTTCTTGCCGCTGCCCTGCCAACCGTAATACAGAGGCTTTTCGCCAACCCGGTCACGTGCCAATGCCAGCGTGTTTGTTTCTCTATCCCACAAGGAAATGGCAAACATGCCAATTGATTTCTTAAGTGTGGCATCCAGCCCCCAAGCCTCAATCCCCGCAAGTAAAGTCTCAGTATCCGAATGCCCGCGCCAGTTTTGTTCTTTGCCACTAGCACCTTGAATCTTGCACCTTAAATCTAGATGGTTATAGATTTCCCCATTGAACGAAAGCACATACCGACCACTCGCCGAAACCATCGGTTGATGCCCGTTGGGCGATAGATCAAGAACCGATAAACGCCGATGCACCAGACCAATTCGATGTTCACTGTTACACCAAACCCCGCCATCATCTGGCCCACGATGGATAAGCGTATCCGCCATGTGGCTCAGCAAAGTCTCGTCACCCACCACATCAACTACGCCACCGAGAAATCCAGCCAAACCACACATCAGTAATTAGCCTTCGCGTAACCCACCGCACACCAATAAGGAATTTCTTCGCTAAACTTGATGTTCTCCAACCCGGTAGACTCCATCATTTTCTTAATTTCCTGCTTGGTAAAGCGCTGCTCTAAGCGTGTACCAAAGCGATCCAATGCATCAGTTCGCATCACATAAAACCCACAATTGCGATATAGCGCAAGTGGAAGGTTATTAACCTTAAATCCCAAATTTTCAATCAACTTGGCTGATCGTGCCAAAGGCAAATAAACTAGAATCGCTATTGTTTGACTCGTCACATACCGCAAGCCATGGGGCATACGCGACACAACCTTACGAACCCAGTTGCTCACTTGCCAGAGCATGCGAAACCACATTGGCCGATTATCGAACGCATAGTACAGGTACAACAAAAATGGTGCTCCCGGCTTGAGCTTGGACACACATGCAGCAAGCGCGGCACTTGTATCTGGTATGTGGTGAAGCACACCCAAGCTATAACCAAAGTCCATAGACTGGTCAGGTAAAGGAATGGCATCCACACCCGCCTGATGAAACTCGCAATTAGCTAAAGTGCGTAGGTTCTTTCGTGCTACCTCTATTGAAACACTTGGGTCAATACAGTGCAGTTGACCTACTCGCGGAGCAACTAATTTTGCCCAACGGCCACTACCGCAACCAAGATCGAAACCAATTGCATTCTTTGGCAAATCATCCCAAGGAAAAACTGAAAAATAACCATCAAATAGTCGCTTTGTATCCATATCGGCCATACCTGTCTGATCAAACCGTGACCATTCATCCCCAAACCCTTCCACAGTTTTGACGTCCAAATTATTAAATTGGGTTCTATTCATTTTCTTGATACCTCATCGTAAACCTCTTCATATTTTCGTCTTATTTTTTCAATACCATATTCTTCCCTCACCTTTTTTACATTTCTTTCACCAAGCATTCTGCGGTCAACCGGATTGAGGTGACACATTCGCAACAAAGCGTCAGCAAGCAAAACGGGATCTTTTACTGGAACAACAAAGGCAGCGTCTCCAAGAATATCGGCAGCGTCACCAGCCTGAGTAACGACGCATGGCAACCCTATCGCCATGGCTTCAACCACTACATTCGGGAATGCTTCATTGACTGATGAAAGACAAAAAACATCCATAGCAGAAAGATAATGAACGACATTGGCTTGCTGCCCGACCAGATGAAATCTCTTCATCAAATTCGCCTTTCCAATCCAGCCGCGGAGTGTATCGTTTGACCATTCATTCCCACGTCCAACCATAATGAATTTAACACCGCTACGTTTCGCAGCTACATAGGATGCGGCATTGACAAAATTATGATAATCTTTCATCAGATCAAAGCGACCGACAACGCCGATAACTATATCGCCATCATTAGCTCCCGCCTCCAACCGAATTCTTGCCCTTGAATTCAAATCAAGTTCAAAAGCGGAAAAATCATAGCCATTAGGGATAACAGTCATTTTGTGCTCCGCGTACCTCAACTTAATATGCGCAGTTTTGGCAGAGATGGCACAGCAGATGATTCGATCAGGAATAAAATAGGAGCAAACTGCACAAAAACGAACTAGCCAAAACGTAATGCTTAATGCGCCCTGTGGAATAGCGGTAGAACGTATATTCCACACAACAGAACAAGAACCTGCCAAACGCGCAGCCAAACCACCGAACAGATCAGCATGGTACATCCAAGTTTGTACAACTGCAGGGCGATATTGACGAATAAGACGAATCAATCTCAACAGAATAATTGGAGAATGCCATAACGATGACATCCCTAGCGCATGCACACAAACACCCCGAGCACGCAATGATTCACCAATAACGCCAAGTGAAGTAAGAGAAACAACGACGGTCTCAGAAATACTCGAAGGGTTCGACTCAATCAGCCGCTTGAGCATGGTCTCGGCACCACCTACGTCTAGGCCAACGATAATATGACAGATTGGAGTTTTCAACTTAACTTTACCGAGTTCACGACTCACTCACCTTTCAGAACAACAGCCAACCTTGGCGCCAATACCTCGATACTGAAATATGTTTCCACCACTTGACGCCCCACCACTCCCATACATGTCCGCAATTTTGCGTTCTTCAGCAAAACCAGCAACGCATCGATCCACTGATCCATGGTCGCAGCTCCAATTCCCACAGTCCCCAAGGCAAGCACCTCCAAATTCATGCCAACCGGTGAAACCACCACAGGAAGGCCACAGGACATATATTGGAGCATCTTAAAACTGCATTTACCGCGGGCCCACTCTGTATCCTCAAGCGGCATAATTCCGATGTCCATCCCCTGAATACTTGCCACCTCTATTTCCTCACTCCAGCGAATAAAATCTACGCGATCGCTCGAAATTATTTGGAATGCTGGACATTTATCGCAAACAATCCTTAGCCGTGCACCAGGAACGGACTTCATCACCTGTGCAATTGCAGCTTCAAGATCATAAAGGTATTTCAAGTTTGCAGACGTGCCTATCCAGCCAATCACAATGGAGTCGCCCCGCTCCGTCCCCTTAGCTATCGGTATATACCGCTGTGCATCCACTGTGGTTGCAATAACCGTCACGTCTCGGTTCCAAACACTGAAGCGCTCTGCCAAGTACGCATTCCCACAAATTACCCGATCGGCAAGTTGAGCCAAACGGCGAGCAAAACAATCGCCCCGGTTAAGAAAAATTGCATCATCCACATCCAGGATTCTCGGCTTGCCAGTCAAGGATTCAAGCGTAACAAAAGTAGAGAGCATCTCCCGCTGCAACAGTACCGCATCATAATGCCAAGACTTGACCACATTAGGAAGTTGAACAGCGAGCGTCGCAGATGCCCAAATCGGGCGCTTCCACTTGGCTTTCGGAGGATAACAGCCAAAGCGGGACCACATTTCTTCCAAAGCCACCCCGTAGCCTTGTAGAGTCGGTATATATTGTCTGACGCGGAAGCGAGCACTCGGCACAACAATACCGCCAGTAAAAGCTGCGACTTTAAACATGTCCTTCCCATTTCCAATATGGCTTGCGCGCCATGTTCGGGACAAGCTGGTATACAACGTAAAAAAATATAAACGCTTTTATATAACCGTTAAGACCAAGAAAAAAATGCTCACCATTAAAACTTATCACCAAACCAACAAGCATCATGGCATAGAACAAAACTGCAATAGTCTTTCCCTGCATTGCTCGCTTGTAAAGAAATGTTAAACCCATCCCCAATACCAACATGATGATAACCGTCCCAAACCACCCCCAATCCTTGAAATAAGTAAAATAAATTGTGTAAACATTACCGTTTATAGATGGTCCGATCATGGTGTAGTCTGCATGGATAGACGGGACTTTCACGTTTATACCCAAGCTGTGTGCTGTCTCAAGAAAAAAACGATAGATCGGCTGGGTAGATTCGATGGCGTTGGGATTTTCCGCAATGCGCTGAAAAGCAACAATGCCACCAAGCCAATAGGTAAGTATCTGATCAGCAATCTCGGATAACATGACGCCCGTGCTCGCATATGATTCGAATGTCAAATTAATAACAACCACACCAACGGCAAAACCAAAGAGAGCGAGTCCAATGGTTCCCAACAGGGGTAGAACTCGAAACCGACGCCCCTTGATTGCGGAGATAAAGTAGAGGGTCAACAACAAGATGACGACCCCCCCTTTTGTACCAGTCATTGCACCATACACAATTGCGAGAACAACCGAAATGATGGCACGCCAACTTCTCTCGAAGGATCCATCTATTTCGTAAAACATCACCAAAGCCAAGAACTGCGCCAGGCCACCAAAATTGTTTATCAAATTAAAAGAACCTGCGCTGCCACTAGCTTCAACTTCGTTGTGACGTATTGTATACAGCATCAACTCCGTATTTACGTTACTAACGCCGCTAGAAATTTCCCGCCAATAGAGTGGCAACCCCGTGACCAAGACAATTAGCACGACATCAAGAAAACGGTAAATCGCACGGCGCGAATATGCATTCGACGTACCAATCTGAGCATGTTTAGTATTTCCACACATTAACCAAAATCCCAAGACACCGCCTACGGAAAATGCGATCGCCCCAATCAGGTAAACCAGCAGAGCAGTCCCATATAGCTCGTAAAAAAGGTCTCCACTAAGCAAAACTCCGACCAAACTGATCAGCCACACGCCAGTAAAAATTACCGGCGGATAAAGGAAGTCTCGGCTGATCATGTACATGACCAACAATAGGCAGAGCATGGCGAAGATTGTTAATATCAACATGCGTTAAATTCCTTACTTCTTGATTGCCCAGCAATCAGCGAGATAAAAAAGGTAACCCGCCGGAAGCAATAACAAACCTTCAAGAAAATTCCCCAGATCTCGTAGAGCCTCCAAGGGAGGCATTCCCGCATGCGCAGAAAAACGGAAATAATTAATAATGGCTTTCCATCTATACCGAAAAGGGACAGCCAATTGCAAGTATTCAAAATAATAACAACGCACTCCCAGTGGGTTCCGCGCTCTAAGGCGAATAATGGATGCGGTTAACCCATCTGATAGATATTCGCAAATCCTCAGTGGCTCATCAATAAAACGCAACTTGAATTTGCGGCCAATTCTATTCCAAACCACCCCTTCCGGAACAAAGCGTTCGCCAAAAAATATCGGGAAAGGGTATTGTCGAAGTATGTCTGTGCGATGAAAGCCCCATTTATCTCCTACTTGCTTATATCTTATTGTGAATGTTATAAGGTCTGCATCCATGACGGCTAATGGAAATCTTGTTCCGACAACTTTTCCTTCTGCATCCATGCACAAACAGGTAACGCCGGAAAAATTTTCACGTTCTGCAACAGGAATGCCTTGCCAATGGTAAACGAACCGCTCAAGGGCGTTGGAGACACAAGTGTCGTCAGAGTCGAGCGTCAGGAACAGATTGCCTTGCGCTTCCAGAACCCCACGGTTGAATGCGACATGCTTACCTTGATTTTCCTGATAGAAATAGCGTATCGTGAGAGAATCCTCTTCTTGCCACTGTTCTACCATACCCGCAGTGCCATCACTTGAACCGTCATCTACAATCAGCCATTCAAAATTTTTGTAGGTTTGGATTTTCAGGCTTTCATAGACACGCAACAAGGTATGGGCGCGGTTATAAGTGGGGGTGAATACGGTGAAGCGGTGTGGAAAGTTTTGACTCAATCTACCTCCATAATAGAAACCAAAATCCGCTCATCACGTGCCACCATATTGGTCATTTAATATTCCAACGAATAACGGCATGAAACAAACTACGACAACTCGCAACGTTCAGCAGCCAAGCCATTGCCAAATAAATGATAATACCCAATGAGATCTTAACAAATAGCCAGATAATCCCGTACAATGGGGGTAGCGAGTAAATAGTAATAGCCATAACGGTACTGGAGATTGCACTACCCAATAAATCATTTCCCAGAGAAGGCAGTGAAAATACCCCCTTCCCGACATGCCAACTCGCCAAAGCACCAACTGAAAAAGCGGCAAACGTTGCCCAAGCAGCGGCAATGACACCATAGGTAGGCAAAAGAAGGATATTCAGCAAAACGTTCACCGTTGCCATTATAGTCGCGATATATCCCTGATATTTAGTTGCATGGCGCAATTGAAACACCACATCAAGAAAATAACTTTTAAAGGCGCCAACGAAAATGGCAGCGGCCAACCACGGCATGATACTCACGGCATCTAATCGGTAGCCCACCCCAAAAATAACCTCAGCAATATCGCTCGAAAGGATCCCCAATCCAACCGCAGCGGGCAAACCAATGCAAACAAGTCCCCTACCCAATGCACGCAAGCGAACACGAGCAGGCTCATCTCCCTCCGCCTCTAGCGCATGAACAACCAGAGGGAATGCCGCTAGGAATAAAACACTCATAATCGCACCAATCAACTGCTGGACAAGATCATAAACCGCTGCATAAGGCCCAACAGCGGATGCACCTAATAGCCAGCCGATTATAAAACGATCCGCCAAATCTACGACAACGAAGGCCAAAAAAGTTAGTGTCAGGGGTAGACCGTAACGAAACATTTCTGCCGACAAATGCTTATCCACCTCCGCAGATGCTACAGCTAGGCCGCACATCGGTTTGAATATGACTAACGCAAACACGAGCCCCACTAGAAATCCAATCAGCGCACCACGCTCGCCAAGCCCATAGGAAATAAGAGCTAATCCGATCAGGAGAGCTACTCCGCTTTTCACCCATGAAAGAGAGCCATATAGTAAGGGTGATCTTTGAGCATTGGCTACCTGCAAGAACAGACCATATTGACCTTGAGCCACCGTAATCAAAAAAAGGATACCTAACAGAATAGGCTCAACACCAATCATATTATGGAATTGTAGTGCCCCGAGAAAAAATATGGCTCCAACTGTCGTAGCCACCCAAAACCCACGTGCCGCAGCGGCCATAACAATACCGGGATTGTCCCGATACATCTGGTAGAAACGACCAACCGCCACATTAAGCCACTGATACAATACTGCGCTTGCCATAGTTGCTATGGCCATACCGAGTGCAAACACACCATATTCTTGAGGGCTTAATAAACGCGTAAAAATCGCTAGGGTGGCAATAGCGTAGATAGCATTCCCAGCACGCACAAAAAAATATAGCAAACTATGCCGGATCAATTCACTACCCCAACCCCAACGTCTATGATGCGCCGGTAATCAAGAAATGGAGAACGGCAGTCATGTCTGGTCATATCAGAATGTTGACGTACCAAGCCATGGCGACTTTCAAGCCTTCGCTTATCCGATAGGTTGGATCGTATCCTAATAACATGGCAGCCTTACTGATACTGGCCTGTGAATGACGCACATCGCCTGTACGAAAATCGCGATAAATGGGTTTCACGCCTTGCAAGTGAGGATAACTTGGGAGCAAATTGAGATATAATTGTTCATAAAGCTGATTAAGCGTAGTGCGATCACCAACAGCGACATTGTATACTTGGTTGACTGCTTCAGGGTTCTCAACGGTAGTAGCAAGCAGATTGATCTGCCGCACGTTTTCAATAAAGCAAAAGTCACGACTGGTTTCACCATCTCCATTGATATAAACAGGCTCGCCTTTAATCATGGCAGCGATCCATTTTGGTATGACAGCAGCATAACACCCCTTTGGATCTTGGCGTGGGCCAAAGACATTGAAATAGCGCAGACCAATAGTATTGAAACCATAGGTTCGGGCAAAGACATCCGCATAGATTTCATTAACCAATTTGGTTACAGCATAGGGAGACAATGGTTTGCCAATTTTGGCTTCAATTTTTGGCAGGTCGGGGTGGTCACCATAAGTGGAACTGCTAGCGGCATAGACAAAACTTTTTACGCCTGCATCACGAGCAGCAACAAGCATATTAAGGAATCCGCTAATGTTTGTTTCATTAGTGGTGATGGGATCTTCGATAGAACGTGGGACGCTACCTATGGCAGCTTGATGAAGGACGTATTCAACCACATTGTTTTTTTCTACTACTTTCTCCCCGAGCTTATCCCCCGTATGCAAATAAGGAGCAATACTTTTCTGAGCATATGTAAAATGCATAGCACATCTGCAATCATCCAGGTTACGAATATCACCTTGAATAAAATGAAAGTTTTGCCATTGCCTTGGTGTTACCAATGATTGAACTTCATCAAGATTGTGCTGGTAACCGGTGGCAAAGTTGTCCAACCCAACTACACGTTGGTTGAGTTTGAGCAGGATTTCCAACAAATTACTGCCGATAAAGCCCGCAACACCGGTGATAAGCCATGTATGTTGTTCAGTAGCAAGACGGGTTTTAAGCTTAGTGTAAGCATCAGTCATATTTACAATCTCCAGAGCTTACAACCAATTGCCTCAACAAATTCGGGTGGAAAAGCAGATTTAATATCAATAAACAATCCGTCCTTCTTTAGCTTAGCCAATAATTGAGAGATAGGCTGGTTGGTGTATTCGCTATGCGAAACAGCAGCAATGATGGCATCCACCTGATCCGGCAAGGAATTCCATTCGGTCAGTTTAATGCCATATTCGTGCATCGCCTCGATAGGGGCAGCCAGTGGATCATGCACACTAACTTCACAGCCAAACTCTTGCAGTTCTTTTACCAAATCAGCAACCTTACTGTTGCGCAGGTCGGGGCAGTTTTCCTTAAAGGTGAGACCGAGCACAATAACCTTACACCCTTTGACCGTTCGCCCCGCCTGAATAATTTTCTTCACCGTTTGCTGTGCCACATAGGCAGCCATACCATCATTGATACGCCGACCTGCCAATATGACTTGAGGATGATATCCGAGCATGTCAGCTTTATGGGTCAAGTAATACGGGTCAACTCCAATGCAGTGTCCGCCAACCAGCCCTGGACGAAATGGGAGAAAGTTCCACTTGGTGCCCGCCACTTTTAACACTTCGGATGTATCAATTCCAATTTTGTTAAAAATAATGGAAAATTCATTCATCAGCGCGATATTCAGGTCGCGCTGGGTGTTCTCAATCACTTTGGCGGCTTCTGCCACTTTAATACTACTAGCAGGAAAGACGCCTGCTGTAATGATCGAACCATAGACTTCGCTGACCATTTTCAGTGTGTCTGGTGTATCACCAGACACAATCTTGATAATTTTAGTAAGCGTGCGCTCTTTGTCACCAGGATTGATACGCTCTGGACTGTACCCGACAAAAAAATCTTTTTTCCATTTCAGGCCTGAATGTTTTTCAATTAGTGGTATGCAAACTTCTTCGGTTGCGCCGGGATAGACGGTGGATTCGTAGACGACAATCGCACCACGCTTGATGTACTTGCCAACACTCTCTGAGCTTTTTATTAGCGGATTAAGATCAGGCTGATGTGCTTGATCCACCGGTGTAGGCACAGCAACAACAATAAAATCCGCACCGCATAATAACTGTGGATCGGTTTGATAGCTTAATTGTGTTGCAGCACGCAACTCTTCAGAAGATACTTCGCCAGTCGGGTCAATGAAATTACGGTACGCTGTGATTTTATCTATCGAAAGATCAATACCAACGGTGGTGAATTTTTTACCAAATTCGACTGCTAACGGCAAGCCCACATAACCTAGGCCAACGACTGCAATTTTCACTTACAGCTCCTGTAAAATTAAAACGGTCAGCACCAATTTCACTTTTCTTGCCATTAACACTCTATAGAATGAAATTGCTCAAGCAGCATTATGCAGCTTCACTGGGACACCAAGCCACACTTGACACAAAAGGCGTGATTCTACTCAGATATTGCAGGCCTTCTACAATTTCCTTGGCTGGCCTCTGCTCACGTAAACCAGCAGCGGCTTAAATAATCACATCATCATGTTTATTGGATTATATTGGAACAAATTTCCGAAGCTTTCTTAAGGGTAACTCCACAGCAACTAGAGCATCGCTTACTCTTTTTTTAAAACTACTTCTAAAAAACAACCCTCGCTCTTTTGGTCCATAAGTTTAGATTATAGGCGCATAAAAAATTCAACGCATCCTGCACACCGAACTGATTTGTTCTCCTTCGAATCTTCAAAAGATCCTCTAACGATTGTAATTGAGCAAGTTTCGCAACAAAATCTGAAATTATCTTTACTACTGCCCCACCTTTCAGTTTTTTTAGATAAAAATATGGTCTGTTTGACCATAAATTACATTTTACTTTCAACAAGTGGTTCATAAATAAATCTTTCAGACCACACTACCTCTAAGCCGAAGAATTTTCTTTGATTGCTCCAAATCCTCACCTAAATACTCAGCTATAAGAACATTTGAGCTTTTAAATACAGATGACTAATAGTTAACTAACGGAATTGTAAAGAGCATTATTTGTCTCAAATTTAATTTTCTTTTTATATATTGCCAACCAATCAAAGTTACTTAATATTATTAACTATATGAATATAAAAAAACCTATTATGCACCAACCAGATCCATCAAACTTTCTTTCTCCATAAATAATTTATTAGCAAGTTTAAACGTGCGGCCTTTAACCTTTCTAATTTAATTTGCTCTATAGATTCTTTTAAAAAAACTACTAAAATAGACAGAAAAAAAGCTGCAAATGTCGATAACAAAACTATTAATGCACGCTTTGGCTTAGATTTTTTTTCAGGTGGAATCGCCTTATCCAAGATCTGAATCAACGGCCCATCTCTTGCCTCATCAATCTTGGCTATTTCAAATTGTTTAGCAAGTATCTCCGTAATTGATTCATAGTATTTCACGTCGCGAACTTTTCTTAAATACTCCAATCCCACCTGCGGTACTTTTCCAGTTGGCACCAAAATATCTCCTTCGCCCAAATCCTGTCCATTTTGAAGCTTCGAAAGCTGAGATTTCAATTCAACCAGTTCCTGTTCAAGTCGAACATAATCAGGGTTTGATTCGGTGGTGCTCATACGCATTGCACTCAATTGCACTTCTTTCGCTGCAATTTCGGCACGTAAATTCGCATTGGACTCAATCGCAGCCTTTTCCTGGGAACTTAATTCGATTAACCCCGTTTTTTCCTGGGTCTGCTCCAGAGCATATTCCGCATCGGCCAATTTCTTATTCGCTAAAGCCATTTGATTCTGGAAAAACAACCTTCTCCTTGCCGCATCGGTCACGGCAAGGCGTTGACTAACATTTCGCAAAGCATCCACATATGCATTGGCAATATTCGCTGCGCGCTGTGGGTTCCTGTCCGAAAAAGCCACCGTAATAAATCCATCCTTATCCGCTTTAATATCCGTATTTTTTTTCAGATCTTTTCTTGCCGCCTCATCCGTCTTGTCTCGATAAAGAGTTTTTAAATTAAACTGGTCAACCAAAGTCTGTGCAACCGTACGACTTTTCAGCATTCCGACATACAAATCTGATGGGTTTTTGATCCCGAGCATGGAACTTGCACCACCAGCCAGAGCTCCCAGTTGACCCAACATGGCACTCGCCGAAGATTCATTTTCCTGGGGGGGGAGAATCGTGGTTGAAGCCGTATAAATATTCGGCAAGAGTAACGACACAATAATGGAAATCACCGCAGCAGAAAAAGTCACCCAAAAAATCAGCTTCTTGTGTTTTGCCAATACAATCAGCAAATCCAGAAGCGAGATTTCCTCTTCCTGACTGGGTGCTAACGGATTTTGAGCAACCTCATCCATCAATGACCTGACCTTTATTCAATTTACGAAACCCCGTTACTGCGTCAGCACATGGATCCCCGCCACGCCCAAACCAAACTGGTAAAGAATTTGGGTCCAGTCTTTCAAGCCCTTGATAAGGGTCGTATGCTCAATCTTCTCCGGCACAATCACGGTGTCGCCCGGAAAGACCTTCATACTGGAAAAATTCCCGAACACCCAGCCAGACTGCTCCCTGCTTGTAACCGACCCATCCGCATGCACCACATAGATGCTGCCGGTATCCGCATCCCGGGTCGGACCCCCGGCAAGGTTCAGGTAATGACTGGTTTCATCACCTTGACGATAAATGAACGAATCCGGGTTATAGACCGCCCCCACGACATTAATGGTCGCCGGACGGGCGGGAACTATCAGCTCGTCCCCGTTTTCCAGCGGGATATTGGGCAAATCCTGGGCACTATCCTGCAGGGGAGACAGGCCCAGAACAATCCTCCCGGTGGCTTTGACCTGCTTTAGCCGCTCAATCAATTCCTTTGTTGACTGCACCTCGGCCTTGTTGTTGGCCGCTTCCTGGGCACTCAACTGGTTCTGCGACTCACTCTGCTGGGCAATGGCCAGTTCTTTTTCCATCCGGGCGATGGATTCATCCATGTTCTTCTGCTGCAGCTTCTTTGAGGATACCCGGGTAAATTCCGCTCCGTACAGATAGGCATCGGGTGTTAATCCCCCATCCTTTTCCACCAGCTCACGCAACGTCTCACCAGGCTTGACTTCAAACACCCCGGGTTGACTCACCTCACCCTGCAGACGGACGTAGATCGGCTGCTGCTCGACCGGCATGCGGATATCCCTGCTGGAAAATATGGTCACGATATCGCCGGGCCTGAGCGGAAGGTTCTGGCTCGGGTTTTTATCCAGTACTGCCTGACCCAGGTTGAAGGGAATGAGCCGTGTAGTCAGGTTTTTGGGATTCAACCGTTCGATGACAGCATAATCCCAGTTGATGGACGCCGAATCCAGATCCACCTCAGACTGAAAGCTTTCCGTCCCGCCCACCGTATTCTGGGTCACGATCCCCCTGGCCTGGGGATGACTGACACCCTGAACCTGGGGGCCGGATCCAGCATGCAAGGCAGGGCTTGTAAGGCTGGCATTCTGCTTTTCCCAGTAATTGGGGGTAAGAAGCGCCTCTTCATTGGGAATGAGATCAAGAATGCGCATCCCTGAATGCCAGGGGTAACGCATAGGACTTGCGACATGGCCCCGCAGGGTCACGGCATTCGCAAATTTCGGGGAAACTGAAAAGACCCTGATCACATCGCCATCCTGCAGGGGTTGTGACAGGCCCTGGCTATTTAAGGCCAAATCCTCGACTTTCCGGGAGCGCCGGTTGACTATCCGTTCCACCGATACCTTTTCTCCTGAGGCCGTGGCTGAAAGGCCACCGGCATCACGCAGCAGATCTTTCAGGGTTTCGTGACCGGATAGTTCATAAATGGCAGGGACGCGCACGTCTCCAGTGATGGCCACTTCCGGGCCGATAGGCGGGATATAGATGACATCCCCCGGCAACAGGCGGACATCCTTTGATTTATCCCCCTTGAGCAGCAGGTCATACAGATCAAAGGACGTCACGGCCTGGTTGTCCCGCTTGAGTTCAATATGACGCATGCTGCCGGTATTGGCAGGCCCGCCCGAATCAAACAGGGCATTGACCAGGGTGCTTAAGGAACTTACCGTATACACTCCTGGACGCCTGGCCTGGCCCACCACAAACACCTGGATGGATCGTAGTTTCCCCATGGTCACGTTCAGGTCAAAATTACGGT
Source organism: Pseudomonadota bacterium (assembly GCA_028873515.1). Classification (GTDB taxonomy): domain Bacteria; phylum Pseudomonadota; class Gammaproteobacteria; order Burkholderiales; family REEB80; genus REEB80. The sequence continues at coordinate 15,357 of JAGWIG010000026.1, read as the reverse complement.
AAATCCGCCCGATCCGGTCTTTCAGGTAGGCCCCGAGCTTGTCGTATTCAATGCCTGCGACCGGAATATTCCCCACCTTCGGAATAAAGATACTGCCGTTCCGGTCAACCACGGCATGGTAATTCATGTCAATCTGGCCCCAGGCCCGAAGGATGAGCTCGTCTCCAGGACCGATGACATAGTTGGCCGTAACCGGAATCCGCTGGACCGGCGCAAAAGTGGAGGGTGCCCCGGAAAAAAGGTTATAGCCATACAGGGGCAAAAGCCTGCCGGTGGATTGCTGCACGAATTTCTGGAAGGCGTTGGGTGGCTCGGGAGGAGAAGCGGGTAAGGATGATAATCCCGAAACATGTGAAGAGGAAATACGCCCTGGAGCCTGGCCCAGACTGCTATTGCCTGGCAGATATGCCGGGAGTCCGGCAGGGGCATTGGTAATGGTGGGAATGCCGTTTTCCTGGGCATGCGGCAGGGATAGCTGGGGCAGAACATAGTTCATTCCACCCTGGGTGCCAGACCCCCCCGAATCCTGCGCCATGACCGTGACGGATCCCATCCCCAGAAACACGACCAACCCGATGCAAAGCCCCCTCTTTGCTGCCTGCCCTAACCCCACACGCCTCTCCCTGCATATACGGTTTGATTTTACCCAATCGCCGGGCCTGTTTTTTTGAATTAACATCCCCGAATGCCGGCTCATCCAATGCGGATTGATGTTAAGCTCTAGCCATCAAAATCGCAAGCATAAACGGGACCATCCCGCTAAATTTCATTCGGGATGAGCGGATCTGGAACGGGATCAGGGGGAAAACAGCTACAACACCCCCTGCCTGCAGGAGTGGATTCAATCCAGACAGGAGCCAAGCCTTAAACGGCAGCACTTCATGGCAACCAGGATCCAACCGCAAACAGCCACCCCAAAAATCCGGTTATCCCTTTTCCTGGGGCCTGGCCTGGAGCCAGGCAGCACAAATCCTGGAGTCCCCCCACTCAGAAACCGTACTGCAGACCCAGACTGAACAGGTTGGCCTTCAGATCGTTGCCCACTTTCCTGAAATGTTCAATTTCAGCACGGGCACTCCAGGTCTTGTTGATGTGATAATCGGTGCCTATGCCGAAATTCAGCCCGGTATGGTAACCACCATTGCTCGTCGCACCATGCGCTTCCATGTCAGCCACACCCAGCTTTCCGAAAAGATCAAAGCAGCTTCCAACGGGAAGAATGCCCAGTACATCAAGCGAGCTGCCAATTCCGGTGATGTTCGCACTTTTACCCAGATCAATCTCGTCAAATTCCAGGGCAAGATTCGGAATGAAGCGATAACCAAAGAACACCTTGTTGAAGAGGTACTTGGCTCCACTGGTGTGACCGGGTTCGACCAGCGTAGCGCCCAGAAATGTTGATCCTGAGTAATCGGTCTCACCAATGGATGCCCCGGCATACAGATGCGGTTCAAAAGAGGTTTCGAGCGGTTGCGGTGCACTGGCCTGAACCTCGGGCACGGCAGCCGGAGCAGCAACTGGCGCCGGTGCGGGCTGAGGAGGAAGAGGCGCAGGTGCAGTTGCTGCAGCCGGCGCTTCTTCAGGTGCTGGTGCAACGGTTCCGCCTGCATAGGCAGTGATGGAAAAAAGGCCTAGAAGTCCCAGAGCAAGAGGGGATAGACGCATTATTATTCTCCCGAATGACAAAGCAATGAAAATAATGCACCAGTTTTTGATAAATCACACGACTCTTACCCTAAAAAAACCGTTTTGATAGCCTGCTATGTGCCAATGTGTTGCATAAATGAAACACTGGACCAGCACTTAAAGCAAATCTTTCGGCCTTCATGCCCATCATCGTCTTTGACCAGGCAGGCCCCCAATCCAGAACCTGCATCTTCCAGCAGGGCTGGCGTCCCTTTTGAAAACCCGTGCAGCACGGAGATGAAAAAAACGCCACAGACAACTTCAGCCACCGAGACGTCCCCGATAATGGTGCAGGGCCTGTGCCACAAAAAACAGCATGTCATCCCCGTCCGCATCTGCCAGAACCTTTTCTTCCATCCTGCCTTTTTTCCCCTGGGCCAGCGCCTGCAAGGCAAGACTGAAAAGTTCCGGACGAGCCACGATCCAGGGATGCACATCCAGATGCAGAAGATCCAGGGCCCGGTCAAGCGGCAGTTCAATCATCAGTGTGGCAAAGAGGGATAAATCCTGCGTCTGGAAAAAGGACCCGGGTAAAGGCATCAGGATAGAAACCGCTGCAGCCGCTGCAGGACCATGTTGAGAAAGGCTTCCTTGTCAGGGTGGGTCGTCATGTCGGTCTCGATTTCAGGGAAGGCCGGGATGGATGCCGAATGCTCAATGACCCCCAGCGCCTGGCGAAACAGATCCTCACGCTGCGGAATATCACTCGCGTAATCAGAAAGGCCCAGTATGCCCATGGCTTCATGGACAGGGAGATTGGCAAGAAGACCAGCCACATATTCAAGTTCTGCCCCGTAACTGAATGGTGAGTACATGAACGGACTGGCCTCAGGATGGAGAACCTGGGTCTTCTCCCAGATAACCCGGTACAGGCCGTAAAAAAGCGTCGCCGCTCACGGATCGGGATCGCAGACCCAGACTGCCTGTATCCAGATAACATCCAGAAAGAATTCCCTTCACATGCAGGGACAGTCCTGTCCAGGCAGGAAAATGCACCGGGCCTGCATGCCAGGATGAAAAAGGAACAGGCAGTCTGTACCGTACCGCTGCCCTGTTCCTCGTCAATCCAGGACCGGGCAGGCACTGCAAGATGCGGATCATGATGGATTCCACTCCGGGTTTATTGATATTATGATAAAACAGTAACCAATTTATCATAAATGTAAGCCGGGTTCAACCTCACCCTGGCCCTGTTTAACCCGATGAGAAAAATACCGGAAGCTTCCCTGTGCCCTTAAGTTGCTGAAAACCGGTCTGGGTACTTTTCTGGATTCTGCCTGTGAACCCCCCGGATACTGCCCCTTTTCCCTCATACACAAAAAAACCGGCTCGTACTGAACTGGCCGGCTTTCTTCTACAACCCGGAACCTGCCTGAAATCCTGTTTTTCCAGACCACATCGGACTGCTACCGCACAGGCATCACTTCCTGAGCCAGGCCCTGGCAGGACAGCTTAAGTTCTGGACCCACACCAGACCATTGCGGTTTGGCAGCCACCCAGGGCCTGCCTAACGGCTGATTTTTTTAAGCACACCCATTAATTCGGAAATGGCCTCCTCACCCTTACCCATCCTGATCGCCTTTTGCACACACCCCTGGGTATGGTCCTCAATAATTTGCATGGCCACAGCGTCCAGTGCTGACTTGATGGCACTGACCTGGGTCAGGACATCGATGCAGTACCGGTCATCCTCAACCATCTGCGCGACTCCCTTTACCTGCCCGCCTATGCGGTTCAGGCGGGTCAGGAGCTGTTTTTTCCTGGGCTGCACCACAACAGGGGCAGCATGCGGTTTCAGTTCATGCCCCTTACCCGGGTACGTCATATCCCGCCTCCTCTATCACGCCTTTAAGCTGTTCCAGCGATACTTTCTGCGGATCATAGTCAACCAGGGCCTGGCTTTCCTCCAGGGACACGCTGACCTTGCCCACACCTGCGATACTGCTCAAGGCTCGCCTGACACTGTTCACACATCCGCTGCAGCTCATGCCGTGAATCGTCAACCGGGCAGTCGTGGTCATATCATTCCTCCATTGGGTTCAGGTTCAAGGATATCGGGGAAACCGCCTGCATCGGCTTCCACCGGCGTAACAAGAGGGAACTGGTCACCACGGAGACCGAACTCAAGGCCATGGCCGCACCGGCAATGACAGGATTGAGCAGGCCCATGGCTGCCAGGGGAATTCCCATAAGGTTGTAGATAAAGGCGAAAAAAAGATTCTGCCTGATCTTGCGTAAGGTTGCCCGCGACAGGTCTATGGCATCGGCCACAGCAAGCAGATCGCCATGCATCAGGGTGACATCGGCCGTTTCCATGGCGATATCGGAACCGGAACCCATGGCGAAACTGACATCGGCACCCGCCAGTGCCGGAGCATCATTAATCCCGTCACCGACCATGCCGACGAGGCGTCCCTCCTGCTGCATCTTCCGGATTTTTTCGGCCTTGTCCTGGGGCAGGGTTCCGGCAAAATACTGGTGGATGCCTGCTTCCCCTGCGATCATTCCAGCCGTGGCCGCATTATCACCGGTCATCATGATGACTTCTATCCCCATCTCATGCAGTCTTGATACAGCCAGACGGGCACTCGGACGCAGGGTATCGGTCATGCCCAGTAAACCCAGACACTGTCCAGCCCTCGCGAGTCCAGCCACGGTCTTGCCTTCCGACTGCAGGTCACGGAGTCGATCCCCATTGACTTCAATACCCTGCTGCTGCAGCCAGGCAGGCGCACCAAGCCAGACCTGCTCATGATCGATGCTAGCCGTGATTCCCTGCCCCGGCTCGGCCCTGAAACCCGTCATGGGCCCAGGCTTGATCCCTTCCTGCCTGGCCCGTTCCATGACCGCTTGACTCAAGGGATGTTCAGAACCCTGCTCCAGGGTGGCAGCAAGACTGAGCAGTGTGCCTACCCCGTCAGTCTCTCCCTCGGGAACCAGATCCGTAAGCGTAGGCCTGCCCCATGTCAGGGTACCTGTCTTGTCAACAACCAGGACATCAATCTGGTGCGCCCGCTCGAGCGCCTGGGCATTGCGGATGAGGATGCCTGCCTGGGCACCCCGCCCGGTACCCACCATGATCGCTGTAGGGGTGCCCAGGCCCAGGGCACAGGGACAGGCGATGACCAGAACCGCTACGGCATTGATGAGCGCCACGGTAAAATGCGCGCCCAGAATCCACCATGCCAGCAGGGTAACCAGGCTTATCAGGACCACCAAGGGCACAAATACCCCGGAAATCCTGTCGGCCAGATGCTGGATCGGTGCCTTTGAACCCTGGGCTTCGCCGACCATACGGATGATCCTGGCCAAAACCGTATCCGGCCCGACACCGGTAACGCGACAGCGCAGCAGGCCCTGGCCGTTAAGTGTTGCCGCAAATACCCGGTCTCCTTCTTTCCTGGACTGGGGCAGGCTTTCTCCGGTCAGCATCGCCTCATTGACCGTGGATACTCCGGATAAAACAACACCATCCACCGGAATGCTCTCACCTGGACGTACCACGAAAACCTCTCCCTTTGCCACCTGCGCCACATCGACATCAAGGAGTTGGCCATCGCGCTCCACACGGGCTGTTTTCGGTTGCAGCCTGATCAGTTTTTCAATCGCAAAAGAGGCTGACCTCTTGGCCTTGGCTTCCAGTAGCTTACCCATCAGGATCAGGGTGATGATGGAAGCGCTGGCTTCAAAATAAACATGGGCATGAAGTCCCATCCAGAAAACGAGCGTGCTGTAGAAATAGGCCATGCTGGTCCCAAGCACCACAAGCACGTCCATGTTGGCCCCGCCTCCCTTGAGCGACTTCCAGGCTCCCTTGTAGAAGCGTGCCCCTATCCAGAACTGGACCGGGGTTGCCAGCAGCCATTGCAGCCAGAGCGGCAGGAACGCCCTCTGGCCGGTAAACATTCCCAGCATCTGCGCAAGCAGCGGCAGGGTAAGCAGGGCAGACACGGCAAAGCGCCTCACCCCGCTTCGGTAAAGTGCCTCATCCCTGGATTTCTGCCCCGCTGAATCAAGAAGCCTGATTTCCTGTGCCCCATACCCGGCTTTTTCAACCTGGCGTATCAGATCACCTATCTCCACCATCCCCGAAGGGTAGGTCACCTGTGCCTTTTCAGTGGCAAGGTTAACGCTCGCTTTCACACCAGGAAGCCGGTTCAGCATCTTTTCTATGCGGCTCGAACAGGCCGCACAGGTCATGCCAAAGAGGGCCAGATCCACACTTTGATGCGGCACACCGTAACCTGCCTGCTCCACTGCAGCCAGCATTTCCAGAGGACTCACCCTGCCCGGGTCAAATTCAACCCGAGCCTCATCATTCACCGCATTGACCGAAGCCTCTACCCCAGGCAGCCGGTTCAGGCCCTTTTCAACCCGCATTGCGCAGGCCGCACAGGTCATGCCTTCAATGGGGAACTCAATCTGTTTCAATACACGCTCGGACATGCCTGTTTCCCGTTCCTATATACCCTACCCCGGTATAATATACCCTTATGGGGTATCGGGTCAATCATCCCTGAAACCGGATCGATCCCGATACCGGAAAATAACGTGTTCTCCATAAAACTCCTGCCGCCACAGCTGCACCACACAGAAAAACAGCCCCAAAGCTTGAATGGGGCAAAATAAATCACCCGGGAACCCCGGGCAGCGAACCTGGATACAAGGCAGGATCAGGGACAGCAGGTTGAACCCATCCATTCAGGCCCAGTGCGCGGGAACCAGTAAGCCATTAAGGAATTCTTGTTTTCATCGGGCTGAATAAACTGATGGGACAGGACACGGGCTACCTCGACGTCTGCCTGCAGCGGCAGTCCGGGAGTGTGTCAGGCTCTGGACACGCCAGGCATCTTGCTGCCCTGGCGAAGAGTCCAGCTGCAGCCCTTCCCCGAAAACCGGACCTGCTGACAAAAAAAGGCGCCAAATCCACACCCGTTGCTACTGTACTGGGCCAGGCCCGAACGTTACCCTGGCGCACAGCCTCTTTCAGGCACAAAACACCGGAAAAACGAAATTTTTCACCGGGCATCCGGCTCCTGACGGGTATTTTCAGCATGATCGCGGATTTCACCTGCCGCTTTCAGGGCATCATCCAGGGCTTTAATCCAGGCCTCAGTCAAGGCCTCGACCCGGATCCAGGTGCGGCGTTTGACCCGTACCCGGCCAGATTCCCAAACACTCAGGGTTTGCTGGGGTATTCCTGCAGCCAGCCAGAGCACCTTGCGGCTTACCCCCTGGGCAAGCCAGGCCCTGATTCTTGCCTGAACTATCGCGCCTTCGACCCAGACAGGCAGCGGGATTTTTCCGCCGCCCGAAATCTCCCGGGCAGCAACCAGGTAACCTTCAGCATCGGAACGTGGGGTCACCCCCGCAAGCCAGGAGGCCAGACGTGCCCGGCTGACAGCAGTTTCAGTCAGGCTGGTCAGCTGATCGGCAAATTCATCCTGGGTGAGACCCGATGCATGCAAAGCCTCAGCCAGGTTTCGGCTGAATTCAGGAAGGTTTGTCGGATCCTTGGTTCTAGGCATGCCTGATTATAGCCTGTAACTCATGCAAGGTGTGATTTCATGCTCATGGAATGCCTTTTCTGCCTGACTGTGCCTGCTCCTGTCCCGCTACCCGAAGCTTTTCCAGATCACGGATTCCGCGGGCCTCATCGGGTCTCGCGCGATATTGCCCTCATGGATCTGCTCCAGTCCATTTAACAGCATGTCGCGAAACTTTTGTCTGTCTACCAATGAAATGGCGCCCTCTGGCCATTTACTAAAATCCATCCGGACCTCACCCCGCGGACCAGGAAAGCCTGCCCGAATGGATCCTGCCCCACCTGTGCCATGCCAGGAATGCGCTGGAACAATATGCGCCAAGGAATGGCGCATATGCTGATTGTACGCCACACCAGGACACCCCTGGATGTTATGGTCCGGATTTGACTGCGCAAAAATTTCCTCTTGACCGTCCTATTTATCCAGACCCCGGGAAGTTTTGGGGCGGGAACCTGGCTGACGTATCCGGGCTCCAACATAGGCCGAGGTCACATTCTTCCGGTTATGGCCCAGTTCCTGCGCCAGCCGCTGCCTGACCTGATCTTCTGAGAGCAGAACCGGGCAGGTATCCTTGTCCTGGCGAAGAGGCGGGGTCCACCCCAGGCTCTCGCACAGATCATTGGCCCAGCCATGCCGAAGTCCATGGCTGGTAATTCCCAGTCCTTTACGGGTAATGCCGAACCTGCGCAGCACGTTCGCGAAGTGCCAGATGGCCTGACGTTGCGTATAACGCGGATCTCCCAGGAATGCCCGGACTCCCCTGACCTTTTGCTTGGCTTCATCAAGCACCTGGCGCTGATAGACACTTCGAATGGTGATATCGCGCACCCTTCCTCCCTTCGTGCCTTCCGTAACATAAAGCCTGTCGCCAAAATCGGCCCGCCAGGGGCGAATTGACACCGCTTCCTCACAGCGCAGTCCGAACGCATGCATCATCTTGAGCTGAAGGGCAACATGGGAATCATAAGGGGCGATAAACTCGATTACCGTCAAAGGATTGATGCCCCGGCGCGTCCATGATTTTTCTTCGGCGGGGATATAGGTTCTCGTCACACTGGCCCTGTCCCTGACATAATGGGCACTTCGCTTGACCATCCCGCGTTTGCCAATACACTGATCGGCAAAAACACGTAACGTACAAATCCTGTTCTGTATGGTTGAAGCCGACAGCCCCTGCTGCTCCCAGTAGCGGGCCACCAGGTGGACATGCTTTTCCCGAAGATTTCGGGGCAGGACCTTGTAGCCTTGCTGCCACAGGAGCCTGAAAGTCAGGAACAGGTTGTTTTTGAAGGCATCCTTGGTCAAGTCAGCCGTATAGCGGCCATTGGCCTTCGGATCGAAACGCGCCTTGATATAAGCCATCAGCTGCGCCTTCCAGGATAAATGGGGTGGGTGTACAAAAGGCCTGGTTTTTTTCTTCTGCATGGCCGACTCCTTGCTATCGCCATTAATACAAGTCCGAAATCAAGCCCATGCAATACCGGGCTCGCCTGTCTTAACATCCCGCTGCAAAAACCTGCCCGGCCTGGCATCGGGATCTCCATCCCGAAACCTGCCTGAACCGGGCAGGGGTCAATCACACTCACATTCTGGCCCAATGCGCTTTTATTCAACTTCCTGGTGATACGGCAGACCGTTGCATTTCTGCCCAGATCTACCGTCTGGCGTTCGCCAGGGCACAGCCCGAGGGCTGCGATCTTTCCGGTTTTTGCTACCGGCAAACAGAAGCCTGGCTCATGATCCTGATCATGAAGGGGCCACTCCCGACTGCAACCATCGGGACCTCATGGGGAATACCAGCAAAACGAGCCTGCAGATTCCAAACCGGATGCCCGCCCCAAATCCATGACAGGGAGCATCAATAGTCCAGACCCTGATTTGCAGGACTATTTATCCTGAAACCCGGCCTGGCATACATTTTCCATTTTTTCCTGCTTCTTTCTGAACCAGTCCCTGCCCTCCTTGCACGCTTCCCCGAAAACGGGAAACAGGTGAACCTGGGCAGACCATGACGGCAGGATAATGAACAGTACCGAAGACCTGCCCGGCACTGGAATACAATAAGCTTCAACCCGGGCCTTAAGAGCTGCCCTGAGCCTGAATGCCCTGAAGACGCCCATGGAGCAGTGATTTGCTGTCCATGCCAGAATTCAGAACACGCCATGATGAATAAGACTTACCTGATGATTTCATCCCCTGATCCGATTCAGCCCGGACAGCATCATCTGGAACCGGACTCAAGCCGGTTCTTGCTGGACGTGAATTTTCATCACGCTGATACGCTTCATGAAGCGCCTGTAGTGATCATTACGGACACAAAAAAACTTCCTTCCACCCTGAGGCAGACGAAAAACCCCCCGGATCCCGCATCATGAAAGAATGAAGGCAGACAGGCAGCCTGTCTGGTTCGATTTAAATGCTGCGCTCTTGAAGATTGCTCTGTACGCCGGCTGGGAACAGGATTCCCAGGAAGATTTGATACTTGATAGACTCGCCATAACGGTGGGCCAGCTTCACGACCGAATGAACCCGATGGGCGTATCTTATCCAGACCCAGAAGAACCTGTCAAATCTTCTTTTTCAGAATCCATGGGCCAATCAGGGTTTTGGCCGGAACAGGCCTGGTATCCCCCAGGAATACCGGACCAGGACACCATGATATCCAGCCTGGGTAGAACCAGACAACAAAAAAACCTACAGCCCCAAATCACTTAATCCGGGATGATCGTCAGGGCGGCGGCCCAATGCCCAGAAAAACCTGCGATCCGTTTCCTGGATCGGAAGATCATTGATACTGGCAAAACGGTGCGCCATCAGTCCCTGGGCATTGAACTCCCAGTTCTCGTTGCCATAGGAACGAAACCAGTGGCCGGAATCGTCATGCCACTCGTAGGCAAAACGCACAGCAATACGGGTTCCGGTATAGGCCCACAGTTCCTTGATCAACCGGTAATCCAGCTCTTTCGCCCACTTGCGCTGCAGAAACTGGCGCACCTGTTCCCGCCCCGAAGGGAACTCACCACGGTTACGCCAAACCGTATCCACGGTATAGACAGGCACGACCCGGTCTGGATCACGTGTATTCCAGGCATCTTCAGCCATGCGTACTTTCTGGATGGCCGATTCCCGCGTGAAAGGGGGAACGGGAGGTTTGGTTTCCATCAAGCGCTCCTCTGTCAAAATATAGAATAGCCAGTTTACCCGTTTGGTACGGTTTTGCCACATCCGGCATGACAGGTAAATGCCATGAACAGGGTAAACAGGAAGGGATCACCTACACCGACAGTCCCTGCATTTCCTGCAGCAATACTTCAAACAGCTCTATCGGAACCGGTTTGCTAAACAGGTATCCCTGGAAATTCTCGCAACCCTGCTTCAGAAGAATCTGTCTTTGTCCGTCTGTCTCCACCCCCTCGGCGATGACCTGAAGATTCAGGCTGCGTGCCATGGCTATAATGGTTGTGACAATAGCCATATCGCTGCTGTCGGTAGCAATGTCATCGACAAACGATTTATCGATTTTAAGTTGATGAAGGGGCAGTCGTTTAAGGTATTGCAAGGAAGAATAGCCGGTACCAAAGTCATCCAGCGAAAACTGGACGCCCGTTTTTCCCAATGCGTTCATGGTTAAAATAATATGCTCGGTATTGTCCAGTAACATGCTTTCAGTCAGTTCCAGCTTGAGAAGTGCCGGATTGATGGCATAACGCTGAACCAGGGACTGGATCTGTGCGACAAAACTGCTCTGGTGGAACTGCCTGGCACTGACATTTACGGACAAGGCCAGATTCCGGGTCAGATCATTCTGCTCCCAGACCTTGATCCGGGCGCAGGCCGTTTCCAGAACCCACATTCCCAGTGGAAGAATCAGGCCCGTTTCTTCCGCAAGCGGAATGAATTCGCAAGGCGCTACCAGACCCCGCACAGGATGCATCCAGCGAATCAAGGCCTCTGCACCCAATGGACGGTTCGAGTGGTCAACCTGAATCTGGTAATACAGTTGAAACTGTTTTTTCTCAATGGCCTTATAGAGCTCATCTTCAAGCTTTACCCGTGCATCAATCCTTTCCTGCATCTGCTGGTCGAAAAACCGCAGTTCGTCGTGACCGGATTTCTTGGCCTGGTACATGGCAATGTCCGCCTGCTTGAACAGATCATTTGCTTTAAGATCCGTACCACTGAAAAGAACGGCACCAATGCTGGAGCTGCTACGGTATTCATGCATTTCTAGCTGGTATGGCTCACCCAGAACTGCAAAAATTTTTGCGGCGACAGCCTCCGTCTGTCTCGCCGCCTCAAAATCATGCTGGCTCAGGTTTTCCAGCATCACCACAAATTCGTCCCCACCAAAACGGGCTACAGAATCAGATTCACGCAGGCAGGTAGCAAGACGCTTTGCCACCTGCTGCAGATACATATCTCCCATGGCATGTCCCAGGGTATCGTTAAGGGCCTTGAAATTGTCCAGATCAATGAACAGCAGCGCCCCTTTCTGGTTGCAGCGTGCACTGGATGCCATGGCCTGCTGCAGCCTGTCATGCAGCAGGCGGCGATTGGGTAATGCCGTGAGCGGATCGTAAAAGGCCAGATACCGGATCTTTTCCTCCGACTCCTTGCGCAGGGTAATATCGGAAAGAATGGCGACATAATTGGTCACATTGCCATCCGGATCCCTGACTGCAGTAATGGTGAGATATTCCGGATAAATCTCGCCATTCCTGCGACGGTTCCAGATTTCACCTTCCCATTTACCCAGGGTATGGATGCTTTTCCACATCCTTGCATAAAAATCTGCATCCTGGCGGCCGGACCTGAGGATACGCGGGGTTTGGCCTATGGCTTCCGCAGGGGTATAACCCGTAATGGCCGTAAAGGCCGGGTTAACCTTCAGGATCACGCTATGGGCATCGGTAACCAGGATCCCTTCCTGGGATTCAAAGGCAATGGCTGCGATACGGAGTTCATTCTCTATTTTCTTCCGCCCGGTAATATCACGTGAGGCGGCAAAAAACAAAACCTCATCGTCCAGCTTAAGGGGGCTGCAGCTCACCTCAACATCGAAAACCGTCCCGTCCTTGCGTCTTTGGCGGGTCTCAAACTGAAAACGCTCCTGCTGTTCAAACAGTTTCCTGAGAATTTCGGCAATTTCGGCTTCATTGAAGTTAGCCTCCCACTGGGAAACCTTCATCCCGATCATTTCATCATGCCGGTAACCCAGCATGGCACAGAACGCCTCGCTGGCTTCTATAATTTTTCCATGCCTGTCAAGAATATGTATGCCGTCGCTGGCATTACGCAGGAATGTCCGGTTCTTCTCACACTCCCTTTTCAACGCAGTTTCTACCCGCTGACGTTCGGTAATGTCTATGGAAATGCCCAGGGTACCAAGGATTTTCCCGGTGTCATCACAAAGCCTGACCTGCGTTATTTCCAGCAGGTGACGATGACCATCCGCATAAGCCAGACTCTGGCAGTAGGTATATGGGCTTTCCTGCCCAGGATGCCTCTCCCCCTGCTGTGCAACCCCATGCGGGCTTAGCAGTTCTTCAGGCTGGCCTGTTCCCAGAATCCCTTCTTCCTTCACCCCTATCGCATTGCACAGCGTCCTGTTCATGAAGCGAAACCGTCCATCCACTCCAATGAGCCAGATTCCAGCAGGCGCATTGTCAAGGATGGCCTGGAGCCTAGCTCCCGTCTCAGACAGTTCCCGTCTCGAATTGACAAGCTTGCGCACCAGGGGCATCACCAGCCAGTACAGCAGCAGCCCCCCAATGACCAGCAGGATCATCAATAGGAATGCAATGGATTCCAGCTGGGCTGTGACCGGGTGGTACAGTTCCGCCTCATCAACCTTCAACACCATGCCAAGGCCATACCTGCCAACAGGGGCAAAGGCTGCGACCACTTTTCTTCTTCGGTAATCCCTGGCAGAGACAATGCCGGTTTTCCCATCCAGGGCATAATTCATGGGCAAGCCCTGATTCGCAATCACACGGGGAAGCTGCCTGACCTTCCTGCCCGAGCTTCCGCTCAGAAGGCAGTCCATATCCTTTGATCCATTTTCCAGTGGGGCACACAAGGCAAATTCACCTGTTTTTCCAATGGGTGTCAATTCAGTAAAATCCCGGGTCAGAAGTCCTAGAACCTTCTGTGTTGTCACCTGCCCAATGCGCTGGCCTTGATTGTCAAGGATATTGCTATGCGCCTGCAGAACAAATTGCCCATCCCACAGCAGGGCCGCACCGGGATGCGCATCCAGAGCGACATGAAATTCCGGTTTCTGCAGGAAATATCCTGCATGGGCCAGCTCCTTTCCTCGGCTGTTCAAGATAGAGACGCCCTGATATTCCTGGGTCAGAAAAGACCTGGCAAACTGCTGCAACTGGTTCTGTGTGCCCTTTCCTGGATTTCCAGGAATGGATCTCAGCCTTACAAGACTGTTGATGAGTGCGGGGCGGGCCGCAATCCTTTGCGTTTGTGCCATCCCTTGCAGGATCTGGTTATCAAATATCTGGATGCGGTTCTTCAGGGAAACTTCAAGACTCTGACTCAGGATGGATTTAACCTGGTGCTGCATGACAACATAGACGGATAGTCCGGCTACACAGGTCAAAAGCATCAGAATCAGAAAACCGATGAAAGTAATCCTGTATTCATCACGCTTCAAAAACAGCCCCCTGGATTTATTGATATTTTCTGTTTCTGTATATTACAGTATAGCTACACAGAATATAGACTGGATGATATTTAATCTTAAAATACGCTGGAGTGGCCAAACCTGAGAGTAAGCTAGTTTACTCCAGTCCTTCGTTTTTATGGATACCCGCATCAGTCCGGCATTCCATTGAATGAACAAAATGGGCTATCCTGATACACTCCGCAACAGCAACCCATAATCAGGATTTACTGCCCTTGATAACACATCCCTGGATTGAATCGGTACGCAGACAGCTACGCCGTCTGAACAGAAAGCTCCAGGCACCCCGCTGGTTTCCCCATCTGCCCCTCGCTTTCCTTGTCGGATCAGGAGGGATCTGGCTATTGCGTAGCGAGCTTGGGCCACACTGGCAACATTACGTCCATGAACTCCTTTATGGATCGCACTATCTCAAGCCAATACGCTTTCCCCCTTTCCTCATCGGAGGCGCCCTGTTCATCATGGCAACAGGCCTTCTGCTACGGTCCCGCACCGCATGGACGATGACCCTGCTGCTGCTTGTCACGGCCTGCGCCAGCATTCTCTTCATCAGGCCTGTTCATGAATACTGGCTGCTTCTATATTTCTTTACCCTTCTGCTGGCAATGACACTCAACTGGAAACATTTCAACCAGTCAAGCATTGCCGCAAGCTCGCTGTTCGCCCTGACCTCAGCCATCATGCTTATCCTCTATGCCACATTCGGCAGCTATTATCTGGGCGCAGGTTACAACCCACCCATCTCCAACCTGGTCACGGCCCTGTATTACTCCATGGTCACCATGAGTACAGTAGGGTATGGGGACATCATTCCCAAAACCCACGAAGCCATGCTGTTCACCGTATCGATCATCGTGCTGGGCATCACCGTCTTCGCCACCTCCCTCACCGCCGTGATCGTTCCACTGGTAAACCAGAACCTGCAGCACTTCCTCAATCACAAAGGCAAACGCATGAAACGCGAAAACCACTTTATCGTCATTGGCAAGACGCCTTTAGCCTTCAATACCTGGCGTGAGCTGAACAAGCGAGGATGTCCAGTTACCCTTATCATGCGCGAAGCGGTTGACCAGAACGAATTCGATGACGCTGATATCATCATTGGCGATCCCAGCAACGAAGAGATACTCGAGCAGGCCGGAGCCAAGAAAGCCACAGCCATCCTGGCAATGCTCTCAGATGACTCTGAGAACGCTTTTGTCATCCTCGCTGCAAAAGAACTCGGAGTGACAGCCCAGACCATTGCGGCAGTCAATGATGCCCGCCATCTGAAACGCATCAAGCTGGTGCAGCCGGATGTCATTATCGCTCCCCAGGTACTCGGGGGCGAGCTACTGGCCATGCTGTTATCCGGTGAGGAAATCACTCCCGATTTCGTCATGCAAAGACTGCTTCATCAGGATAGCTGAGCCTTCTTCCTCAAGCGGG
>JAGWIG010000233.1 GCA_028873515.1 Pseudomonadota bacterium | reverse complement strand
TGAGTGGTCAGGCCGCAGGAAATCTTCTTCCTTCCGCCACGCTTGTCGGGGAATACTATCAGACCGCGACCTATCTTATCCGCACGCGTGCCATTTATGATCATCATGACATGGCGGCAGCCGCCGGATATGCAGTCGGTTTGCCTGCCGCACAGGATTTAGCCATGCGTCAGGGTATTTTCCAGCAAATGCGCTCCGGGCTTCTGTATGGATTCAATGCCTCCAATGGCGAAGGTTTGCTCAATACCGTAGGAGCGACAGCGGTAACGCTTCCTCCTGACACTTACGGCAATACCACCTCCCAGACCTATGACAATGGCGAAATGGCCCTTTACATCCTGAGCCAGATTGTGGCCCTCAAGACCCGCATGTTCCAGTCCGGGGCACGCCTGAGCAACAAGATTGTCATTGTCTCGCCTCAGCGCGAATTTCTGCAATTCCAGTATGGGAACATCGTCCAGATCACTTCCTATCAGCGTCCGGGTGCAGGAACGTCCACGACAGGTCAGGTTATCGAGAATGTCGCCCGTGAAAACGGGGATACGGTCGAGTGGGCCTTTGATGATACGCTTATCGGAAAAGGGGCAGGCGGCAATGATGCCATCCTCATCACTATTCCAGAAATCGAGCAACCGGATATTGAAGGCATCAACACCAATATCTTTGCCGATGTCAAGCCCAATAACAAGGCGGTCAACCTCATGTATGCCGATATGGCCGCTCCGATGAAGATACCAACGCCAACTCCTGATGGAGCGATTACCGAAGTCAATGAGCTTCGTGTTTCCAGCGGATGGTGCATCCGCCCACAAGGATTGACCATTCTCTCGATGCCTTACTAAGGAGGGTTCATGTTATATATAGCCAATACCACTAAACAGCTTCAGGTTTTCTGTTTCCGTGCGCCGGAAACAGCCCGCGCATCCTATGTCGAGATTTCATCCGGTCAGCAGGTAGCCATCGGCCAGGACTGGACAAGAAACCAGATGGATGCGGTGATTCAGCACCTGAAACTGTATGGGGGACGGGAATCGTCAGACGTCAACCAACGCCTCGAACATTTTACGGGACTGCTTTACCGTGAAGGCAAAGCGATTTCTGAAAATGACATTGTAACCGGTCATGATGCCGTGGTGGATATGCAGGAACATCGTTCTGCCATTGAAGCCACACGTTCGGCGATAGCCTTTGACAAGGCCAACCAGAAAAACCGCAAGCGTCTGGCCAAGGTGACGGAAGTGACTGTGGAACAGGATGTTCCCGTCAATGCCAAGCCGAAAGGCGACGAGATCCGGTTTTCGGTGGAAGTGTCTCCTGAAGGGAAGGACAAGGTTGCCTTATGAGCTTTGTCAATCCGACGACTCCGAATCTGGCAGATTTCATCACCTTCTGCCAGAATCAGGGGGTGACCGTGACCATTCTTCCGACCAATTCGGATTATTATCAATGGTCACTCACCTATGCGGAAGACATCGCC
>JAGWIG010000087.1 GCA_028873515.1 Pseudomonadota bacterium | reverse complement strand
TTTATCGTCCATAGCTCCAAGCCGTTCTTATACTCCTGATTTTCCTCTTCAGACGCAGGCTGAATGCTTTAAATCTGGAGCTGAACAGGCTTTTGAAGAATCAGCGTATTGGAGTTCCACACAATTTATTGGGGGGCGCTACGCCTGGTGTCAGGACTTCAACGATGGAGGCCAGGGTTACAGCTACACCAGCTTCAGGTTGCGTGCCCGGGCCGTTCGCAGATTAGCCATTTAATCATTTATCAATTCTAAGGGGATGAAAATGCCGATTACTCTCGAAAAACTAGAAGCCAAGCAAAATGAACTGATTAAGCTCATCGCGAAATACAAGGCCGAATCCAGAACCTCTCTGGTTTTCCAACCGGCCAGCATTGCACTTGCTCATGGAGAGCATTACGCGGGGGTTATCCTCAAAGAGGATGGAACACCCGACTACCACCTGGTTGGCTTGCCGGGAGAGATTGAATCGGCAACATGGGAAGAAGCAAAAACATGGGCCAAATCAATCGGTGGCGAACTTCCTACTTTGCGCGAACTTGGCCTTGAGCGAGTAAACGGCAGAAAGCATTTCCAGAGCGACTGGTATTGGTCGTCAGAGGCTCATTCGTCAGATGGATACGCCTGGTATCAGGACTTCCACGATGGCGACCAGATTTGCTACGGCACCAGCCGCAAGCTGCGAGCCAGGGCCGTTCGCAGGTTAGCAATTTTGTAATTTAATTATTTAGGTTTTTATCAGCATGACTCTCCACACTGAATTGCCTATTTATAAAGTTGCCTATGATCTTCTTGACGCTATCACGAATCTTGTCAAAAACATGCCGAGAGATTTCAAGATTTCCATTGGCGGCAAACTTCGTGATGAGTGCGTCGAGATCGTGGTCCTTATTTTTCGGGCGAATTGTGCCATAGAAAAAACATCGCACCTGGAATCACTTATTGAGCGATTACAGGTTGCTGATTTGCTTCTTCGCCTGGCACGGGATAAACGGCTCATTTCAACAGGTCAATACGCGAAAGCCATTGAACTCACGAACAAGGTAGGCAAGCAGGCAGGTGGATGGCGACGTTTTACAAAAGCGCCCGTTTCATGAGAGGTCAAGGCCATTATGACTGAGCGAATTATTGATCTGGTCGTGCCGCTGGCTCAAGAAGCCACCGATATGCGCATAACAGATACGACCGGGCAAACCCTGGAATCGTCTGGCGCAGTTTCCCTGTTGATCGGCGAAAGCCTTCTGCACGGCGACGTAGATAGCACGATGCGGCCTGGTATCAGAACTTCAACAATGGCAACCAGAATTACAACAACACCAACAACAAGCTGCGAGCCAGGGCCGTTCGCAAATCAAACCGATCGCCATCATGCTGATTTTTCTTTTGAAGATCTGGTCAGGGCTTATTTTGACTGTCGCGAGAATAAACGTAATAGCCAGACAGCACTGATATTTGAACAGGATCTGGAGCATAACCTTTTTCATTTATATGAAGAATTGATGAATGGTGTCTATGCACCAGGTAAAAGTATCTGTTTTATCATTACTCACCCCAAACCGCGTGAAGTCTGGGCTGCAGAGTTTCGTGATCGCATTGTTCATCATTTGCTTTATAACCATATTTCTCCGCGTTTTTACGCTTCGTTCATTGCAGATAGCTGTGCATGCATTCCTGAACGCGGGACGCTTTACGCCGTCAAAAGACTTGAATCAAAAATAAGAAGTACCACGCAAAACTGGAGTAAGGCGGCTTATTACCTAAAAATGGATCTGGCTAATTTCTTCGTCAGTATTGATAAACGAATTGTGCACGCCAAACTGGCAGAAAAGATTAACGAGCCATGGTGGCTACAGTTGGCCGACACAATTCTTTTTCATGATCCGCGCCAGAATTTTGAATACCGAGGAAATCCGGTGAGGCTAAACCGGGTCCCACCACACAAACGTCTTGGCAACCATCCTTCACATCTTGGTTTGCCAATCGGTAATCTTTCTTCACAATTTTTTGCCAATGTCCTGCTGGATGGCCTGGATCAGCATTGCAAGCATGAATTGCATGCCAGACATTATATTCGTTATGTTGATAACTTTATTCTGTTGCACGAGTCTTCGCGATGGTTGAATGATGCAAAACACGACATCGAGACCTGGCTACCGAAGAATCTATCGCTACATGTAAATCCATCAAAAACGATTCTGCAGCCCATAGATCGAGGAGTTGATTTTGTTGGACAGGTCATCAAGCCTTGGCACCGCAGCACCCGTAAACGCACGGTGAATGAGGCCATAAGAAGAATAAGCACTATCCCTGCAGCAGAACTTTTAGAGGTAGCCAATAGTTACTTCGGTCTTTTGCGTCAGGCACAGCATAGCCATCACGACAGGGCGCTCCTTTCAAATGCATTGCGACGCCGTGGATATTCCATCAAGTCAGATTTAACAAAAACCTATCGAAGAAATATTCAAGCTGAGAGAAAAACCGCATGACTAAAAGCCGAGGGATTCTGCCACCAAGGAAACCATGGACTGAAGAACATCTTGCGATTCTTCGGGCCCGGTATCCCCATGAAAAAACCGAACACCTGGCGGGGGTGCTGGGAATGGCCATTAAACATATTTATAAAAAGGCCACGGCACTCGGGTTAAAAAAGACCCGGGAATATTTAGATAGTCCGGATGCATGTCGGTTACGCAGGGGAGATAACGTTGGAGTAGCAACACGTTATAAAAAAGGGAATGTCCCAGCAAACAAAGGAACAAAACGACCTGGTTACTCCATAGGGCGCGGACGAATGGCCGAAACGACATTCAAGAAAGGTGAAAAAACTTCTACCTGGTTACCGATCGGCAGCACCAGACTGATGGATGGTTATCAGCAAAGAAAAATGACAGATACAGGTTATCCGCCCAAAGACTGGGTAGGTGTTCATATCCTGCTTTGGCAAGAGCTCCATGGTCCGATACCAGCCGGGCATGTAGTGGTATTCAAAGATGGTAACAAGGAACATATCGAGTTCGACAATCTTGAACTCCTTTGCCGTGCGGATTTGATGCGACGTAACAGCATTCAAAATCTGCCTAAACCACTAAAAGAAGTCATCCAGTTAAACGGTGCATTGAAAAGGAAGATCAATGGCAAATGACATTAATACCTTACGTGACAATCTATTTGAAACCTTGGCTGCACTTAAGGATAAAGATAATCCTATGGCTCTTGATCGTGCCAGGGCAATTAGTGAGGTTGCGCAAACGATTATCAACAGCGCAAAGGTAGAAGTGGATTTCATCAAGCATGCGAGAGGCAAATCAATTTCAGGGTTTATTGAAAATCAGGGAGACAGTAATTCTGACATTTCTGGCCCTCAGGTCATTAAGGATGATCGAACAGGGAAAACAACCGTTGAAATGGTGAACGGTGCTCGTATTACAAGGCATATAACAAGATGAAAGCCAACTGGTGCGGCTCACTAACAGAACAGAAGATGTTCAAGGTCGGTTATATGACCAGCAAGGAACGCCAGGCTGCAAGGATCTTTGGCCAGAAATGCAGCAATTGCAAGCACATGAAATATGTTCCAGGAACTAAACGTGTGCGCTGCATGAAACATAACTTTGCAATCACCATCAATGCGACCTGCAGGGAATGGGAGGGTCGATGAATCAATCTACCGATCTATTTGGAGAAGCGCCAAAACACTATCGTGCGTCTGCTTATCCTGCACAACCCGGAACTGGGCCAGAAGGTCGTAAATGTCGCCATTGTAAACATTGCTATCAGACAGGCGGTAACAGGAAATTCTATAAGTGTGATCGTGTCAAGGCAACCTGTTCCTATGGAACTGATATCAATAGTCGTTCGCCTGCGTGTCACTTATTTGATGGGAAAATATGTTGAAGTGTTATACACCAGCACCGAAATGCTTCTGTATGAATAAACGCATGGAGTTATTCAAGGAATTAAGTTCATCGCGTAATTTTCCGCAACGTTTAAGCTCTTCATCAGTTGGATTTTCGTGCAATGTTCCATTTGCGATGGAACTGAATTTATTTCTAATTGTAATCCAACAATTTTGGTATTCATCATTGACAAGATTGTATCTATCACTCAATTCCGCCCATTCTTTACCTGTATCCATGGAATTCCCCTTAATTAATAGCTGGCATGAAATTTCTTCTAAAAATAAATTGCTGTGTAAAAATTCTGCGCTGAAAATTATATATATGCAACAAAGCGTTATTTATGGAGGCAAGTGATGTTTCTTACTGCTGATGAAATTACTATTTTGACTGGAAGGCGAAGAAAATCATGCCAGATTGACGCCTTACGCAAAATGGGAATACCATTTCGGATAAATATGAGTGGCCATCCAGTTGTTGCCCGTTCCGTTATAGAGGGACGGTCAGAACAGAAATCAAATATCACACCTGGGTGGAAATCGAATGTCTCGCTCATCTAATAATGAGGGAAATGTGGGCAGAAAATCATCCGTCAATCATCAATTGCCTCCACGTATACGTGCCAGAAAACAAAGAAGTGGGATTCTCTATTATTATTATGACTGTGGTGGAAAACCTCGCAAGGAAATTCCTCTAGGGAAAGATTATACGGAAGCTATCCGGAAGTGGGGGGAACTTGAGCTTATTTCGCCCAATCCTCTTGGCAGTATCATCACATTCAAGGATGTAGTGGATCGATACATGCTAGAAATTCTTCCAAAGAAAGCACCTCTCACACGTAAGGGCAATATCAAGGAAATAGAGTGGTTATGTAAGTTTTTCAATGACCCTCCCGCACAGCTTAATTCCATAAAACCAATTCATATCAGACAGTATCTTGATTGGCGTGCTAAAACCGCAAAGGTCCGGGCAAACCGTGAAAAGGCATTGTTTAGTCATATCTGGAATATGGCCAGAGCATGGGGTTTGACTGACTTGCCTAATCCATGTTCAGGCATTAAGGGTTTCAGCGAGGAAGGACGAAACATCTATATTGAAGATACGATTTTTGAAGTTGTTTGGGATGTTGCGGATATTCCGTTAAGGGATGCATTGGATCTTGCTTATCTGACTGGGCAAAGGCCTGCCGATACATTGGCCATGAGCATGAGTGATATTCGTGATAACGCGTTAATGGTCGAGCAGTCCAAAACTGGTAAAAAGCTACGTATCACGATTAAGGGAGAGTTGGAATTACTGATTAAGCGAATTGAAGAACGCAAGAGTAATTATAAGGTACACACGTTGGCATTAATATGCAGTGAAACAGGGCGACCTATTTCTTCTTTTTCATTACGCCAGCGATTTGATAAGGCAAGGATTGCGGCGGCCAAACAACATCCGAATTTAAAAAAAGACATCATGGAGTTTCAGTTCAGAGACTTGAGAGCGAAAGCCGCAACGGACAAGGCTGATTATGACGGGATGCGCGAAGCTCAACTGCAGCTGGGTCATTCAACCATGACGATGACTGAACATTATGTTCGTTCAAGAAAAGGGGACAAAGTAACCCCAACGCGATGAGGTTTTTGCTCCGCAATGAAAATTACCCGCGCGTCTAAGCTTGTTCTTAGAGATGATGTTTTCGGATTTTTGCGGGGCGGAAATCATGGTATAAAGCTGATGGTTAAGCCAAAGCATGTTCGGACTCATAATCCTTTGGTCGTCGGTTCGAATCCGACCGGGCCCACCAATAAACACAACCCTTTCAGAGGTTTTGTAAAATAAGCTTTGCTCCGCAATTAATGACTTGCTCCGCAAATCTATTATTGATGCCTATTAATTTATGGTAAGGTAAGTATTATTATAATAATGTCTGCGGAAATTCATGGCATGGGGGATGAAAATGCTTATTAGCCGCGAACGTGAAAAATTGATCAATGTCATCATTTATTTCGCTTCTAATACTCAATTTCCTGGTAAAACAAAACTCTGCAAACTTCTTTATTTCCTTGATTTTGAACATTACAAAGAAACTGGTCGTTCAGTTACTGGGATGAACTATTATGCATGGAAAATGGGGCCTGTTCCCGTTAGTTTATATGAGGAAATGGACAAACCTTCTTTAGACTTGGCTGCCAAGGTAGAGTTTTCTGAAAAAAAAATCCCTAATGGGGCGACCATGCTGTTTATCAAACCTATACGTAAATTTGATAATTCCTACTTTTCTAAGCGTGAAATGCGAATTATGAAAAATTTGGTAAGGGAATATCGGAATAAAAAAGCTGAAGACATGATTGAGGCTACTCATCTAGAAAATGAACCTTGGCACAAAATTTACGTTGAACAAGGGAAATTACAACAACTTATACCATATTCCCTTGCATTACGCAGACAGGAAAAGGAAGAAATGAATGAAATTATTTCTGAAAGACAAGCCTTAATCGAACACTTTAAGCAAATATGAATCCAGGTAGTCTATTTGTTGATAGACATTTTAAATTTAACGATGGAGCTGAAGCGCAAAAAATTTTAATTGTTCTAGGCAACTATAATGGAGTTACACTTGTAGTTAAAACAACCTCAAATGGTAGACTTTTTCTTAATGACTTCGGATGCCAAGTTACCCATCGTTTTCCAAACTTTTATCTTCCAAAATCTTGTTGTTGCCTTGAGAAACCCACTTGGGTTGTCCTAAATGAATTTTATGAATTCAAACACAGAGAACTTCTTCAAAGGCATTTTGATTGTGATATCTGGCATATAGGAACGTTACCACCTATATTGCTAATGGAGTTGATGAATTGTTCAGTTCAAGCTGAAGACATCAGTTTTTCTCAAATTGAAATGATTAAATCCTCATTAAAAGAAATTGAAAGTGAACCTTGATACCGTTAAGTTGAAATACAAAATTATCTTTATTAAAAAAATGTGTCTTTTTATTCCATATAAGGTATGCAAAGAATTCCTTTTGCATATTATTAACTCTATTAAGGAGTCAAAAAAATGGATATACAAGATATTGATGGAATGAAATGCAAACAGGCAAAGTGTGATGGTGTTTATGATTTCAAGAATATTTGTTCTGGTTCAAATTCAGGGAGAAGTTGTGGCTCATTTATTTGCCCAGAATGCAATAACCCCAGTAAATGCCAGCACCCTAATGATTGTTCCTATGAAGATGATTCAGGGTCAAATGAGTTTTTAACAAACTTTTAATCCGCTGCGTTGCTGGCACCCTTTACCTTCTCAAACGTCCGCATGCCACCAAGACCAAGCATTCCCAGCAATACCGGCATCATGTCCGCAAGGTTAAGAATCGGTAACGCACTGGCATCCATCTTGACTCCAGCCGCTACCAGTCCGAACTGCATGAATGGCTGCAGGATGAAGGCATAACAGAATGCAGCACCGCAACTCCAGCCAATGAATGGCCTCCATCCGGCCACGAACAGGCTGTTCTTTGTAGCTTCAGTCTGATTCACTGCGATTTGAGCCGTAGACATCTGTGCCTGGGCCTGAATCTCTGCCGTGGCCTGCTGCAATGTCATCTGTTTAAACGCCACGGCCTGCTCTTCCTGGAGCGTGGCCAGCTTCACAGCAGCCGCCGGATCAGTCTTCAGTGCCTGCGATACGGCATCCGGTGTGGCACCTGTGCCTAATGCATTGGCCACAAGGCTACCCACTGCAGCACCAGCAGGGCCACCAAGCAAACCGCCAATAATAGGCGCTGCGTCTCCCACAAAGGGAGCGATGTCTTTCCAGTTCATGATTCCTCC
>JAGWIG010000232.1 GCA_028873515.1 Pseudomonadota bacterium | reverse complement strand
AAAAAATGTTCCACCGATAAAACCAAGCGCTGCGGCAATAGCTGCGGCCGTAGGTGTGGTTATAGTTACAGCGGCTGCGGAGGTGCTTGTTATAACGCCGCCTGTAATCTGTTCAGCCGTAGCTGTATCGGTTACATTTATGGCGTTATCCAAAGGATTGGTTACAACCAGGGGGCGTTCTACCCCTACATTGCCTGTAAGTAGGTTCTGCATGTTAGTTAGTTGTTATGGTGCGATAAAGTTCTACCCATTCCGTGCCGTCAAACATAAAGGCTATTTCAGCCCGGCCTGATTTAGATGCGGATTTAGGCACTGTTAAAGTTCCTGCACTTTTCAGGTGATTACCGAATGTTACTACACGGCCGGCAGATAAGGTGTCGGCAACGAATGTAAAAATCAGTTTATCACCCTTATAGGCGTTAATTACATTCACGCTGTCCGTTAAAGCATGTTTCAGGGTATCAACCTGCACAATGTTTTCAAAAGCATTGGGTAAACGCTGGTAGGCAATAGCCTGAGAAGCGGTAGTTGTTACCTGTGTGAACGCATAGGTAAGTATCCTTCCTGTGTTATCCTCAGAAGGAGGCCCGGCACCCCAGCGGGGCGATGAGTTCTGTGCGGAACAAATAGTACCGATAAGTAAAGCGGAGAGAAAAATTATTTTTTTCATGGTTATACAGTTTCAGTTGTGTAGATTACTAATTGGTCGGCAAAGCCCCAGTTAACATCAACCTTTTGTTCTGCACGTACAAACCAAAGGTCGGAGTTGTTTTGCAGAGGCGACATTTTAAGGTTGTCCTTATCACCCCATTCATTGAGGCCGATAAAGGCGTTGCCTGAAAGCGGGTCAGGGTTGGCAAGGCACATTAGAATAGTGTTATCAGGAATACCGGCGCAGCGTACCACGTCATAACCGTTCCACATATCCTGAGAGGCCTCGGTTGTGTTTTGGTTCTTAAAGGCATCCTCCCTTAATGCTTGGTTATATAACAACCATGTGGCGTTACCAACCAGTACACGTAAACCTTTTTTGCCGTATTTTGCAAGTAAGGCCGGAGGTACAAGGGTAATCATGGTGTCTAACTGGGTGCGTATATTGGCTGCGGTCAATGTTACCGCTCCAGCTACTTTTATCGTATTAGCATCATTAATGGCTTTAAAAATAAGGCCGTCGAAATAGTAAAAGTTTTGATTTAATGCGGCGGTAGTAAGCCATGAAGGTACTACCTCAGTCCCAGTAGTAGGATTGTATGCAACACGGCTGTTCCATGTAGCATATTCATAGTACTGGTTCACCCGGCGCATTAACTGCATGAGCAGAAAGTTGGTAGCTGTAGGAGGGAACTGCCTATCTAAAAGCAAGTCCTGTAATTCTACGGCAAACCAGTTTGTTTCCCAGTCGTGCGGGTTGAACTCCATATACAAATCAAACCTGGCGGGAATGAGTTGTTTTTTGTCGATTACTATCGAGCCTGCACTTACAGGAGTGGCGGCAGGGTCTTG
>JAGWIG010000005.1 GCA_028873515.1 Pseudomonadota bacterium | reverse complement strand
AAACTTGTTCCTACACGAAACCCTTGCCAGAAAGGCGCAGTCAGGATGTTCAGGCGGGCAGCAAGAGAATAGGCGCTGGCATTTGGCGTGGCTGAAGTGCCATATTCCCGGCTGAAATAGTAGGAACGGATCTGTCCGTCAATACTGCTCTGCTTAAAAAACTGGGTAAGTGTTTCAGCCCGCACCGGAAGGCTGGTGATGAGCAGGCTACCTAACGCAGCTGAAACACACAGGGAAGAGATTTTTATTTGCATCCAGGTTCTCCATTAATCATGCCATGTTTTATCATTTTGGTATTGATAGGACAGATACTGTATCTGCCCTATCCTGTTTTTATCTTCCTGGCCAGGGCCGGGTAACTTCTTGTAGTAATTTCGGCATGTTTTGCCGGTTTTTGGCATAGGCCGGATGAATCAGGATGAATCCATCCTGCTTCATAATCTTTCTGCCTTCTGGTCCAAGAAGAAAGGCAACATATTTTTCCGCAGCAGCTTGATGTTTGGCATGTTTTAGGATGGTCAAGGCATAGACGATGGGTTTGCCTGTCAAGACGCCATTGATGGTGGTGACTTTGCCCTGTGCGTAATTGGAACTGTAAGCGGGATTGGATAAATTGATCTGGGGTGGCAGGTGCAGATATTCGAAATGATGCTGCATCGCATCTGAACGGTAAATGGCCAGATAATCGATCTGTCCCAGTTGAAGAGCAGAAATCAGATCTGTTTCCGTATCTCTCATGTTGGAAATTGGAGAATTGGCCAGTATGCTTTTTTCCAGACCGGGATTATGGTAGTAACGGTTCGCAAGATTCAGCATCTGAACAATCTGGTAGCCAGAAGGGTCTGTATTCGGGCTGGAACGCCCAATTTGAACGCCGGGTTCAGCCATGACCTTATACCAGTTGGAGGCATTGATTCGATTCGCACCCTTGCTTTTCTTCGTGTAGGTAAAAGTAATTTCATTGCCTACAAAACCGATGTACCAGTTTGCATATTCCGGAGTTTGGTGATGGGCAAACAGATATTTCGGAATGACGCTGTAATCAGCGACAGCCACAATATCTGCGGGTTCATGCAGCTCAGTGACCATTTTTGCCATTTTGACACTGCCGCCATAGACTGGCTCAACCTTGATATTCGGGTATTTCTGATTAAATTCCAGATTAACCTGTTTGAAAGGTAATGCCAGCGTTCCTGCTGCCAGTACACGCAAAGTCGTTGCAGCCATGGCATTGCCGGAAAGCGAAAAGAATAGGATTGCACAGCCTAAAAGTGTTTTTTTCATGATCGTGCCTTTTCCCTGAGTTTGAGAAGTGAGAATAGGAACAAATAAATTGATTTGTTGACAGGCGTTGATATTAGCACTCTGTCTCAGTCAGTAAAATATGAAATTTTTTACCAATATCAATTCTGTTAATCGGGTTATGGGTCAATGAGGCATGGTTTGGTTATTTAGCTTCCCGATTTGAACTGGAAAGACCGCTTTTAGCTGGCGAGACCCGACCTTTCGCTTCTGGATCTGGCTTCAACGGGTGGTTTTTTGCCTAATGGGTGATTTGCATCACTTTTTTCTGGCCATCTATCTCTACAATGCTGTGCATCAAAGGGGTAATAATCCAGTCGCATGCACCCGGCAGGTTCGTGTTTCTGGATTATGGCGTTGCTTATGTTTGAAGGTTGAAAATGGTTAAACCAGTGATGATATCCATGTGCGAAATTAAGAACGATGAACCGGTCATAGTCGGAACCCGGGTGGAGTTGCAGCTATTGACGACCCTGAAGTGCAATCTGCGCTGCAGCTATTGTGTGCTGGGAGTAGGCGATATCCTGAATTCCCAGAAACATGCGAGTTATACGGTTGATCAGCTGAAGGCTTTTATTGGTACCCATCTGGCAGGCAAGGAAATATATATATCCCTTTATGGTGGAGAACCAACGCTTAATACCCGGTTTATCCTGGAGCTTATGGATAAATTGCCTTTATCCCGTTTCAATCTTCAGACCAATGGCACCTTGCTGGATCGGGTTCCTGAGAAAATTCTTGCCAGATTATCCAATGTCATGGTTTCTCTTGATGGAGGGAAAGAGGTGACCGATGGTTATCGTGGAGGTGGGGTCTATGACAAGGTGATGCGGAATGTGGAGAAGGTGAGGCATAATCTCTCCGGAACCTTGACGGCCAGGGTGACATGGTGGAGTGGTGAAACTTCTTTTGAAGAGCTGGATGAATTGACCCGGACCTTCGACTATCTTTATTTCCAGTTTGCCCAGGATGAAGGGGCTTATGGCCCGGAGTCAGTAGAAAAGAAAAAGCAAGTGCTATCAAGGCTTGTTGAGCGGTTTTTTCTGGGCAGGGAATTTTATCCTGTTGTTCCCCTTATGGGTACGGTCAGGAACAAGGTGCTCCCATCAAGGATGTACGAATCAGCTGCAGGATTGAGCCAGTGCCGGGTGTCAACCAATCTTCTGAACATCATGCCCGATGGCAAGATCTATCCTTGTCCAGATATGATGTATCTTCCTGAATTGCTTCAGGGGGATGTGGTTGCAAACTGGGTCAGGAAGAGTCCGTTACAGCCTCACCCCGACATGCCCTGTGAAGGTTGCTCAGCTTTTCATTTCTGCAGGCGTAATTGCATGAAAAACATGCATCTGGCATATGTCAAAGGTAATGACAACTGGAAAAAGAACGTAACTGAACCAACCTGTGACCTGATCCGGTTCATGGGAGAGGAGGTTGATCGCTACCATCCTGATCTGTGGTTCGCCAAAGCTCCACTTTCCTATCGAAATAAGATAGCGGGGGCAGAGGTCTATGAATATTGCGAGGTGATGCCCTGACATGGGTTTAGGTCATTCATCTGTAAGTTTTGGCAGAAAAGGTTTTGCATGTTCTTTTGGGTGCAGTTTCCTCATCAAACAGGCAGGCTTGACTAACAGGGGACCAACAAGACACGTGAGCGGATACTTGTTCCTCGAATGGCTAGCAATATCAGCGGTAAGTAAAGTCAGGAAACAGGGCTTTTATCTGGAACAGCAGGTTTTCATCTGGATAACAGGTGGGTAGATTCAAATTTAATTGCTCATTGATACAGTCGCGTGGTTGAAATTTTTGTAGCGCATAATGCTTCACACCCATACTGGCCAAGGTCGTAGCGATGGATAAAACATCAGTTTCTGAAAGCAGGCGGGGATGTAAGGTGGTGCGTACTTCAAATTCGCCACCCTGTTCCAGTAGCCGCTGCAGGCTGGCCAGGGCATTGCGGTGGCTCTGGGCGACTGTTGTGATGCGATCATAGGTCGAATTAAAGGGTGCCTTGATATCCAGACCCACCCAATCAAGATAGGGCAGCAGCTTTTCCAGGCGCTCAGGATAAGCGCCAGCAGTGTGGATTCCAGCCAGAAAGCCCATTTTTTTGACTGATTTGACTGCTTCCAGAAGACAATGATCCGCAGTCGGTTCTCCCCCACTGAACACTACGGCATCAAGCATCCCAAGCCGTGAGTGTAAAAACCGGATAATCTGTTTCCAGTTGTACTGGGGCTGCCCCCTGCTTTGTAGATGAGGGTTGTGACAATATCCGCAACGCCAGGGGCAGCCTTGCAAAAATATGACTGCTGCCAACTGGCCAGGGTAGTCGATGGTGCTGAAAGGTACCAGACCTCCAACTAGTGGGGTATCAGGCTTTCTGGGCACAGGCAGCGGTCTCGGTAAAAAACGTCCTTTCGTAAAACTCGCCCTTTTTACCAATATTGAATGAGGAAACCGGACGGTGATAGCCCATTACCCGGGTCCATATTTCACAAGGCTGGCGTTCCTCATCCTTTAATATGGTTTCGGATGGTTTTATTGAAGGAGCCTGAATATTTGGCATGATGATTCTCCTGTCTGGCTTAGCGTTTATTAAAAATATTTTCTGGTTGGCGTCAATCTATCAAGTTAAGAAGAGACTTTTGTTTTAACTAAATATAATTATTAACCATATATAGTGTTACGATATAAAAATAACACTACATATAGTTAAAATATAGATTTATTTAAGGACGAAATCCCTTTAATTTGAATTAAGGTGATCCAGATCAAGTTTCATCATGAAGTTAATAAACGGTTTAATACGGTATAGATATATCCAGGATTTCACAGAATGCCCTGCTCAGTGGTGGTACGGGACGATCCTGAAGCTGCAATAGGTACAGGGGTCGGCTCAGCGATAAGGCTTCAGGAAGCTGCAAGGCATTTACCTCCTGAAGCATGATGAGTTCCCGAACCACGGGTAAGGGAAGCATGGCCATTCCAGCCCCTGCTGCCACAGAACGTGCTATTCCTTCATTACTTCCCAGTTCGATTGTAGCCTGGGGATGGATACCCAGGGTTCTCATGCTGTTTTCAGTGACATCGCGGGTTCCGGAGCCAGGTTCACGCATCAGCCAGACCTGCTGGTTAAGTTTTTCCACGTCCAGTTCGGGTTGCTTGCGAGGCAACGAAATATTGGGGTGTGCTATGATTTTCAGTTCCTCATTACGCCACAAGGCTGCGTTGATACGCGGGTCCGTTACCGGCCCTTCAACCAGAGCCAGATCGATGCTGCAATCAATTAAGGCTTGCTTCATGGCCTGGGTATTTCCGACCTGCACGCATAGCTCCACGGATGAATGTTTTCTGCAGAAAGCAGCAAGATAGACAGGAAGCCAATAGCCCGCAATAGTAGTGCTCGCTCCTAATGTCAGTTTTCCACGCTTAAGTCCAACTCTTGCGCGGATATCCTCCATGGCTGAACGTTCCAGGGCGAAGAGCCCACGGGCATGATCAAAAAGTGCCTGGCCATTTTCAGTTAAGCGCACGCCTTTTGTTGTTTTTGCACCTCCTCGCTCGATTAAGGGCAAGTCCAGTTGATGTTCTAGCTCTCGAACGGCTTTTGATACCGCAGGTTGACTGATGAACAAAATTTCGGCAGCGCGGGAAAAGCTCCGTTGCTGAGCAACCTCAAAAAAGACACGGAGGAGATGAAGGTTTAGATTCATAACTTTATTTCATGATTTTATGAATTAAATGTATTTGAGTTATGTTATCTCATCTCATAATCTAATGCCAATGAAACCCGTATAAAAGCTTATTTACGTTTGCAAGACCATGAATTCCATCGGGATTGATTGTTTCACTATTCCTTTAGGTACCATGTCAGGGTTCTGGTATCAGGTAAGAAGCCCTTTTTTACGGAAAAGACAGATTTTCATGCTGGCAGCCCTTACGGTTCCGGGCTAATAAAGGTTTTATTGGCTGAAGCAGCTTGGGCTATCTTTGGATAAATGATTTTGTTCAGATTTAAGGGCCTATACAAATGCGTAAATTTTTTCCATTGCATGCGCTGGCACATCCTAGTGAACTCATACGACAGTTCACTCCAAACTGGTTTACTCTCAATATGGGTACAGGAATCCTTTTTATTTTACTGGCACAGTTCCCATTTAATTTTCCATGGCGTATGGGAATAGTTCATATGCTGTTCTGGGCTGACACACTTTTTTTCATGCTTTTTTTTGGGCTTTTTACAACTCGCTGGCTGTTTTTTCGGCATTATGCGCTCCCATTGTTGCGCCATCCCGTGCAATCCATGTTTTTTGGTGCCTTGCCCATGGCTCTTATTCCATTGGTGAATGGTCTGGTCATGCTATTTCCCCAATGGTCATGGGGTTCTCAAGCTGCACTATATCTTTGGTGGTTTGATGTTTTCCTGAGTCTTGGTGTTGGTTGGCTGGTACCGATTTATCAGTTTGTACTGCAAGAACATAGCCTGGAAAATCTGACGGGGGTCTGGCTTCTGCCTATTGTTCCTGCAGAAGTTGCTGCCTCCAGCGCAGGGCTGCTTGCGATGCATCTACCTGTTTCCCAGGCACGTATCCTGGTTGTCACCGGGTATGCATTATGGGGAATGTCAGTTCCTCTGGCACTGGGTATCCTTACGCTGCTTTATTTCCGGCTGGCGGTTCATAAGCTGCCTTCGAAAGATATGGGTGTGTCCACCTGGCTAGCCTTGGGTCCTTTGGGTACCGGGGCGCTGGCTCTTCAAACCCTGGGTGTGGCTGCGCCACATGCGCTGTCTGGATCTCCGCTTTCAGCTTTGGGGTTGTTAGCTGAACCCATGGGCGTGGCAGGAGCATTGATTTTGTGGGGGCTGGGTCTTTGGTGGTTGATGACTGCCATGGTGCTGACACTGGTACAAATTCGCCGCGGATTGCCATTTAATCTGGGGTGGTGGGGCTTTACCTTTCCTTTGGGGGTGTATATAGCCTCAACGTTCGCATTGGGGATCCATAGCGGGATCATCGCATTTACCTTTTTCTCGGTATTGCTGACTGTAGCTCTTGCTGGAATCTGGAGTGTCGTGGCTGCACGCAGCCTGTATGGGTTATGGTCAGGACACCTGGTTCATGCTCCCTGCCTCGCTTCAATGACTGAAGTGCCTGCTGCAACTATAGGTAAAGGTTAATTGAAGTGTTCAATCCAGCGCCGAAGGAACATCCAGGTTTCATTGAAAAAAAGTTGAGTGTGATTTATTTTGATGTCTGATTTTATTTCAGATGACATAACGTAATATGGACAGATATTGACATGCACTGCCTAGCAGGACACATAGATGCCAAAATCCGTGTGCATGAGGTATTTTTCCATCCAGTGCGTAAAAAATAAGGCCAAAAGTATAAAAAGCGCCTCCAGCTGCAAGCCAGGCAAATCCCGCTATGGGCAATGCCCTGAGTAGTGGATTGATAGCTATGATCACCATCCAGCCCATCAGGAGATATAAAACATAGGAAATAACGCGTGTTCTTTTTTCTGGCCAGTATTCCTGGAGGATACCAAGAACTGCAAGCCCCCAGATCAAGCCAAAAAGAGTCCAACCCCAGCCTCCTTGCAGGGATACCAGGGCAAAAGGGGTATAGGTTCCTGCAATCAGGAGATAAATGGAGGCATGATCGAGCTTCTGGAAAATTTTTTTTACCGGACCATAAATACTGTGATAGAGCGTTGAGCAACCATATAGAAGGATTAGCATACTTCCATAAATGGAAGTGCTTACCACCGCAGTTGCTCCAGATTTTAAAGCTGAGAAGGTGATCAGGATTGAGGTTCCGGCAATGGCCAGCAATAATCCGAGTAAATGCGTATAACTGTTGAATTTTTCAGAGTAATACATGGGTGATGGTCTCCGGGATAGCTAATATAAGGGCCATGATTCTTATTCAGGCCACCTTGGCCTGGCATCGTTTTTTTAACGCGGTGTAAGATGCTGACCCGCAAGCGAACCTGAAATCAGGTTCCGGGCGTTTGCCGCTGACTAGATCGGCTATGGCCTGCCCTGAACCGCAGGCCATGGTCCACCCCAGAGTTCCGTGACCTGAATTATTAAAAAGATTGGTATAATTTGTGAATCCAAGGTGGGATGGGGTATTCCCTGGTTCAGAGGGTCGCAATCCTTTCCAGAATTCTGCATGCTCATAATCTCCCCCATTGGGGAACATTTGCTGCGCACGTTTTAGAAGCGTATTGCAGCGATCTTTATCCAGTACGGTTCCATATCCATTGATGTCGACCATGCCAGCGATGCGGAGCGTTTTGGGATATCGGCTGAAAACCAGTTTGAACTCATCATTTATCAGACTGGTTATGGGAGCATCGTGTGTTTCCCTGACAGGGATGCTGGCTGAGTAGCCTCCTGCCGGAATAATCGGGAGCCTGATTCCCAGCGGTTTTAAAAGTATCGGAGTGTAACTTCCCAGGGCGGCTACATAAGCATCTGCAATGCAGGTTTCATTTTTGCCTGTTTCGTTGCTGCATAGGACTCCGGCTATGTGGTTTCCCTCAGGGATCAGTTTTAATATGTTGGTTTTGTACTGGAATTGGGCACCAATCTGTTCACATTTCGAGGCCAGGGACTGTGTAAATTTATGGGCATCTCCTGAAAAATCATCATTTGTGTAGGTTCCTCCAATAATATGATTCCTGAACGCTTTCAGTGCCGGCTCGATAGTGAGGCATTCTGCTACATTTTTGATTTGCCGGTTAACCCCAAAGTCTTGCATCAACCGTGCTTCTTTTGCAGCCCTGTCAAACATTCTGGGTGAAGAATAGATATGAAGAATGCCTCGATCAACAAAATCTGCATCGATACCAGTTTCCAGTCTGAGTTCAATGAGTTTTTGACGGCTATAGGTAGCCAGATTGATTATCTGCCTTATATTTTCGAGTGTTCTGGAAGGCAGGCATTCGTATAAAAAACGGGCAATCCAGGGCAGGCGTTGATCGAATCCAAAATGAAAAGACAAGGGTGAATCTGGACGGGATAACCAGGACATGACCATTCCAGGTGCATGGGGGTTGGCCCATGGCACCGCATGGCTAACACTAATCTGGCCTCCATTTCGATAGGAAGTTTCGAGGCCAGCCCCGGATTGCCTGTCAAAAACGGTGACTTCATGCCCAGCCTTGAGCAGATACCATGCCGTTGCAGTACCAATAACCCCCGCACCCAGGACGATTACTTTCATTTTAGCCTGTTTAGGATGATTGGCCTGACAGGCGATGTGCAATGGCAAGCGAGGGTTATCTTCATTATTATGTCAACCTGGAGTTCAAGACGGGAGATGAAACCTGTCTGTAAATGATTACTGAAAAAAATGAAAACAGTATCAAACCTGGCATTAAAAGCCATCAATGAATGGTCAGAAAGGGTTATTCTGGACAAAAATGGGCACAGCATGTTTGATTTAAATCATCAAAAGCCGGGTTTAGATCTTTTAGTGGCATTCCATGATGCAAGGACTGGAGAAATGGTGCCCCGGACACGAATTGAACGTGCGACCTTCGCCTTAGGAGTGCGCTGCTCTATCCTACTGAGCTACCGGGGCAATGATGCCTATTTTAGCTTATAATCACATTTCGCAAAACCATCAGGGCGTTCATATATCATGTCAAAGCCAGTTTTGACCAGGACTGTTGTTATTCTTGGTCTGGTTAGCTTCTTTAATGATCTTGCCTCAGACATGATCGTCCCCTTAATTCCTCTTCTGCTTGCATCCGTTCTAGGGGCTGGAGCTATGGCACTGGGAATCATTGATGGCGTGGCAGAAGCTGTTTCCAGTTTTTTGAAACTCTGGTCGGGACGGGCATCGGATCGAAACAGTCGACGGCCCAAGCAGTTTGCCGTGACTGGATATTTTTTGTCCAATCTTGTCAGGCCCCTTCTTGGTCTGGCTGGTAGCTGGCCTATGGTAATGGTTCTTCGTTCGCTTGACAGGGTAGGTAAAGGACTGAGAAGTGCTCCTCGGGATGCCCTGCTTAGTGCTGCAGCTCCAGAAGCGTCTCAAGGCTATTCATTTGGCTTTCACCGTGCCATGGACAATATTGGTGCTGTAGGTGGGAGTCTGGTGGCAGCATTTGTCTTTGCGTTTTATCATTATGATATCAAGGATGTCTTTTACCTGTCTGCGATCCCGGGTTCCATTGCCGTAATCCTCCTGGTTACAGGTATCCGGAAGGCAGCAGTTCCCAAGGTCAGGGTTAGCTCCACACAGGTTTTGTTGTGGCAGGAATTGCCTCAGGCATTTCGTTATTATCTGGGGTCTATCGGGTTATTCGTTTTTGCCCGGGCGAGTGAGATGTTTCTCATCCTGCGTGGATATGAACTGGGCATGGGGCCTGTCAGCCTGATGCTGATGTGGTCGATGCTCAACCTGTGCAAGTCATTGACGAACATTTCGGGTGGGAAACTGTCTGACAGGATGGGCCGGAAAAAACTGCTATTACTTTCATGGGCCTCATTTGCACTGAGTTTTCTTCTTTTTTCCCTCACCCGCCATTCCATTGGATTATGGCTGATTACTCTCTTCTATGGCTTGTCTACCGGGGTTGGGGAAGGAGCGGAGCGCGCCATTATTGCAGACTATACCCTGAAAGAAAACCTTGGAGGTGCGTATGGCTGGTATTATCTGGTTGTTGGATTGACATCCGTTCCTGCTGGCCTGGTATTTGGTGGTGTATGGCAGGAATGGGGAGCACCGTTTGCTTTTGCTCTTGCAGCTATTTTCGCCTTTGGGGCTTGCATTTGGCTAAAGCTCAAGGTAGAAGAAGTCTCTTTTTCATGAAGTATTGAAAAAAATTTGAGGGGATATGGTAAAAATTATTTTTGGGATTCTGGTGCTCATTACCCTGTATGTTTTATTGCAGGTACGCCGGCCTTTGCATGCACCAAGGGTGGGTGATCTGGCACCAGATTTTTCTCTTCCTGATGCAAAGGGAAAGTTTTATCATCTTTCGGATTTTCGCGGTCATTGGGTAGTCCTGTATTTTTATCCGAAAGATGATACGCCTGTATGTACTTCTGAAGCCTGCAGTTTTCGTGACAACATGGCCCAGTTGAGTGCAAAGGGAGCGGAAGTTATCGGTATCAGCCTTGATACGCCTGAATCGCATGCCGCATTTTCGGCCCGATATGCTTTGCCTTTCCTCCTGCTTTCAGATACAAGAGGAGAGACTGCCCGCCGTTATGGGACCCTTATCAATCTGATCCTTGTTCGTTTCTCCCGCCGGGACACTTTTATTATTGACCCGAAAGGGCGCATTGCACAAATCTACCAGTCCGTTGATCCGTCTACCCAGATTCCTGTTCTCCTTGATACGCTTGCAAAACTTGAGACCCCATCCTGATGCCTAATGCCATTCTAGAAAAAGCCAGTCTTGCTTTTGGCCATTATCCCCTGCTTGACAAGGTTGGGCTGGTGCTGGAACCCGGTGAGAAGGTGGGGTTAATCGGACGTAACGGTGCCGGGAAATCCAGCTTGATCAAGGTGTTGTCCGGTGTACAGGTTCTGGACGATGGACAGTTTTGGCTTGCGCCTGGCTTACGTGTCGCGGTAGTGGAGCAGGAACCTGAATTTTTACCGGATCAGAGTGTGTTTGAAGCTGTTGCAGAAGGCTTTGGGAATCTTCGATCTTTGCTGCTTGAATATCATGACATTACTGATACGCTGGCCTCTCCTTCTGTAGAGGCTGGAACGCTTCTTGAACGGCTCAATGATTTACAGCAGGCTCTGGAAATGAATGGGGGATGGAGTATCCATACGAGGATTGAAATGACTCTTTCCCGGCTTCGTCTGGAAGCCAACAGAAAAATCGGATCTCTTTCAGGAGGCTGGCGAAAACGGGTGGCCCTGGCTCGGGCAATAGCCATTGAACCTGATTTTCTCATGCTTGACGAACCGACCAATCATCTTGATGTTGAATCAATCGAATGGCTGGAGGATATGCTGGCTAATTTTCGGGGAACCGTGCTTTTTGTTACTCATGACAGGAAATTTCTTGATCGTGTGTCCAACCGGATCCTTGAACTTGATCGGGGCAGATTACTTTCCTTTCCAGGGAATTTCAGTAGCTATAAGCAGCGAAAGGATGAGCTTCTGGAAATAGAAATAATACAGCAGGCTAAATCTGATCGGTTTCTTGCCGAGGAGGAAGCTTGGATCCGTCAGGGTATCAAGGCACGTCGAACCCGTAATGAAGGACGGGTCAGAAGGCTCGAAACACTAAGATGTGAACGGGCTGCAAGACGTGAAAGGATGGGCAGTGTCAATTTTGCCCTGGAAGCCGCTCCCCTTTCTGGAAAAATGGTCGCAGAGCTTGAACACGTGAATTTTTCCTGTGGGGGTAAAGTGATTGCAAGGGATTTTTCCTGCCGGATTGTTCGTGGCGACAAAATTGGTTTTATCGGACCTAACGGAATTGGTAAAACTTCACTGATACGGCTCATACTCGGAGACATGTTGCCTGATGAAGGAAAAGTACGTCTTGGAACCCATCTTGATATAGCCT
Organism: Pseudomonadota bacterium; assembly: GCA_028873515.1. Classification (GTDB taxonomy): domain Bacteria; phylum Pseudomonadota; class Gammaproteobacteria; order Burkholderiales; family REEB80; genus REEB80. Next base: position 91,868 of record JAGWIG010000005.1, on the reverse strand, counting down.
ATTTTGATCAGTTGCGCGAAGGTCTGGATCCTGAAGCGACCCTCATTGAAACAATCAGCCAGGGATCTGATTTTATCGAAATCAATGGTGAACGTAAGCATGTGATCAGCTATCTTTCTGATTTCCTTTTCTCACCTGCCCGTGCCCGTTCTCCTGTTAAATCTCTGTCAGGAGGGGAACGAAGCCGGTTATTCCTTGCCCGACTGTTTTCCCGACCCTCTAACCTTATTGTGCTGGATGAGCCAACCAATGATCTGGATATTGAGACCCTTGAATTACTTGAGGTCTTGCTTCTGAATTATTCGGGAACGATTTTTCTTGTGAGTCATGATCGAGCATTTCTGGATGCGGTCGTTACTCAGACTCTGGTTGCCGAGGGAGATGGGCGCTGGCGCGAATATGCGGGTGGTTACGAAGATTATCTTCGTGTCCGGAGCATCCAGCCAAAACCGGATAAGGCCGGGCAGGCCAGAAGCCAGGTGACGAAACCTTCTGAACGGCTCACGAGGCAACAGGGTTTGACCTGGAAAGAGCGGCAGGAGCTAGAAAAATTGCCGGATGAGATTGAACGGCTTGAAAAGGAGCAGATCACATTGACTTCTGATTTGGCCAAGGGCATAAACTGGACCGCGCAGGAAGCTGATCGGGCAAAAAGCGTGAGCATGAGGCTTGAAGCTATTGAGAAGGAACTTTTAGTCCTGCTGGAGCGCTGGGAGACCCTGGAAGCCAAAAAAGCGGGCTAGACCAGAGCAGTCATGGCTTCCTTGACTGCTTTTGCTACCAGTTCTGCACAACGATGTATGAGGGGTTCATTTTCACCTTCTACCATGACACGGATCAAGGGTTCTGTACCAGAACGTCTTAGCAGGATGCGACCTGCCCCATTGAGAAGAGTTGTGGCTGAATCAAGTGCTTCCATGACAAGTGGATGTTGGGTTAAATCTTTGTTGTGGTTCAGGGTAATATTGATCAGTGTTTGTGGATAGAGTTCAAGTTCTTCAGTAAAAAGGGATGCAGGCTTATCGTGACGAATGAGTGCAGAAAGTACCTGCAAGGCGGCGATAATACCGTCACCCGTTGTGTGCTTGTCTAAACAGATAATGTGCCCAGATGTTTCGCCTCCAAGAAGCCAGTTATTTTTTTTCAAAAGTTCAATGACATAGCGGTCACCGACTTGAGCGCGGTCGAAAGGTATGCCTAATCTTTTCAGGGCATGCTCGAAACCAAGATTAGTCATAAGTGTACCTGCAATTCCTCCTTGCAGTAGATCCTGTTGCAGACGATCCTTGGCAAGGATATAGAGTAGCCTGTCACCATCAAATATACGTCCTTCATGATCAACCATGCATAATCGATCTCCATCCCCATCAAAACTGAATCCGAGGTCCGCACCTTGCTGGGTTACAGCATCCTGCAGATTCTTTGGGTGGGTTGAGCCATATCCATCATTGATGTTGAAACCATCGGGTGAGACACCGATAGCCGTTATCTCTGCCCCAAGTTCATGAAATACATGCGGGGCGATATGGTATGTGGCGCCATGGGCACAATCAACGACAATTTTCAGCCCCCGAAGATCCAGTTCGTTGGGAAAAGTGCTTTTACAGAATTCAATATATCGTCCATCCGCATCGTTGATACGCCTTGCCCGTCCAAGCTGGTGAGAAGTCTGGGTATGCATGGGCAGATCCATCATGGCTTCGATTTCTTGTTCTACTTCGTCGGGTAGTTTACTCCCTAGATGAGAAAAAAATTTGATGCCATTGTCATCAAATGGATTATGTGAGGCTGAGATGACAATGCCAGCCTGGGCCCTGAGGGCACGGGTAAGATAAGCGACGGCGGGAGTCGGGGCGGGACCCAGAAGGAGTACATCAACCCCTGCTGCTGAAAGTCCTGCCTGAAGAGCAGATTCCAGCATATAACCAGATATGCGGGTATCCTTTCCAATTATGACTGAAGGGTGGTCGCCAGGGTGCAGATGGGTATTGTGGCGGGTCAGGACGACTCCGGCTGAATATCCCAGTCGCATGATTAGATCGGGGGTAATCGGTGAAGCACCAACTTTTCCACGCACTCCGTCCGTTCCAAAGTACTTGCGTCTCATTGTCCGTTATCCTTAATGACAGCTTCCCAGATTTTCAGTGCATCACGTGTTGCTGCAACATCATGTACTCGCACGATATGAACACCATTTTGCACACTGATAAGCGCTGCAGCAATGCTTGCATATACTCTGGCACCGGGAGATTTATGCCCAGTGAGGGTTCCTAGCATGGATTTGCGTGACAATCCGGCAAGAAGAGGGTAACCCAATGCTGTTATTTTACCGATATTGCGCAACAAAGTGAGATTGTGGGTGAGATTTTTTCCAAAACCGAACCCTGGATCCAGAACAATTCGGGATGGTTCACATCCTGCTGATTCAAGGGCATTTATCCGGCCTTGGAGAAATTGCATGACCTCTGAAGTCACATTCTCATAGTGAGGATTTAACTGCATTGTGCGAGGCTCCCCCAGCATATGCATGATGCAGATGTTGGCCCCACTTTCTACAGCAGCATCCAGTGCTCCTGGACGATGTAGGGCATAGACATCATTGATGAACGAAGCTCCGGCTTTGACTGCTGCATACATAACCTCTGGTTTGGAGGTGTCAATCGAGAGGGGTACATCAAGAGGAGCCAGACGATGGATAAGGGGAATAACACGCTCAAGCTCGGTCTCAAGGCTTACTTCTTCCGCACCAGGGCGGGTTGATTCTCCCCCGATATCCAGGATATCGGCCCCCTCGTCAATAAGCTGCTTTGCATGTAGAAAGGCCAGTTCGGGGGAATTGTACTTCCCACCATCTGAGAAGGAGTCTGGGGTAACATTGACTATGCCCATAATGAGAGGCCGATTCAGGGATAGTCGTTTACCTTTGCAATTTATCTGAGATTGCATAGAGTTACCAAAACAAAGCCGGTTACGGAAGTGCGTAACCGGCTAAAGTTTCCAGCATTGACCGGTCAGGCTTCCTGAACCGGCTTTGTTGTGGGAGCAGGGGGGGCCTGAGGTGGGAGATTGCGGGGAGGAATGTTTCCTCCACCAGCAGAGATTTTCGGTTCCCGCGGCGGCTTACCTGCCATGATGTCGCCAATCTGTTCAGAATCAATGGTTTCCCAATTAAGGAGGCTTTTGGCCATTATATCGATTTTATCCTTGTTTTCCTCGATGATATGGCGCGCGACCTGATATTGCTCATCGATAATCCGATGGATTTCTGCATCGACTTTTTGCATGGTTGTTTCGGAGACACTTTTGTGTGAAGTGACTGAGCGCCCGAGGAAAACTTCACCCTCATTTTCACCATAAACCATGGGTCCAAGGCTGTCAGACATTCCCCATTCGGTCACCATGCGGCGGGCCATTTCAGTCGCTCGCTGTATATCGTTGCCAGCACCAGTGGTCATGTGGTTCATGAAGACTTCTTCGGCAATTCGGCCTCCCATGAGTACCGCAATGTTATTGAGGATTTGCTCGCGATCCATTGAATAGCGGTCTTCGGTTGGCAATTGCATGGTCACACCCAAAGCACGGCCTCGAGGGATGATTGTCACCTTATGAACCGGATCCGTTCCAGGTAACATCCAGGCAACCACAGCATGTCCAGACTCGTGGTAGGCAGTATTCCTGCGTTCTTCTTCGGGCATGATCAATGAACGACGTTCAGCCCCCATGATGATTTTGTCTTTTGCACGTTCAAAATCATCCATATCCACAAATCGCTTATTGCTTCGGGCAGCAAAGAGTGCGGCTTCATTTACAAGGTTGGCAAGGTCAGCTCCCGAAAATCCAGGGGTACCCCGTGCCAGCAGGTCTGCGCGCGCATCGGGGCCTAGAGGAACCTTGCGCATATGTACCATCAGGATTTGTTCTCGTCCACGGATATCGGGAAGAGGAACGACAACCTGCCGATCAAAACGGCCAGGACGCAGAAGGGCTGGATCCAGGACGTCAGGACGGTTGGTGGCTGCAATAACAATGACACCAGAAGTACCTTCAAATCCGTCCATTTCAACTAGTAGCTGGTTTAGGGTCTGTTCACGCTCATCGTTTCCTCCGCCAAGCCCTGCACCCCGCTGGCGACCGACTGCATCGATTTCATCGATAAAAACGATACAGGGGGCACTTTTTTTCGCTTGTTCGAACATGTCTCGAACACGGGCCGCACCAACTCCTACAAACATCTCAACAAAATCGGAACCAGAAATTGAGAAGAAGGGCACCCGGGCTTCACCTGCGATGGCTTTGGCGAGCAGGGTCTTACCTGTTCCGGGGCTTCCGACCATCAGGACGCCGCGTGGAATCCTGCCACCCAGTTTCTGGAATTTACCTGGATCACGTAAAAATTCCACTAATTCAGCCACTTCATCCTTGGCTTCTTCAACCCCAGCAACATCTGCAAATGTAACCTGATTGGTAGATTCATCCAGCATGCGTGCACGAGATTTACCGAATGAAAAGGCGCCTCCTTTTCCTCCACCCTGCATCTGTCGCATAAAGAAAATCCATACGCCTATGAGCAGTAGCATTGGGAACCAGGAAACGAAAATAGTCATGAGAAAAGAAGATTCTTCCCGTGGCTTCGCGGTAATGTTCACGTTATATTTAAGCAAGTCACTGACGAGCCATGGATCCTGTGGCGCATAGGTGGAGAAGGCTTTACCATTGGTCATGGTGCCATCAATTTTTTGACCATCAATGGTAACCTTGGCAATCTGTCCCTGTTTCACTGCATTCATGAACTGCGTGTAATTTTGTTGCGCAGCCGTAGAAGGGGTTTTGCTGAATTGGTTGAAAATCATCATCAGGATGAAGCCAATGATCAGCCACACGCCAACATTTTTGATCAGATTGTTCAACAGAGTTCCTCATAACAAAAAAATATACAGTCCAGATGCAATTTTACTCTCTTTTCTTGAGAGTTGTCCCTTTTTTTTAATCTTTCCTTTTCCCTATAAGAGGTTATCGGGGTGCTTCTGGAATAGGTCTGTCCAGCTTCAGATGCCGGCCTAGCAGATAGAGCTCACTGCTCCGGTCACGGGAAGCCCTGGGTTTACGTGTATGAACCTGCATAAACGTATTGCGCAACATCCGATAAAATTCCTCAAAGCCGGATCCCTGAAAAACCTTTACCAGAAAACTTCCATCTGGCTTTAGCCGGTTTTGGGCAAATTCAAGAGCCAACTCGGCCAGCGCCATGGCACGCGCCTGATCTGAAAGACTGATACCACTAATATTGGGGGCCATATCTGAAATAACAAGATCGGCTAAGCCATGAATGAGCGCATTGATCCGTTCAAGCGTATCCGGATCACTGAAATCACCCTGTATGAAATCTACACCATTAAGAGGGTTCATTTCCAGAAGGTCTACGGCAATGACCCGTCCCCGTCCTGCGAGACGTTTGGCTGCAACTTCGGACCATCCGCCGGGAGCTGCACCCAGATCAATAAGAGTCTGTCCAGGATGAATCAGGTGATCATGGTCATCAATCTCCATGAGCTTGTAGGCCGCACGAGAACGCATGCCTTCACGGGTGGCCCGCTGCACAAATTCGTCATTGACATGTTCTTTCATCCATCCTTTGCTTGTTTTGCTCCGTTTCATCGTCAACCTTGTTTGTTCCATTCCAGTTAGCGCGTTATAATCCATGAACCTTTTATCTTGTATATCTTATGAACATTCTGACTGTCAAACATCGCGCCATTTTGCGTGCTACAGCTCATACCTTGAATCCTGTTGTCTCGATTGGCGAAGGAGGGGTGACCCCGGGCGTCATTCGCGAAACTGGTGTAGCACTTGATGCCCATGAACTGGTGAAAATCAGGGTACACAGTGCAGATCGGGCTGCCAGAGCCAATTTGCTTGACATTCTTTGCCAGGCTACAGGCGCGGTGCCGGTGCAGCATATTGGTCGTATCCTTGTTCTCTATAGGCCAGCAAATCCACCTAGAATCGTGCTTACCTGAAAAGGGAAGGCTGTTTTGTTACAAGCCAGAGGCCCAGCAGACTCTGTATGAGAAACAGAAGGCTTGCAATCCCATGCCAGGTGGCAAATCGGCTGCGGAACACGCTTTGCATGACATCCAGGGGCAGGGCCTGGTGTTTCAGGGAATCGATGATCGGTGCTACGTAATATTGACCGATGACTGTCAGTACCAGCATTGCAACAATGAGCCAGAATGTGCTTTGGCGCAATGCACCCGCGCCTGCGCGTACGAACCGGTGAAGAACAAGCCATCCTCCGCAGGTCATTCCAGTCAAGGCAGTCAGGCTGAATAGTTTCCCTGCTAGCATTCCTGCCAGCATATGTGTTGGAATCAGGCGAAACAGGGCAGGTGCAGCTATGAACCCGATAGCCCACATTCCTCCTACCCAAAGCGTAAGCGCCAACATGGCACTGATGTCAAACCAGTTACGCATCAGATGTATCTTACGTCAAGAATTTCATATTCACGCAAGCCGCCTGGGGCCTGTACTTCAGCTATATCTCCGGCAAATTTGCCAATAAGGGCACGGGAAATAGGACTGGATATTGAAATCTTTCCTTCTTTGAGGTCAGCTTCATCATCTCCTACGATCTGATAGGTGACAATTTCACTGGTTTCCAGATCTTCAAGCTCAACAGTGGCACCAAAAACGACCCGGCCATCAGCATCAAGCTGTTTTGGATCGATAATCTGCGCGTTTGCCAGTTTGTTTTCGACTTCCAGGATCCGGCCTTCGATAAAGCTCTGTCGCTCCTTGGCAGCGTCATATTCGGCGTTTTCTGATAAATCTCCATAGGAGCGAGCCTCAGCTATGGCGGCAATGACTGCCGGACGCTCAATATTTTTAAGTTGCTGTAGTTCCTGACGCAGTTTTTCTGCACCAAAAACGGTTAACGGTGTCTTGATCATAGAGAATCCAAATAAAGCGGCATGCTTCTGATGGCATGCCGATAATAGAATAGTAAGCCGAATCCGGTCAAAATTACTAGCCTTACATTGAAAGTTGCTGATGTAGCTCCTGCAAATTATAAATTCCAAGCTCCTCCATGTGCTGCATTCCAAGGCTAGCTGCTTTTGCACCGGCCATGGTTGTATAGTAGACCACCTTGTGCTGCAAAGCTGCTGAACGGATGGACCAGGAATCCTTTACCGCCCGTTTGTCTTCGACCGTGTTCACAATCAGACAGATTTCTCCGTTCTTGATCATGTCTACAATATGTGGGCGACCTTCCTTTACCTTGTTGACAGGCGTGACAGGTATGCCTGCATCGCTCATTGCCTTGGCTGTTCCGCGGGTGGCAACGATAGAAAATTTGAGTTTGACCAGACTTTTAGCCAGTTCAATGGCCTGCGATTTGTCACTATCCTTGACACTGATGAAGACACGTCCTGAACTGGGTAGCCGGATTCCGCATGCCATTTGGGATTTGATAAAGGCTTCCGCAAAGGTATGACCGACACCCATGGCTTCGCCCGTGGATTTCATTTCCGGGCTCAGCAGTGTATCCACACCAGGGAACTTGATAAACGGGAAAACGGCCTCCTTAACCGAGAAGTAGTGAGGAGAGACAACCTGGCTGATTCCCTGTTCCTTAAGGGATTTTCCGGCCATGCAAAGCGCGGCAATACGTGCGAGAGGTAATCCTGTAGCCTTTGAAACGAATGGTACGGTACGGGATGCGCGTGGATTGACTTCCAGTACATAGATTACATCATTCTGGATAGCGAACTGAACGTTCATGAGTCCGATGACACCAAGTGCTTTGGCCATCACAACAGTTTGACGTTTTAGTTCTTCCTGGATCTGCAAGCTCAGGCTGTAAGGCGGTAACGAACATGCTGAATCACCCGAATGTACGCCCGCCTGCTCAATATGTTCCATGATGCCACCAATCAAAACTTCTTGGCCATCACAGACTGCATCTACGTCTACTTCAGTAGCATTGTTGAGGAAATGATCAAGCAGTACGGGCGAGTCATTGGAGACTTTAACTGCCTCTCGCATGTAACGTTCAAGCTCGGACTGTTCATGAACAATTTCCATGGCACGACCACCCAGCACATATGAGGGACGGACAACAAGGGGATAGCCAATTTCAAGAGCAAGGGCCAGGGCTTCCTCAGGTGCACGTGCTGTCCGGTTTGGTGGTTGTTCCAACCCGGTTTCATTGAGCATTTTCTGAAAGCGTTCCCGATCTTCTGCACGATCAATTGCATCCGGCGTGGTGCCGATGATCGGCACTCCATTTGCTTCCAGTTCACGGGCAAGCTTCAAAGGGGTCTGTCCACCATACTGGACGATCACTCCCCATGGCTTTTCTACATGGGCAATTTCAAGCACGTTTTCAAGTGTAAGAGGCTCAAAATACAGCCTGTCTGAAGTGTCATAATCGGTGGATACTGTTTCCGGGTTGCAGTTTACCATGATGGTTTCATACCCTTCATCCCGTAAACTCAACGCAGCGTGGACACAGCAATAATCGAATTCGATTCCCTGTCCGATCCGGTTGGGTCCGCCACCCAGAACCATAACCTTACGCCTTTCAGTCGGTTGAGACTCGCACTCTTCTTCATAAGTTGAATACATGTAAGCGGTATTAGTAGCAAATTCGGCGGCACAGGTATCAACCCGTTTGAATACTGGCCGGATATTGAGGGCATGTCTTTTACTGCGCAGGTTTTTTTCAGTTGTTCCTGTCAGTTTTGCAATCCGTTTGTCAGAAAAGCCCATACGCTTCATCGACTGGATTTGCATGGCATCAAGTGTTTCAAGGGTCTGTCCCGACAGGTTGCGTTCAGTTTCAACAATTTCCAGGACTTGATCCAGAAACCAGGGATCAATGTGCGTCAGGGCATAGATTTCCGCAAGACTCATGCCCATACGGAATCCGTCGGCAATATAGGCAATCCGGCTGGAGCCAGGATTAGACAATTCATGGGCAATGGTGTCGAGGTCAGATGTGAGTTCATCTAGCCCATCGACCCCGGTTTCAAGACCCCGCAAAGCTTTTTGCAGGGATTCCTTGAAGTTGCGCCCTATGGCCATGACTTCACCCACGGATTTCATTTGCGTGGTTAAACGGTTGTTTGCCTGCGGGAATTTTTCGAATGCAAAGCGCGGGATCTTGGTGACAATATAATCAATGGAAGGTTCAAATGATGCAGGAGTGGCTCCACCGGTAATTTCGTTTCTCAATTCATCGAGGGTATAGCCTACAGCGAGTTTTGCCGCTACCTTGGCGATCGGAAAGCCGGTTGCCTTGGACGCAAGTGCGGAGGATCTTGAAACACGGGGATTCATTTCAATGACAACCATACGGCCATCAACAGGGTTGATCCCGAACTGAACATTGGAGCCTCCTGTTTCTACGCCAATTTCACGAAGAACGGCAAGGGAAGCATTCCGCATGATCTGGTATTCCCGGTCAGTCAATGTTTGCGCCGGGGCAACGGTAATCGAATCACCAGTATGCACTCCCATTGGATCGAAATTTTCGATAGAACAGACGATGATGCAGTTGTCATTACGGTCCCGCACCACTTCCATTTCGAATTCTTTCCAGCCGATTACAGATTCTTCAATGAGCAGTTCATGGGTTGGTGAAGCTTCAAGACCACGTTGACAGATTTCAAGAAATTCTTCAATGTTGTAGGCTATGCCTCCTCCAGAACCTCCCATGGTGAAAGAGGGACGGATGATGGTTGGAAAACCTACCATGGCCTGGACCTGGAGAGCTTCTTCCAAGGAATGGGCAATCGCAGCCCTAGGGCAATTTAGCCCTATCTTCTCCATAGCTTTCTTGAATTTTTCGCGATCTTCCGCTTTGTCGATGGCTTCCCGACTTGCACCGATCATTTCGACTTCATATTTTTCAAGCACGCCTTCACGAGCCAGATCCAAAGCACAGTTCAGGGCTGTTTGCCCTCCCATTGTTGGCAAGATGGCATCGGGCCGTTCAATACGGATGATTTTTTCCAGCATTTGCCAGGTAATTGGCTCGATATAGGTTGCATCAGCCATTTCTGGATCGGTCATGATTGTGGCGGGGTTCGAATTGACCAGGATGATGCGGTATCCTTCTTCGCGCAGTGCTTTGCAGGCTTGAGCACCTGAATAATCGAATTCACACGCCTGGCCAATGACAATAGGGCCGGCGCCGATAATCAGGATACTTTTTAAGTCGTGACGTTTGGGCATGGGTCGATGGATTCCTTGAAGGCCTGTTAAAGTCTATCCAGCATGAGGGAAATGAACCGGTCAAAGAGATAGGAGACATCCTGCGGCCCCGGACTGGCTTCTGGATGCCCCTGGAAGGAAAAAACCGGGAAATCCGTTCGTGCAAGGCCCTGCAGGCTTCCATCGAACAGGGAGACATGGGTAATGCGCAGTGTCGGCGGCAAGGTTTGTGCATCAACTGCAAAGCCATGGTTCTGGCTGGTAATGAGTACGCGACTCGTGTCCAGATCCTGAACAGGATGATTTGCGCCATGATGGCCATATTTCATTTTAATTGTTTTGGCTCCAGAAGCCAGCGCAATAAGCTGAAAGCCAAGACAAATGCCAAATACCGGGATGCCGGTAACCATAAGCTTGCCGATGGCATGGATGGCATAATCACAGGGATCGGGATCTCCTGGTCCATTTGACAATAGGATCCCATCCGGATTCAGTGACAGGGCTTCTTCGGCGCTCGCTGTGGCTGGCAGCACCGTTATCCTGCATCCCCGGTTGGCAACCATCCTCAGGATATTGCGCTTGATGCCATAATCGTAGGCAACGACATGAAACCTGGGAGCCGTCACGGTTGTAAACTGGTTGCCTGAAAGCTGCCACTCACCTTCACAGAAATCATAAGGCTGTCTGCAGGTCACAACTTTCGCAAGATCCATGCCAGTCAGGCCCGGGAAAGCACGTGCCCGTGCAAGTGCTTCTTCAACACTTACTTTTGCCGTGCTGATACAGCCGTTTTGTGCCCCTTTTGCACGCAGGATTGCTGTAAGCCTGCGGGTATCAATCCCGCTGATACCGACAATGTTGTTTCGTTTGAGGTACCCTCCAAGACTTTCATCACTGCGCCAGCTGCTATGGGTTCTTGGAAGATCCCGAATGATAAGGCCTGCGGCATAGGGTCTATCGGATTCTATGTCAAGCTTGTTAATCCCGGTATTGCCAATATGCGGATGGGTCAGAGTGATAATCTGCTGGCTGTATGAAGGATCCGTCAGGATTTCCTGATAGCCCGTCATGGCCGTATTAAAAACGACCTCGCCTACGGCGTAACCTTCGGCTCCAATTGAAATGCCGCGAAAGATGCTTCCATCTGCAAGGACAAGCAGGGCGGGCAGGTTATGCGGCACGAAATACTCCTTGAAGCAAGGGCCCCGAATCGTCTTGAGGCAACGGTGCGGAGCCCGTGTTTACGGTCCTGATGAACAAAACGGGATGGGCGATTACGCCATCCCGCATTTTTCTCATTATAGCGTAATCCACCTCTTACTTCAACGTAGACCGATTACGTCTTGCATGTCATAGAGGCCTGCATCATGATGGGCGATGAAGAGGGCAGCACGAATGGCACCTTGAGCAAAAGTCTGGCGGTTTGAAGCCTTGTGGGTCAATTCAAGTCTTTCTCCCTCTCCGGCGAAAAGCACGGTATGATCCCCGACAATGTCTCCACCCCGGATGACTGAAAAACCAATTTGAGAAATGGGTCTTGGCCCTGTATGGCCTTTGCGGCCAAAAACAGCCTCGTCGTCCAGGTTGCGGTTTACGGCTGCTGCAGCAGTTTCGGCCAGAAAGAGTGCGGTTCCGGACGGTGCATCAACTTTATGCCGGTGATGGGCCTCAATGATTTCAATATCGTAGCCTTCCTTAAGTGCTCGTGCAGCGGTGCGGACCAGACTTGCAAGAAGATTGATGCCGATGCTCATATTCGGAGCCATGACTATAGGGATACTTTTGCTGGCCCTGATGACTTGTGCTTTCTGGTTTTCATCGAGACCGGTTGTGCCGATGACGAGAGGTTTGTGCATGTCCAGACATACATCGAGATAATCCATTGTGGCTTCGGGTCGGGTAAAGTCGATAATCACTTCTGCCGAGGCGATGGCTTGTTCCGTGTCAGTCGTCAAGATGGTGTCAAGGGTTTGCTTCATGAATTGGGCGCAATCCGGCTTGATCCCGGAATGTTCTGCCCGGGTGATGGCAGCCGACAGGGTGACACCCGGATAGGAGAGGATGGTTTCAGCCAGGGCACGGCCCATCCGGCCGTAAGCCCCGGTTATGGCAATACGTGTGCTCATTGCGATGTGGCTCCTATGGGGGGTGCTGACTGGCCCTGACTTGATTTTGACTCTTTTGGCTGGGGTGTCATGCCTGGCCCTGTTCCTGGAAAAGAGGCAGAAACAGGTGCACTAGAAGGAGAAGCAGGTTCCTGGCCAGGCTGGGCGGAAGATTTGGAGCCAGGAGGGATCCCCGTGGTAGGCAAAGCCTTGGAGACAGGAAGGGACTGGACAGGTGTATCAGCATTGAAACGGGCTGCGTCTGCAGGATTGCCGTCATCAATCCTGACGAGCAGGCCATCTTTGAAAAAGAGGGCAATATGTCTTTTGTCTATCAGCTTGCCTTCATGTTGCATGGTATAGATATAGTCCCAGCGATCAGCATGAAATGGATCCTTGAGAAGGGGGGTGCCGAATATCAGGATGACTCTCGCCTTGTTCATGCCTGGTCTTAGGGCCGCCACTTGGGCAGGGGTGAATATGTTACCCTGCTGGATGTCCATTTTATATGGTGTTATTCCTGGAATGTCAGGAATATAAGTGCATCCGCCAAGAAAAAGTAAAGCAAAAATAATCGGCAGTGATTTATGCATGGTGTCTTTATGTGTATGATTAAGCCAGATTCAGACCTGTTTACAATGCTTCAAAATGAATGCAGGCCAACCGTAGCCGGCCGTTTCGCCACAGTTGGCGTAAAGTATAACATGAGCGCTGCGAATCGCGCAGGCATGGAGCAGACAGCCTGATTGATGGCGACAGGAGTAGATAATGAGCAAACCTAATGATTTGAAGGAAGCCGGGCTGAAGGCGACCTTGCCAAGGCTTCGGATCCTCAATCTCTTTGAGACCAGCCAGGTGCGACATCTTTCTGCAGAGGATGTCTATCGTCAACTATTAGGTGAGGGTGTGGATGTAGGGCTTGCTACCGTATATCGGGTATTGACCCAGTTTGAAGCAGCAGGCTTGCTTATGCGGCATCATTTTGAGGGGGGGCGCTCGGTATTCGAACTGAATGAAGGTGGGCACCATGATCATCTGGTATGCATGCAATGCGGCAGGGTGGAGGAGTTTTATGATGCGGATATCGAAAAACGTCAGATTCATATTGCTGTTGAACGGGGTTTTCGTATTCACGAACATTCTTTGCAGATTTACGCAGACTGCATCAAGAAAGAATGTCCATACCGGCATTAAGGACTTTTCATGTATTTTTCAGAACGTTAATCCGAAGGTATGCTTTCAAGCATTTCCCTTGCATGCTGCAAGGTTGTCGGAGTAATCTGGATACCGCCAAGCATGCGGGCGATTTCATCGATGCGTGCCCCTGAATCAAGTATTGCAATCTGGACAGATGGGCCACCGGGATTTCTGTGTTTTTCAACGCGATAATGATGGTTTCCCCGTGCTGCTACCTGCGGCAGGTGAGTTACAGTCAAGACCTGGTGTGACTGCCCGAGTGTCTGCATGAGCCTGCCAACCATTTCGGCGACACGGCCTCCAATTCCAACATCTACTTCATCAAATACAAGTGTTGGTACCATTGCGGCCTGGCTTGCAGCAACGGCAATGGCAAGACTGATTCTCGATAATTCACCGCCTGATGCAACTTTTGCCAGGGGGCGGGCAGGCTCTCCTGCATGGGATGCGACTTCAAAGGAAATTTGTTCCATGCCGCCAGGGCTGGGTAAATCAGTTTGGGTAAGCGTGATTTCGAAACGCCCACCTGTCATGGCAAGACTCTGCATACTGTCGGTAACCTTTTGGGCGAGGCTTGTCGCAGCTTTCCTGCGCTTTAGGGAGAGTTCCTCCGCAAGAATCAGATATGATTGTTCGAGTCTGCCAAGTTCGGTTTTAAGAACCTCAAGATTGCCTTGGACTTCCAGCTTGTTACGCTGTTCACGCCACTCTTCGAGCAGATCGGGTAGCGCATCTGGTTCCACATGGTGGCGTCGTGCAAGCTGGACTGTCTGGCCCAGCCGTGAATCCAGTTCTTCCAGGAGGGTTTCGTCGATGTCTATCCGGCTTGCGTACTGACGCAGGTCGTGACCTGCCTCCTTGAGTTCCGATTCTGCTGAATCGAGAATCCGGACTATTGTTTCCAGCGCCGGATCGATGTGCGTCATTTCGCTTATCTTGTGCCTCAAGGAATGCAGTTGCGGCAATATGGCCATTTCATGCTCATTCAGTAGCATCTCTCCTGTATTGGCAGTTTCAATGAGTTCGGCTGCGTGGCTAAGCATGGCGTGTTCATTTTGAAGGCGAAAAAATTCACCTTTTGCAAGGCCTACAGATTCCAGTTGCCGGATATTCTCGTCCAGGTTTTGAATTTTCAGCTCAAGCTCGTCCCGCATGAGTTTTGCATCAGCAAGCTGGTCAGCCATTTTGTGCCAGGCATGAAATGCTTCCTGGACCTTCAGGGCGAGCCCGGTCAACTGTCCGTATCCATCAAGCAGATCCCGTTGCATCGCAGGTTTGATTAACTTGTGGTGGGCATGCTGGCCATGAATGTCTACCAGATGCTCACCCAGATCCCTGAGCTGTTGCAACGTAACGGGAAACCCGTTGATGATCGCTCTGGATCGCCCTTCATTGTCCAGGCTTCTTCTAATCAGGCAGATTTCTTCGTCACTTTGCAGGTTTTCGGTTTTAAGCCAGGACTTAACTTCATTGAGCCCCTTGATGTCAAATTCTGCAATGATGTCAGCTTTGGTCGCCCCTGGCCTGACCAGTGCAGTTTCGGCACGCCCTCCGAGTATGAGACCCAATGCGCCAACAAGCATGGATTTGCCTGCACCGGTTTCACCGGTTATAACAGTAAAGCCTTTTCCGATATCGAGTTCAGCATGCTCAAAGAGGACAAAATCATTGACAGTCAGATGGTTAAGCATCGGTTACGTTTCCCGCATCTGTTTCAAAGTTTCTGCCCCCAGTGCAGTTTTTCCCGCAGGGTGTCGTAATGATTGGTTCCCTTTGGATGGAGAAAAGTCACCATATGCCTGGAACGGTGTATAAAAAGACAGTCACCGTCTACAACGTCGAGGTGAATCTGTCCATCGACATGAACCACTGCCCCATCTCCCGAGTTGAGCAGGATGCGGATATGGGCTGCGCTGTTAATGACTATGGGTCGATCGGTCAGCGTATGGGGGCAGATGGGCACGATGGCGACAGCGGAAAGGGAGGGGTGTAGAATAGGCCCTCCTGCGGACAGGGCATAGGCAGTTGAGCCAGTAGGTGTTGCGACCACGACTCCGTCAGATCTCTGGCAGTAGACGTAATGGCCATCAACTTCTATTTCATATTCGATAAGGCGACCAGAACTGCCCCGGTTCAATGTTACATCGTTTAATGCGCAGCCGTGATAAAGCTTGTGACGCCCACGCTTGATAGTGACGTCTAGCAGGAAGCGGCGTTCTATGTCATATTCACCATCCAGGATAGCATTGACGACTTTATCGGTTTGTTTGGCAGAAATATCAGTTAGAAAGCCCAGGCGTCCTTGATTGATTCCAAGCAGGGGTACGTTGCTTCCTGATAGCTGCCGTGCAATATTGAGCATAGTACCATCTCCGCCGACGATGATGGCCAAATCAGCCTGCTGGCCAATTTGTACCAGATCGGTTGAGAGAAGATGTGTATGTCCGATGTTGCGTGCAGTATCGGTATCAAGTAAAGGGGTAAGATTACGCTCTCGCAAAAGGTGGGCGAGCTTGAGCAAAAGGGCACGAACTTCGGCGCTTTGGTATTTGCCAATAAGGGCGATGGTGTGGAAGCGTTTTCGCATCTGCCTTATTATACCTGTAACCAGAAATTTTTTCCCTTATGGAGGAAAATCCCTGTGGATTGGAAAGTTTTATCAGGAAACGCTATGATGGAGTCTCATGGAGTTTTTTAATTAATGCTGGATACCCGCTCTCAATTATTGCTTAAAACCCTGGTGGAGCGCTACATCATTGAAGGCGAACCGGTGGGGTCGCGCACTCTTTCACGTGCATCCGGGCTGGATCTTAGCCCCGCTACCATCCGCAATGTCATGGCTGATCTCGAGGACCTCGGTTTTGTATCCAGCCCCCACACTTCTGCAGGACGCATACCTACCCCTAAAGGGTACCGTTTCTTTGTCGATACACTCTTGACTGTGCAGCCGCTCGATGATGTTGAAATTCGTCAGATGGAAAGCGGGCTCAAGGAACATGATCCGCAAAAACTTGCCACCCAGGCTTCCCTGCTTCTTTCACAGCTAACCCACTTTGCAGGGGTGGTCGTTACACCCAAACGCTCAGGCACTAAATTGCGTCAGCTTGAATTCTTAAAACTGTCAGCAAACCGGGTGTTAATGATACTGGTAAGCCAGGATGGATCAGTTCAGAACCGGATTTTGCCGACGGAACGTGATTTTACCCAGTCACAGCTTGTTGAGGCTGGAAATTTTTTTAATATGCATTATTCTGGACATTCGATTGGCGAAGTACGCGAGTTTCTCTCAAAAGAACTCCAGGCACTGCAATCGGATATGACGTCCTTGATGAAACTTGCTCTTGAAGCGGGACAGGATGCAATTTCCGAATCGGATGACTATGTCATCTCAGGTACGAGCAGCTTGCTCAAGGTGCCAGATTGGTCGGCCAACATGAATCATATCCGCAAGCTTTTTGATGCGTTTGAGAAAAAAACTGAATTGCTGATGTTACTTGAAGTGAGTCAGCGGGTAACCGGGGTACAGATTTTTATCGGCGGGGAATCTGGCGTGATGCCACTCGATGAATGTTCCATGGTTACTGCTTCCTATGAAGCGAATGGGCAGGTTGTCGGGACAGTCGGAGTCATTGGTCCGACCCGGATGGCCTATCACCGCATTATTCCGATTGTGGATATTACAGCCCGGCTTCTGGCTTCAGCCCTGTCAGACAGGGGCTAGAAAGGGTTCTCTTGGTCCTGGTTGCCCGTGAGCGAATAGGTATTTTGGTTGTCAATCTGGGTACGCCTGCAGCACCTACAGCAGATGCCTTAAAGCCTTACCTGCAGGAGTTTCTGAGTGACAGGAGGGTAATTGAGATCCCACGTCTGCTGTGGTGGCCGATACTGCATGGCCTGGTTCTTACTACCCGTCCTGGTAAATCTGCAAAAAAATATGCGAGCATCTGGACCCCGGAGGGATCTCCGCTCATGGTTTATGGCCTGAGACAGGCGAAAGCGCTCTCGGCAAGCCTTGGAGATCGTTATCATGTCAGGCTGGCCATGCGTTATGGGCAGCCCTCCATTGCGCAGGTGATGAATGAGATGATGGCCCAGGGCGTATCCCGTATCCTGGTTCTTCCTGCCTATCCTCAATATGCTGCTTCCAGCACCGGTTCTGCTTTTGATGCGTTATTTGCTGCTATAAGCCACATGCGCTTCCCCGCGGAATTACGTCTGGTACGCGATTATTTTGCCTTTCCACCCTATATCCAGGCCTTGGCAAAATGTGTTAAGGATTATTGGGGAGTCCATGGGCAGGGTGAGCGACTGGTTATGAGTTTTCATGGCGTTCCCTGTCGAACCATACGAAAGGGAGATCCTTATGCCCTCCAGTGCATACAGACCGGCCGGCTTCTGGCTGAAGCACTGGATCTTGGGGAAGAGTCCTGGCAGATTACCTTCCAGTCCCGGTTTGGTCGGGCTCAATGGCTTAAGCCTTATACCCAGTTGACGCTTGAGGGACTGGCCCGGAGCGGTCTTGGACGGGTAGATGTGGTCTGCCCCGGCTTTTCGGCAGACTGTCTTGAAACTCTTGAGGAAATTAACATGGAGTGCCGCGCCGCCTTTTTTGCTGCAGGTGGAAAGGAGTTTCATTATATCCCCGCCCTGAATGATAGCCCTGTATGGATAGAGGCCATGGAGAAACTGGTTTTGGCCCATACGGCTGACTGGCCTGTTTCTCCCACGCTTGACCATCCCGGGAATGGTTATTCCTGTCCTGGCTGTTCCTGCCGTTAGCTGGCTTTGACATGGAACGGGAAGGGAGTTTTTTAATTTTTTTCTTTGGACCGGGTTGAATTATAGCGGGTTGCCCCCATATGTTCTTCCGTTTTCAAGGAGGGAATATGCACGATAACCATGAGACCCCATTGAATCCTGAAACGGATTCATCTCAAAAAAGCGGAAAAAACAGGACTGAAACGCCCAATGAGCTGCAGGATATGCCCGAAGTTGAAGTCATGCATGAGACTGAACTGCTTATGAAACTCAATGAAAGCGAGGCCCTTGCACAGACCCATAAAGATGCTTGGCTTCGGGCTGTTGCGGAAACTGAGAATTTACGCAAACGCATGGAAAATGAACTGGTTCAGACTCGTCGATATGCTGTAGAAGGGCTCGCGGCTGAGCTGGTTGTCGTTCGGGACAATCTTGAACGGGCATTGGCAGCAGAAAATACAAGTGCCGAATCCCTGCGTGAAGGGGTCGATTTGACTTACAAGTCTTTGAGTGGAATTTTTGAAAAATATCATCTGGTTGAATTGAATCCGGCAGGTGAAAAATTCGATCCGCATCTTCATCAGGCCATTTCGCTGATTGATTCGGAACTCCCCGCCAACACCGTCGTGTCTGTTCTGCAAAAAGGTTACAGGCTGAATGACCGGGTACTGCGCCCGGCATTGGTAATGGTATCCAAAGGTTGAAATTTCTGGGGATGGCGCCATATCCAGTATGAGGCCCTGAACCGACATTAAAGGATTGAAAGATTATGGCTAAGATTATTGGTATTGATTTAGGCACGACAAATTCGTGCGTGGCTGTCATGGAAAGTGGTCGACCAAAGGTAATAGAAAATTCGGAAGGGGCGAGAACCACTCCTTCTATTGTTGCCTATACTGAAGAAGGTGAAATTCTGGTTGGCGCGTCCGCAAAGCGGCAGGCTGTGACCAACCCTAAAAATACACTTTTCGCAGTAAAACGTCTGATCGGCCGGCGATTTGATGAAAAAATCGTGCAGCGTGATATTGATATGGTACCTTATTCGATTGTGCGTGCTGACAATGGGGATGCATGGGTTGAGGTGCGGGGGCGGAAGATTGCGCCACCAGAAGTGTCTGCCGCTGTGCTCTCGAAGATGAAGAAAACCGCCGAAGATTACCTGGGAGAATCTGTCACTGAAGCCGTCATTACGGTTCCGGCCTATTTTAATGATTCACAGCGGCAGGCTACCAAGGATGCTGGCCGCATTGCTGGTCTTGATGTTAAAAGAATCATCAATGAACCGACAGCGGCTGCATTGGCGTTTGGCCTGGACAAGCAGGAAGGGGATCGCAAGATTGCAGTCTATGATCTTGGTGGCGGAACTTTTGATATTTCCATTATTGAAATTTCTGTAATTGAAGGTGAGCATCAGTTCGAGGTGCTATCGACCAATGGAGATACTTTCCTGGGCGGAGAAGACTTTGATTTGCGTATCATTGACTATTTGGCTGAAGAATTCCAGAAGGATAGCGGGATTGATCTCAGGAAGGATATGCTTGCGTTGCAACGGCTCAAGGAGGCTGCAGAAAAGGCCAAGATTGAACTTTCCAGCACTCAGCAGACTGAGGTGAATCTGCCTTATATTACAGCTGATCAGACAGGGCCAAAGCATCTGGCCGTACGCATCTCTCGAGCGAAGTTCGAGTCCCTTGTAGATGATCTGATTGAGCGGACTATTGTTCCTTGTCGGACTGCTATCAAGGATGCGGGCGTCAAGGTGTCAGACATCAGTGATGTGATTCTGGTGGGGGGGCAATCCCGGATGCCCAAGGTGCAGGAAAAAGTTCGCGAGTTTTTTGGCCGCGAACCACGTAAGGATGTTAATCCTGATGAGGCTGTTGCGATTGGTGCAGCAATCCAGGGGGGGGTATTGCAGGGTGAGGTCAAGGATGTTTTGCTGCTTGATGTTACTCCTTTGTCTCTTGGAATAGAAACCCTTGGCGGGGTAATGACTAAACTTATTGCCAAGAATACTACGATTCCTACCAAGGCAAGCCAGGTTTTTTCGACTGCGGATGATAATCAGACTGCAGTTACCATTCATGTTTTGCAGGGTGAGCGGGAAGTTGCTACAGGTAACAAAAGCCTGGGTCAGTTTAACCTGTCCGACATTCCGCCTGCTCCCCGCGGTATGCCCCAGATTGAGGTGACTTTTAATATTGATGCGAATGGCATACTCAACGTTTCCGCCAAAGATAAGGCAACCGGAAAAGAAAACAAGATTACCATCAAGGCTTCCAGCGGGTTGTCCGAGGATGAAATCAAGCGGATGGTCAGTGATGCTGAAATGCATGCTGCCGAAGATCGGCAGGCTCTGGAGCTGGTTAATGCCCGTAATCAGGCAGAGGCTCTAGTGCATGCTGTCAAGAAAACACTGGCGGAAGGTGCAGACAAGTTGAATAATGACGACAGGGTTCGTGCTGAAACTGCATTGAAAGAGCTTGAAGAGGTTTTAAAGAGCGATGATCTCGATGCAATCAAGGCAAAGACCGAGGCACTTTCCTCGGCCTCAGCGAGTCTCGCTGAACATATGTATCAAGCAGGATCGGGTCCCTCGGCACAGGAAGGAACAGGTCAGGATGAACATGTGGTTGATGCCGAGTTTGAAGAAGTCAAGGATGAAAAGCACTAAGGTTTTCTGGCAAGGGGCCGGCCGGTATATCCGGCCCTTATTATTTTATTTGATGGATGCTTATGTCCAAGCGTGATTATTACGAAATACTGGGTCTTGCACGGGATGCAAGTGAAGATGAGATCAAGAAGGCTTACCGCAAGCTGGCAATGAAACATCACCCGGATCGAAATCCGGATGATCCTCAAGCAGAGGAGGCGTTTAAGGATGTCAAGGAAGCTTATGAAGTCCTTTCTGACGCTTCACGCCGAGCTACTTATGATCAGTTTGGCCACTCTGGCTCGGAAACTGGTGCAGGAGGATTTTCAGGCTTTGGTGGTTTTTCTGAAGCTTTTGGGGATATATTCAGTGACTTGTTTGGAACTGGCGGTGGAGGTGGACGTAATCGTTCCAATTTATACCGTGGCGCCGACATCCGTTTTGGGATTGAGCTTACGCTTGAAGAGGCGGCAAGCGGAATAGAGCGGACGATAAAGTTCTCAAGCCATAAGGTTTGTGAAACGTGTAAAGGGAACGGAGCTAAACCTGGAAGCCGCCCTGTAACGTGTTCGACTTGTGGTGGGATTGGCCAGGTAAGGATGCAGCATGGAATTTTTTCGATGCAGCAGACCTGCCCGAATTGCCAGGGAAGTGGCCAGAAAATTGAACAGCCCTGTCCTGAGTGCCATGGTCAGGGGCATGTTAAAGCCAATCGTACCCTGGCTGTCAAGATTCCGGCAGGGGTTGATAACGGGGATCGTATCCGCCTTTCGGGCGAAGGTGAACCGGGTATCAATGGAGGGCCTGCAGGTGATCTGTATGTCGTTGTTGAATTAAAACAGCATCCGGTATTCGTGCGTGAAGGGGATGATTTGCATTGTGAATTGCCATTGTCGTTCACGGTTGCCGTGCTTGGAGGTGAAATCGAGGTGCCAGGACTTAATGGTCGCCATCGCTTGAAGGTTCCCCCCGAAACGCAGACAGGACGAACCCTGCGTCTTTCAGGAAAAGGAATGCGTAATGTTCGTAGTGGTTCTGTAGGAGATCTACTGGTTCATCTGGTGGTGGAAACCCCTGTGAATCTGAATGAGAAACAGAAAAAACTGTTGCGGGAGTTTGAGGCGAGCCTTTTTGAAGATGGTGAAGATCGTCATAGCCCGAGAACCAAATCCTGGAAAGACAAGGTCCGTTCTTTCTTTTGACCTTCAGGCGGGTAAGCCCGGGCCCGCCTTGAGGAAAAAGATTATCCGAACTTTCCGGTAATATAATCTTCCGTTGCTTTTTGCCTTGGTGTGGTAAACAGGGTATCGGTATCACCAAATTCGATGAGTTCCCCAAGATATATATAAGCCGTGTAATCCGACACACGTGCTGCCTGCTGCATGTTGTGAGTGACGATAACGATAGTGTAATCGTTTTTCAGGTCGGTGATCAGCTCTTCAATATGAGCGGTCGAGATAGGATCAAGGGCAGATGTGGGTTCATCGAGAAGAACGACTTCGGGTCGGACTGCGATGGCTCTGGCGATGCAGAGCCTTTGCTGCTGCCCACCTGAGAGGGACATCCCCGACTGTTTCAGTTTGTCCTTGACCTCGTTCCAGAGAGCGGCCTTGGTGAGAGCCCATTCAACTCGATCGTGCATTTCATGTCGGTTGAGCTTTTCATAAAGCTTGACCCCGAAGGCAATATTGTCATATATGGACATCGGGAAAGGTGTCGGTTTCTGAAAAACCATGCCAACCTTGGCACGTAACCGGTTGAGATCCTGCGATTTATCCAGGATGTTTTTCCCGTCGAGCAGTATTTCGCCATTTGCCTTTTGATTTGGATACAGGGCATACATGCGATTAAAGGTTCGGAGGAGAGTTGATTTTCCACATCCTGACGGGCCAATGAAAGCGGTGACCTTGTTTTCCGGGATTTCAAGAGAGATAGACTTCAGGGCATGATAATTGCCGTAATGGAAATTCAAGTCTCGGATGGTAATTTTGGGTTTTGACATATTAGTTATGACTACCTTTTTGCCGGAAAATGACACGGGCAAGAATGTTAAGGATGAGAACGCCAGCAGTAATGATGAGGGCACCCTGCCAGGCGAGATCCTGCCAGCTATTATAGGGGCTCATGGCGAACGGGAAAATGGTGACAGGAAGATTGGCAATGGGCTGGTTCATGTCAAGGCTCATAAACTGGTTGTTTAGTGCGGTAAATGGCAAGGGTGCAGTTTCGCCTGATATGCGTGCAATGGCAAGTAAAATGCCTGTCATGATTCCTGCAGAAGAGGCTTTATAGATGATCTTGACGGTGATTTTCCATTGTGGATCAGCCAGGGCTGCTGCAGCTTCACGCAGGCTGCTTGGTACGAGATTGAGCAAGCTTTCTGTCGTTCGGATCACTACTGGAATAATGATGATGGTTAGTGAAAGTACTCCTGCCCATCCAGAAAAATGGTGCATTCGTGTCACGACGCTGGAATAGATAAAAAGACCGATAACAATGAATGGGGCGCTAAGAAGGATATCGTTGATGAAACGGGTAGAGGGAGCGAGCCATCCGCGCTTGCCAAATTCGGCAAGGTAGGTGCCAGTCAGGATACCTATGGGAGTGCCAATCAAAGTGGCTATGCTACTCATGGTGAGACTGCCTGCAATTGCATTGAGCAGAGCGCCGGAATTCCCGGGTGCAGGATTTGATCGGGTGAGGGTATAAGGGGTTAGGATATGCACACCATGTGTGATGAGTGTCCATTCCTAGGGGTCGTTTTAACCAGCCTGGAGAAATTTCAGTCGGGAGGAGGGCAGTACCGAAACTGACGGGAATTCCGATAATCATGGCAATGCAGGAAGTCACTGGTGTGCCGATGATGGGAACGACTGCACTGAAGTTATTACTGGCCGGATCCCGGTCAGGAGAGATAAAAAAATGAAATCCAAACTGTTTGAGGCTTGGTAAGCTACCATAAACAAGGGAAAGAATGATGCCTATCAGCAGAGCAAAGACAAGAAATGCAAAAAAGTGGGTTGTTTCGCGAAAGGCGAAATCAATAAGACGCTGATGTCTTAGCTGTGCATCCGGATTTTGTCTGGTCATAAAACTTATTAACTGAATAAGGCGCATCTTTAGGCGCACGACTTCACATTATATTCAAACACGTGCAAAATTTGCACCGCCCTGCATGAAATTTAAGGCTCTGAAAGCATGAATTATTTGTGACATGAGGCTAGAGGATTACCTGATTCATGTGGCGGTGCAAGTGAAATCAGCATATAATCCAGCCCGACTGTGGTACAAGGACAGGGAGGCGGGCTTCGGGTTATAGGAGTGGGATTTGGTGGCGATTGACCCGTACTCGGCTTCTCCGGTAGAATTTGGAGTTTGTGGGCGAAAATAAAAAGTGAAAAAGAAGATTGTTGTGGGTAACTGGAAAATGCATGGCTCATTTGCCAGTAACGAGTTACTCCTGCAGAATCTTTTTCTTGAATTGAAACCTGCTCCATCCGGATGTGATGTCCTGATTGCTCCGCCTGCGGTCTACCTTGATCAGGTGGCCAGACTTTTGAGAGGTAGCGGCCTGTTTTTGGCTGCCCAGGATGTCAGTTCCCATCAGGATGGAGCGCATACAGGTGAATGTTCGGCACGTATGCTGGTGGAAACAGGATGCTCAATGGTTATTGTTGGACATTCCGAACGGCGTGCCTCATTGGGCGAAGATGATGCTTTGGTGGCCAGGAAAGCTGAAGCAGTGCTGGATTCCGGTATGGTTCCCATCATCTGCGTTGGTGAAACGGATCATGCCCGAAAGCAGGAGCGTGCCTGGAAGGCGATTGAAGCTCAAATCGAAGCTGTTGCAGAGCAATTGGCTGATCGGCTTGATTGCTGCTGTTTTGCATATGAACCCATCTGGGCAATAGGTAGTGGCCAGACGCCCAGCGCAGAGGATGTGGCAAGTATGCTTGCAAAGATGCGAAACCGGGTGGGAAATAGCAGGCTTTTATATGGTGGCAGTGTGCGATCTGAAATCGCGCCAGCCCTGTTTTCAATTGAGAATGTGGATGGTGTGCTCGTGGGTGGGGCTTCTTTGAATGCGAAAGCGTTTGCTGCCATCATCAGGGCAGCAAACGGATAGAAAAGTGATATGGAATTATTGCTCTGGATAGTTTATGTGCTGGTAGCGGTAGCCGTCATTGCGCTGATTCTGCTGCAGCATGGCAAGGGTGCCGATATGGGTGCAGCCTTTGGCAGCGGTGCCTCAGGCAGCGTATTTGGTGCTGCAGGATCGGCAAATTTTCTGAGCCGGACGACTTCCGTGCTGGCGGCAATTTTTTTTGCCGTGAGTCTTGCATTGGCCTGGATTAGTGCCCATCAGCATCGGCAAGCCATACAGATTGCCCCCAACATATCCAAGGCAGTAATACCGAACATTCCGGTAAGTGCCCCTCCGACTGGCGCTCCGGGTGCAGTGAACAATTCGGGAAATCCAGGGTCAAATCCGGCAAGCCAGGATATTCCCAAGTAGGATGTTTTTGTGTGGCATGATGGTTTGTTGTCTGTGGCGCTGATTGCATGAATTGCCGCAGGATGTAGCCGACGTGGTGGAATTGGTAGACACGCCGTCTTGAGGGGGCGGTGGCGAAAGCCGTATGAGTTCGAGTCTCATCGTCGGCACCATACATGCAGGACGTGACCTTAAATGGGTAGGGTATGACCTGGCTGTTGTGCAGGTGCTTATCTCTGCTTCAAGGAATGGAAAAAAATCATGCTAGGAAACTATTTTCCTGTTCTTATGTTTCTTGTAGTCGGTATTGGACTCGGTGCGGTTCTGATACTTGCTGGTAAATTTATTGCTCCCAATAAGCCTGATAGTGAAAAACTATCCCCGTACGAATGCGGATTCGAGGCTTTTGAGGATGCGCGCATGAAGTTTGATGTGCGCTACTATCTTGTTGCCATCCTGTTCATCCTGTTTGATCTTGAAATTGCTTTCCTGTTTCCCTGGGCTGTGATGTTACGCAAAATCGGCCTTTTCGGATTCCTGTCCATGATGCTGTTTCTTGGCATTCTTGTGGTCGGATTTGTTTATGAATGGAAGAAGGGGGCGCTAGAATGGGAATAGAAGGCGTTTTAGAAAAAGGTTTCATTACTACCACTGCAGATAAAATTATTAACTGGACCCGGACTGGATCAATGTGGCCCATGACCTTCGGGCTGGCCTGCTGTGCTGTTGAAATGATGCATGCAGGGGCCTCGCGCTATGATCTGGATCGTTTCGGGATTGTATTTAGACCAAGTCCACGTCAGTCGGATGTGATGATAGTCGCAGGCACGCTCGTCAACAAGATGGCCCCTGCGTTACGCAAGGTTTATGATCAGATGGCTGAACCTCGCTGGGTGATTTCGATGGGTTCATGTGCGAATGGTGGTGGTTATTATCATTATTCGTATTCTGTTGTGCGGGGTTGTGACCGGATCGTTCCTGTCGATGTCTATGTTCCAGGTTGTCCTCCAACTGCTGAGGCATTGCTATACGGCATCATACAGCTTCAAAACAAGATAAAGCGTACGAACACTATTGCCCGCTAAGGAGTTTTTGAACGATGAATGTTGCATCGGATGCCCTTTCTGCACGTCTTGAGGCTACTCTTGGCAACAAGGTTGCAGAACTTATTGCTCATGTTGGTGAATTGACATTGATTGTGAAAGCGACGGACTGGATTGATGTGGCTCATGTTCTGCGTGATGTGCTGGGATTTGAGCAGATGATTGATTTGTGTGGCGTGGATTATCAGGATTATGGTGATGGAGGTTGGGAAGGAAACAGGTTTGCAGTGGTCATGCAGCTTCTTTCCATTTCACATAATATCCGGCTTCGGGTGCGTACTTTTGCCCAGGACGATGATTTTCCGGTGATTCCTTCTGTCGTGGAGGTCTGGCCTTCGGCTAACTGGTATGAACGGGAAGCTTTTGATCTTTTCGGAATATTATTTGATGGACATCCTGATCTACGGCGCATCCTGACCGATTATGGCTTTGTAGGCCATCCTTTTCGCAAGGACTTCCCTCTTTCTGGTAATGTAGAAATGCGTTATGACCCTGAGCAGGGGAGAGTCATTTATCAGCCTGTTACCATCGAAGAGCGGGTACTGGTACCACGGGTTATCCGTGAGGAGACATACCGTGGCTGAAATACGCAATTACACTATGAATTTTGGACCCCAGCATCCAGCCGCACATGGCGTGTTGCGCCTGGTTCTCGAGCTTGATGGAGAGGTCATTGAACGTGCTGATCCGCACATAGGCCTTTTGCATCGGGCTACGGAGAAACTTGCAGAGTATAAGACCTATATTCAGTCAGTACCCTATATGGATAGATTGGATTATGTGTCCATGATGAGCAATGAACATGCATATGTCATGGCCATTGAGAAACTGCTGGGACTGGAGGTGCCGGTCAGGGCACAGTATATCCGGGTCATGTTTGATGAAATCACCCGTTTGTTAAATCATTTGTTATGGCTGGGCAGTCACGGTCTGGATATTGGTGCCATGACTGTTTTTCTTTACTGCTTCCGTGAACGTGAAGACCTGATGGATATGTATGAATCCGTATCTGGCGCACGGCTGCATGCTGCATATTACCGTCCAGGAGGAGTTTACCGGGATTTGCCTGACACCATGCCGCAATATACGGCCTCAAAAATTCATAATGCTGGCGCAATCAGGCGAATGAATGCAAACCGTTCAGGTTCACTGCTTGATTTCATTGAGGATTTCACGCAACGCTTTCCAGTCTATGTTGATGAATATGAAGCCCTTTTAACCGATAACAGGATCTGGAAGCAGCGGACGGTTGGAATTGGGGTGGTTACTCCAGAACGGGCCAAGGCCTTGGGGTTTACCGGTCCGATGTTACGTGGTTCAGGCGTTGAGTGGGATTTGCGTAAGAAACAACCTTATGAAGTATATGCTGATCTTGATTTCGATATTCCTGTTGGAGTTAATGGTGACTGCTATGACCGTTATCTTGTGCGTATTGAAGAAATGCGGCAAAGCAACCGGATTATCCGTCAGTGCATCGGCTGGCTGCGAAAAAACCCTGGCCCTGTAATTACGGGCAATCACAAATTCGCCGCACCTACCCGGGTAGAACTGAAGGAAAACATGGAAGAACTGATCCATCACTTCAAACTGTTCACCGAGGGTTTCCATATTCCGGCAGGAGAAGCTTATGCTGCTGTGGAACACCCAAAGGGGGAATTTGGAATTTATCTTGTTTCTGATGGGGCGAATATGCCCTACCGGTTAAAAATTCGGGCACCGGGTTATGCACATCTTGCCGCGCTTGATGAAATGTCACGGGGACACATGATTGCTGATGTTGTGGCTATCATCGGCACGCAGGACATCGTTTTCGGGGAGATTGATCGATAATGTTGAGCGAGCAATTGAAACAGCAAATTGATCGGGAAATTGCTAAATATCCGGTTAATCAGCAACAGTCCGCAGTGATGGCTGCCTTGCGTTTTGTCCAGGAAGAAAAGGGGTGGATAGACACACCTGATATGGATGATGTGGCCGCTTATCTTGGCATGCCCACTATTGCGGTATATGAAGTTGCCAGTTTTTACAACATGTATGATCTCAAACCGGTTGGAAAATACAAGATTACGCTGTGTACGAATCTTCCCTGTTCTTTGGGTGGAGCGATGGAAACGGCCGAATATCTAAAAAAACGGCTAGGTATCAATTTCGGGGAAACGACGCCAGATGGACGTTTTACCCTTAAGGAAGGTGAGTGTTTCGGGGCCTGTGGAGACGCACCCTGTTTCATCGTGAACAATCGTAAGATGCACTCCCTCATGACTCCGGACGAGGTGGATAAATTCCTCGCCCAACTGGACTGATGATTATGGCAAACGAGGTTATTCTTCATTCGCTGCATCTTGACAAACCCTGGACACTCAAGACGTATGAAAGTACAGGTGGGTATGAGATGCTGCGCAAGATTCTTGCGGAAAAAATTCCTCAAGAAAAAATTATTTCTGAAGTGAAGGAATCGGCCTTGAGGGGCCGCGGGGGTGCCGGGTTTCCTACTGGCCTCAAGTGGAGCTTTATGCCGAGAACTCTCCCTGTAGAAAGATATGTTGTCTGTAACTCTGATGAGGGTGAGCCGGGGACATTCAAGGATCGGGATATTCTGCGCTATAACCCCCACCAGCTCATAGAAGGTATGGTGATATCCGGTTATGCTTTGGGGGCCAGCCGAGGTTATAACTATATCCATGGGGAGATTCGAGAGGATTACGATCGTTGCGAAGAAGCCTTGCAGGAGGCTTATGACGCAGGGTTGCTGGGCGATGACATATTGGGTAGTGGTTTTTCATTCCACCTTTATAATCATATGGGATTTGGTGCTTATATCTGTGGAGAAGAAACAGCCCTTATCGAATCCATTGAAGGGAAAAAAGGTCAGCCTCGATTTAAACCTCCCTTTTCTGCAAGTTTTGGCCTGTATGGTAAACCTACCAATGTCAATAATACCGAGACCTATGCCTGTATTCCCTGGATTATGCGTCATGGCGGCCGGGCTTTCCTTGAGCTGGGTAAGCTGAACAATGGCGGGACCAAAATCTTTTCGGTTTCTGGACATGTCAGTCGTCCAGGAAACTATGAGGTTCGCATGGGAACTCCGTTCTCCGAGCTGCTGGAAATGGCGGGAGGAATGAAAAACGGAAGAAAGTTCAAGGCGTGCATTCCAGGCGGCTCATCTGTGCCTGTTTTGCCTGGAGAGGTGATGATGGACTGTACGCTGGATTATGATTCCATTGCCAAGGCAGGATCCAGCCTTGGTGCAGGCTCAGTCATTATCATGGATGATACGGTATGCATGGTGCGGGCACTTGAAAGGCTTGCTTATTTTTATTTTGAGGAATCGTGTGGCCAGTGTACGCCTTGCCGTGAAGGTACTGGCTGGTTATATCGGGTAGTGCATCGAATCGAGCATGGGCAAGGTCGGCAGGAAGATCTGGATCTTTTAGTGGATGTTGGCAAGAACATCAGCGGCCGTACAATATGCGGACTCGGTGATGCGGCGGCAACTCCAGTCATCAGTTTTATCAAGCATTTCCGTGACGAATTCGAATACCATATTGCGCATGGAAAGTGTATGGTCTGAAGCAAGGCAAGGCAAGGAAAGGATGCGCACATTGCGCTGTAAAAACTATGGCTAATATTGAGATAAACGGAAAAAAACTGGAGGTTGAAGACGGCAGCAGCATCATCGATGCTGCCGACAGGCTCGGTATTTATATTCCGCGGTTTTGCTATCACAAGAAATTGTCAGTCGCGGCGAACTGCCGCATGTGTCTTGTCCAAGTGGAGAACAATAGAAAGCCTCTGCCCGCTTGTGCTACACCGGTACTGGATGGCATGAAGATCACTACCCAGTCCGCGATGGCTGTTAAAGCACAGCAGGGGGTAATGGAATTTCTTCTCATTAACCACCCTCTTGACTGTCCAATTTGTGATCAGGGGGGGGAATGTGAGCTGCAGGATCTGGCTGTGGGTTATGGAGCGCCAGCCTCACGGTATATTGAAGCCAAGCGGGTTTTGTCCGACGAGAATCTGGGCCCGCTCATATCGACTGATATGACACGTTGCATCTATTGCACCCGGTGTGTCCGGTTTGGTGAGGAAATTAGCGGGATCATGGAACTCGGCATGACTGGGAGAGGCGAACACTCAAGGATTGGCACTTATGTCCAGAAGGTTGTTGGCTCCGAGCTCTCTGGTAATATTGTTGATCTGTGTCCGGTTGGGGCATTGACCAGCAAGCCTTTTCGTTATACAGCCCGTACCTGGGAACTGGTCAGGCGTCCGGGGATTTCCCCGCATGATGCCTTGGGCTCCAATTTGACCTTGCATGTCAAACAGAATCATGTAATGCGCGTATTGCCTCGCGAAAATGAATCAATTAACGAGTGCTGGCTTTCCGATCGCGATCGTTTTGGCTATGAAGGATTAAATAGTGACGAACGGCTGAAGTCACCGATGATACGCCAGGACGGAAAATGGCAGGTTGTAGATTGGCCTGAAGCACTCGATTATGTTGTTCATGGATTGAAGGATATTCGGGAAACACATGGTGCGAAATCAGTAGGAGCCCTCATCTCTCCCCAGTCTACCCTTGAAGAAGCCTATCTTATCCAGAAACTGATGCGGGGATTTGGTACTCCCAATATTGACTCAAGATTGCGCCAGACTGATTTTAACCTGGATACGGATTCGGCTGTTTCCTGGCTGGGTATGCCTGTTGAAAAGGTCTCCTCACTGGATGGTGTGCTTCTGGTAGGAAGCCTCATACGCCGCGAACAGCCTTTGCTTGCCCATCGCATACGTGACGTGGTCAAGGCAGGTGGCAGATTGATGCAGGTCAACCCTGTAGATGAGGATCTTCTTGTGCCTGTATCCGCCTCTGCCATCGTGGCACCGGATCGTCTCGTCCATACCCTGGCTGAGGTAACAAAGGCCTTATCTGAAATCAGAAAAGTGCCCCTTGCAGAGGGCATAAGGGAACATGTTGCATCATTGGTGATCAGCAAGGAGGCATGGGCTATTGCCGAAAATCTTGCGCTGCGGAGCTCCCAGGCCATTTTTCTGGGAGCCTTGGCCATTACTCATCCCGAGTATTCAGCCCTGCGAAGCCTGGCAAATGAAATCGCCATCTTAAGTGGTGCGATACTTGGTATCCTTCCAGTTGGCGCCAATCCTGTTGGATGCGAGGTTGCCGGCGCAACTCCCCATCATGGCCCTTTGGGCGTTGCCGTCAATACTGGCCTGAATGCCGTGAACATGCTTGATGCCCATCTTCGGGCTTATGTGCTGCTGCATGCCGAACCAGGACTGGATTTTGCTGATGCAGGTTTAGCCATGCATGCGCTGGCTTCTGCAGACATGGTGATTAGATTGACGCCCTATGTTCCCGGAGAGAATGATCCGGCTGATGTGGTTTTGCCTGTTTCTCCGTTTTCTGAAACGTCTGGTGCGTTTATCAGCATGACTGGACAGCTGCAAGCTTTCAATGCGGTAGTTAAACCATACTCTGATACCCGTCCAGCATGGAAAGTGATACGGGTGCTGGCAAACCTCCTTGAAATTGATGGTTTTGAATATGAGTCGAGCGAAAGTGTTCGTCATGAGATTTCTGGTAGCGAGTGGCATCCGGAAGCGCTTTTCAGCAATAAAGGTTCCGTTGATATAGCCTGGGCAGGTGAAAATGAAGGCCTGGTCCGTATCGGTGATGTACCCATGTATGCCTGTGACTGTATCGTACGTCGCGCAGACTCCCTGCAAAAGACTCAGGAAGCCAGAAGAGCTAACCAGATCTGGATGAATGAGAGCACTGCTTGTTCCCTCGCCCTGAAAGCAGGTGATATTGCAGAAGTGGTACAAAAGGATGGCTCGGCACAACTTGTAGTGGGGATTGATGAAGGAATCCCGTCCCGATGTGTAAGGGTTTCCCAGGCACTTAATGCCACGATGGCGTTACATGCCCCATTTGGTGAAATTACCGTCAGTCGGCGGGAAGAATAAACCTAACATTTTTAGATAGGTCGGATAGATGACGTCGTTACAGGAATTAATGGGATCTGCCTTTTTACCGGTCTGGACACTGGTGAAAATTCTTGTCATTGTGGTACCTTTGATTCTTTGCGTGGCTTATCTTACCTTGGCCGAGCGCAAGGTTATCGGATACATGCAATTGCGAATCGGCCCCAATCGGGTAGGCCCTTTAGGCTTATTTCAACCGTTTGCTGATACGCTCAAGCTTTTGGTCAAGGAAATCATCATTCCTGCCGGTTCAAGCCGTTTTCTTTTTGTTTTGGCCCCGGTCTTATCGATTGCGCCAGCTCTGGTTGCCTGGGCAGTGATTCCGTTCTCTCCGGGACTTGTGCTGGCAAATGTTAATGCAGGACTGCTTTTTATCATGGCGATTACCTCCATGGGAGTTTATGGGGTGATTATCGCCGGATGGGCTTCAAATTCGAAATATGCTTTTTTGGGGAGCCTACGTTCAGCCGCTCAGATTGTGTCGTATGAGATCGCCATGGGTTTCGCCTTGGTAGGGGTCCTGATGGCTGCTGGCTCCCTGAATCTGGTAGATATTGTCAATGGCCAGAAGGGGGGAATCCTGTACTGGTACTGGTTGCCGCTTTTACCCATGTTTATTGTTTATTTCATTGCGGCTGTGGCGGAAACCAACCGGGCTCCTTTTGATGTTGCCGAAGGTGAATCTGAAATCGTCGCCGGTTTTCATGTTGAATATTCCGGTATGGCTTTTGCGGTATTTTTTCTTGCTGAATATGCCAACATGATTCTGGTTTCCACCCTTGCTGTCATCATGTTCCTCGGAGGCTGGGCAGCCCCCTTTAATGTGGTTCCTTTTACCTATCTGCCGCCCTTGTTCTGGCTGGTAAGTAAAGTCGCCTGCGTGTTATTCATGTTTTTATGGTTACGCGCCACTTTTCCAAGATATCGCTATGATCAAATCATGCGTCTTGGATGGAAAGTTTTTATTCCTGTGACGCTGGTATGGCTTGTGGTCATTGGTGCGATCATGCAGACCCGCTTCGGATATCTCGTACATTAGGGTGGGTGAGGAGTTGTTATGAAACGTTTCAAATCATTTGTTAACAGCTGGTTTTTAATTGAAATGCTCAAGGGACTTGCTGTTACCGGGCGCTACCTTTTCGCCCGAAAAATTACCGTCCAGTTCCCTGAAGAACGGACGCCCTTATCTCCACGATTCCGGGGTTTGCATGCACTGAGGCGTTATCCAAATGGTGAGGAACGCTGTATTGCCTGCAAGCTTTGCGAAGCAGTCTGTCCAGCTATGGCTATTACGATTGAGTCAGAGCAGCGCTCAGATGGTAGTCGACGTACTACCCGTTACGATATTGATCTGAGTAAATGCATTTTTTGTGGATTTTGCGAAGAATCCTGCCCGGTAGATTCAATTGTTGAGACCAATATCTTTGATTACCATGGTGAAAAACATAGTGATCTGTATTATACAAAACCGATGTTGCTTGCAATCGGAGATAAATATGAAGCACAGATTGCCCTCGATCGGACAAAAGATGCCCCATACCGTTAACAGGCAGAAGACAAGATTATGACATTTGAAACTGGCGTATTTTATTTTTTCTCGACTGTATTATTGCTGTCTGCGACTGCGGTTATTACCATTCGCAACCCGGTACAGTCAGCCTTGTTTCTCGTGCTGTCCTTTTTTACGGCCTCGGGAATTTGGATGATGCTTGAGGCAGAATTTCTGGCCATAACCCTGGTACTGGTTTATGTGGGTGCAGTCATGGTGCTTTTTCTATTTGTGGTCATGATGCTGGATATCAATCTGGCCAGGCTGCGTGAGGGGTTCTGGAGTTATCTTCCACTTGGAGGGCTAATTGCCTTGCTGCTCGTTGTGGAGATGATCCTGGTGCTTGGATCAAGGAATTTCGGCCTGGATCATTTTTCACAACCTGTCGCGCATGGCCCTGGTTATTCCAATACGGCTGAACTGGGCATGCAGCTTTATACCACCTATGTCTATCCGTTTGAACTGGCAGCGGTTATTTTACTTGTTGCGATTGTGGCAGCGATTACCCTGACCATGAGGCGCCGGCGCGGAACCAAGTACCAGAATCCAGGCCAGCAGATTCATGTAGATCGCTCAACCCGTTTACGCATTGTCAAGATGGATGTCGAAAAATCCCCTCCCGTGACTGAAGCGAAAGGATAGGAGATGCCGTTATCAAACTACTTGATCCTGGGTGCCTTGCTGTTTGCCATCAGTGTGATTGGTATTTTCCTGAACAGGAAGAATGTCATTATCCTGCTTATGGCCATTGAACTCATGCTGTTGGCTGTGAATATCAATTTCATCGCCTTCTCGCATTATCTGGGCGACATATCAGGGCAGATATTTGTTTTTTTCATCCTCACTGTGGCCGCCGCAGAATCGGCAATCGGGCTTGCCATTCTGGTGGTGCTGTTCCGTAATCTGAAGACCATTAACGTGGACGATCTTGATAACCTGAAGGGCTGATAATAATCCGGCATTGCCGGAATAGGGATAATGGTAGCCAAACATGATTGATATGCAGAACCTTTATTTGCTTGTGCCTCTGGCACCCATGGCTGGAGCGATTCTGGCCGGATTCCTGGGCCGTCTCATTGGCCGAACTGGTAGTCACCTCGTGACCATTCTGGGTGTCGCCATTTCCTTGGCTGGTTCCTTGTTTATCCTGAACAGTGTTCTACATGGCCATACCTTCAATGGAACGGTATATCAATGGATGCAGATCGGAAGCCTCAAGCTCCAGGTCGGTTTTCTCATTGATCCCCTGTCAGCGATGATGATGGTGGTTGTAACCTTCGTTTCTCTCATGGTCCATATCTACACGATTGGTTATAT
Source organism: Pseudomonadota bacterium (assembly GCA_028873515.1). Classification (GTDB taxonomy): domain Bacteria; phylum Pseudomonadota; class Gammaproteobacteria; order Burkholderiales; family REEB80; genus REEB80. Next base: position 56,467 of record JAGWIG010000005.1, on the reverse strand, counting down.
GGCCGATGATCCGGGCTATCAGCGTTTTTTCAGCTATATTTCGCTTTTTACCTTTTCGATGCTCATGCTCGTCATGAGCAACAATTTCATGCAGCTCTTTTTCGGTTGGGAAGCAGTCGGGTTGGTTTCCTATCTTTTGATTGGTTTCTGGTATACAAAACAAAGTGCCATTTATGCCAATCTTAAAGCTTTTCTTGTAAACCGGGTGGGAGATTTTGGTTTTTTACTGGGCATCGGCCTAGTTCTTTCAACATTTCATAGTCTTGATTATGGACAGGTTTTTGGTCAGGCTCAAAGTATGGCGGCTCAGACTGTTTCATTGATTCCCGGTGATCCGTGGAACGTCATGTCAGTGATCTGCATCCTGCTTTTTGTAGGAGCAATGGGAAAATCCGCGCAGTTTCCGCTTCATGTCTGGTTACCTGATTCAATGGAAGGTCCAACCCCTATTTCGGCCTTGATCCATGCTGCAACCATGGTTACAGCGGGCATATTCATGGTGGCCCGCATGTCGCCCCTGTTTGAACTGTCCCAGACTGCCCGTTCCGTTGTACTTGTAATCGGCGGTATTACTGCCTTGTTTATGGGTTTTCTCGGAGTAATCCAGTTCGATATCAAGCGGGTGATTGCTTATTCAACCCTGTCGCAGCTGGGTTACATGACGGTGGCATTGGGCGCTTCAGCTTATCCGGTCGCTATTTTTCATCTTATGACCCATGCCTTTTTCAAGGCGCTTCTATTCCTGGCTGCCGGTTCCGTCATTATTGCCATGCATCATGAGCAGGACATGAGGAAAATGGGCGGTTTGAGAAAATACATGCCTGTCACTTACTGGACATTCGTGATTGGATCGCTTGCATTGTGCGGTATCCCACCTTTTGCAGGTTTTTTCTCGAAAGACACCATTATTGAAGCGGTCTCGCTATCGACCACCCCAGGTGCAGGTTTCGCATATTTTGCCGTGCTGTCCGGGGTATTCGTAACCGCCCTTTATACGTTTAGAATGCTGTTCATGACTTTCCATGGCAAAGGACGGATGGATCACCATACCCAGGAGCATTTGCATGAATCTCCATGGGTGGTGACGCTGCCACTCGTGATGCTGGCCATCCCCAGTTTTTTTGCAGGTTTTGTATTTATTCAACCCATGCTGTTTGGCCATTTTTTTGGGAACTCCATCTATGTTGCTCCTTCAAACAACGTGCTGGCTGTAATGGGCTCACATTTCGACGGGATAGGCGGATTCATTTGGGAAGGGGTAACGGCCTTGCCTTTCTGGATTGCAATTGCCGGAATTGCTACTGCCTGGTATCTCTATATCGTAAATACTGCTTTACCAGCAGTCATACAGAAAAAATCCGGGTGGATTTATACCATACTTGATCATAAATATGGCTTTGATGAATTCAATGACTGGTTTTTTGCAGGGGGGGCACGCCGGCTCGGCAAAGCGTTATGGCAGTATGGAGATGTATCGGTGATTGATGATTTTTTCGTCAATGGTACTGCCCGTGTAGTGTCGCTAGGTTCCCGGATCATGCGACTGGTCCAGTCTGGATATATTTATCACTATGCATTTGCCATGATCATTGGCGTGTTTGCACTGATTAGCTGGTTTGTACATAACTAAAACCGGTTTGACGATTGACAATAAAATTCTGGGATGATTATGTTTGATGGACTACCTCTACTGAGTCTGGCTATCTGGGTGCCGATCGCTGCAGGCGTTCTGGTTCTCCTTACCGGACGCGATTCTTCACCTGGATTTTCACGCTGGCTTGCGTTGGTTGGTGCCCTTGCTGGATTTCTGGTGACTTTACCCTTGTATACCGGGTTTAATGCTACCCAGTCAGGGATGCAGTTTGAGGAGTTCTCATCCTGGATTCCAGCATTTAATATTAACTATCATCTTGGTGTGGATGGGATTTCCGTTTTGCTGATTCTGCTTACCAGCTTTACAACGGTGCTGGTGGTGATTGCAGGGTGGCAAGTCATCCAGAAGAAGGTTGCGCAGTACATGGCTTCATTTCTTATCCTTTCCGGAGTGATGATTGGTGTGTTCGCTGCCCTGGATGCGATGCTGTTCTATGTGTTCTGGGAAGCACAGCTGATCCCGATGTTCATCATTATCGGTGTCTGGGGTGGACCTAACCGGGTTTATGCCACGATCAAGTTCTTTCTGTATACCCTGCTGGGTTCTTTACTGATGCTGATAAGTTTCATCTACATGTACCATCTGGCAGGCAGTTTTGAAATTTCCGATTTCCAGAACCTGCCTTTAGGCATGACTGCCCAGATCCTGATTTTTATTTCCTTTTTTCTGGCCTTCGCTGTCAAGCTGCCAATGTGGCCTGTGCACACCTGGTTGCCTGATGCACACGTTGAAGCTCCGACAGGAGGTTCAGTGGTGCTGGCAGCGATCATGCTGAAGATGGGAGGGTATGGCTTTATTCGCTTGGCGATGCCGATTGCACCTGATGCTGCACATGCCCTGTCAGGGGTTATGATCTTTTTGTCCCTGATGGCCATCATCTATATCAGTTTTGTTGCCCTGGTGCAAACGGACATGAAGAAGCTTATTGCTTATTCATCCATTGCCCATATGGGGTTTGTAACCCTTGGCCTGTTCATTTTCAACCTTCTGGGATTTGAAGGAGCAGTCCTGCAGATGATATCGCATGGGTTTGTGTCTGCAGCCTTGTTCCTCTGTATCGGTGTCATGTACGACCGTCTTCATTCCCGTCTGATTGCGGACTATGGCGGCATCGCCAATAGCATGCCAATCTTTGCAGCTTTTTTCATGTTGTTTGCCATGGCTAATGCAGGACTTCCTGGGACTTCTGCATTTACCGGAGAGTTTACGGTGATTCTGGCCACGATGCAGGCCAATTTCTGGTACGCGGTACTGGCTGCGACGACGCTTATTACCGGTGCAGCCTATACCCTCTGGATGTACAAACGGGTCGTGTTTGGGGAAGTTGTGAACAAGGCTGTTGCGACCATGGAAGATCTGAACGGTCGGGAGATACTCGTGTTGGGCCTGCTTGCTGTAGCTGTTTTGGGTATGGGACTTTATCCGTTCCCCCTGACACATGTCATACAGGTATCATCACATAATCTGTTGGCTCGCATTCTCCAGAGCAAGCTGCACTAGAAGAGGTCACTATGAATTTTGAACTGCCTAACCTGATGCCGATGCTGCCGGAGATGGCTCTTCTTGGCATGATTTGTTTCATACTTATTGCGGATTTGTTTATACGCGACGAAAACCGTTCTGTGACGTTTGTAATGTCGCAAATAGCAGTGGCTATTACGGCGGTTTGCATTCTGGGTACAAGCGGCCCTTCTGTCAGTCTCTTTGGCGACATGTTTACAAGGGATGCGATGGCGGACATTCTGAAGCTCATGATTTGCCTGAGTGTAGAAATCATGTTTGTTTACTCCTCATCCTATCTCAAAACCCGCAACCTGTTCAGGGGTGAGTATTTTGTCCTGACACTTTTTGCCATGTTAGGCATGATGGTACTGATATCAGCAGGTCATTTTTTGACTCTTTATCTTGGGCTTGAGCTGATGGCCTTATCATTTTATGCCATGATTGCCCTGGATCGCGACAATGCCCGGGCTACTGAAGCAGCCATGAAATATTTTGTGCTTGGGGCACTGGCTTCCGGTCTTCTGCTTTACGGCATGTCCATGCTTTATGGGGTGACGGGTTCGCTGGACATAGCAAAAGTGGCTTCAGTGATAGATAGTGGACAGGTTACTGAAGGGGCACCACTCCTGTTTGGTCTCGTTTTTGTAGTTGCAGGACTGGCGTTCAAGATTGGGGCAGTCCCTTTTCATATGTGGATTCCAGATGTCTATGAGGGGGCGCCTACACCAGTTGCCCTTTTTATTGGCACTGCTCCCAAGTTTGCCGCTTTCGCTTTTTTCATGCGCCTGCTGATCGGCGGGCTGCATGGGCTGGTTGCAGACTGGCAGCAGATGCTGGTCATCATGGCCGTGCTATCTATTCTTGTCGGAAATGTGACCGCCATTGCCCAGACCAATTTTAAACGCATGCTCGCCTATTCGACTATTGCACATATGGGATTCGTACTGCTTGGTATTTTAAGCGGGAGCATAGCCGGGTATAGTGCAGCCATGTATTATATGGCAGTCTACGTTATTATGAGCCTGGGTGCTTTCGGCATGATTCTTCTGCTCGCGCGGGCAGGATTCGAATCAGATATGCTCGAGGATTTTAAAGGCCTTAACCAGCGGAATCCATGGTACGCCTTCATGCTTTTACTGGTCATGTTTGCCATGGCAGGTATTCCTCCGACAGTTGGGTTTTATGCTAAGCTTGCCGTACTCCAGGCGGCGCTGCAGGCAGGCTATGTGTGGTTGACCGTTCTGGCGGTTCTGCTTTCTGTTATTGGCGCCTTTTATTATTTACGTATTGTCAAACTCATGTATTTTGACGAACCCAAACAGATAGCTCCCATTGCGCCCAGGGTAGACGTACGTCTGGTTATGAGCTTGAATGGCTTGGCCATGCTGGTGCTGGGGCTGATGCCCCAGTCTCTCATGAGTCTTTGTACTTATTCAATCATGCATTCTTTTTAAGGTCTGGCTTTGACACATTCATGGAGTTTGTTACTGGTTGCGTTTCTTGCGGCGAATTGGCCTTTTTTGACCAATCGATTGTTTGGAGTCATGACTCTTGCGAAAGGGAAGCAACCATTCTGGTTCCTTCTGGAACTGGTTGTTCTTTATTTTCTCATTGGTGGCTTGGGGCGAATCCTGGAAGCGAGCATGGGGCCAGTACATCACCAGGGCTGGCAATTTTATGTGGTGACAATCTGTCTTTTTCTTGTCTTTGCCTTTCCCGGTTATGTGTACCGCTTTTTATGGCCAAAATCCTCTAGCGACGCCTGACTGACCAGACGCCAGGGATACTCTCGAGTTCAGTCTGCAGGCGATTGATGATTTCCATTCCCATAGTCTCAACTGTATAGCGTAACAAGGTTTGACCGTGGCGTGTAAGTGCGCGCATTGCCGTGGTGCGGATTTTTTCCCGGCGCAGAAGATCATTCACCTGGGTTATCAGGTCATCCTGGTTATGGGCATGGATTTCGATATCACTGGCGTAAAAAACATTCTGACTGCTTCCCCAGTCTGCCTGTAATACCCGATCAGGATTCTTAGCTTTAAGGCGCGTAAAAGTGGGGCAGTTTATCCGGTGGATACTGGCACCACGGCCTAGAGTGACAAATCCCGCAATGGCATCAGGTGGTACCGGCTTGCAGCAGCCTGCTATCTGGGTAAGCAGGTTGCCTTCCCCTTCTAGCAGGATACCTGAACTCTGGGTTGAGCTTTTCGGACGGAGTACCAGTTGTGGGTTGAAGGTTTCAGAGGGAGCGATAACATGCTGGATCTGGGTCAGGGTGACTTCGTTTCGTCCAATCGCTGCATATAGTTCCTCATTACGTGAATATCCCAGGTTTTGTGCAATTCGTTCATGGGCCATTGCAGAGGCAAGCCTGGTCAGTTCCTTTTCAAGCATATTTCGCCCGTTTGACGCATCGGCCGTAAAATCCTGTTGTCTGAACCATTGCCTGACCCGCGTCCTGGCACGGGTTGTCATCAGATATCCCAGTGATGGGTTAAGCCAGTCACGGCTAGGTGACGGTTGCCTGTTAGTCAGTATTTCAACTCGCTGACCTGTGGACAAAGGGGTGTTGAGGGGAACAATCATCCCATCGACCAAGGCCCCCCGGCACCGATGCCCCAATGAGGAATGCAGGGCATAGGCAAAGTCTATGGGGGTTGCTCCCTGCGGGAGATCAATGACTTTTCCGAGCGGGCTTAGAACATACACCTTATCCTGAAATAGGGCATGCTTGAAATGTTCCTTTAGACTTAACCCACTTTCATTTAAATCATCTTTCCAGCGCAGGATCTGGCGGACCCAGGCAATCTGTTCATCTCCAGGTGCGACTTTGGTGCCTTCCTTGTAGCGCCAGTGAGATGCCACGCCATATTCAGCCTCCTGGTACATTTCATGGGTACAGATCTGGATTTCCACTGCACGGTTTTGCGGACCGATGACTGCCGTGTGCAGGGCACGGTAATTATTACTTTTGGGGTGGGCAATGTAATCATCGAACTCGCCTGGTATGGGGAGCCATAATGAATGGATTAATCCAAGTGCTGCATAACAGTCAGCTACCGTAGCAACCTGGACCCGAACGGCCCTGACATCATAAATCTGTTCAAAGGTCTTGTGTTTACGCGTCATCTTCCGAATGATGCTCATGATATGCTTGGGGCGGCCTGATAGGGAAGCTTTGATGTTTGCCTCATCAAATTTATTCTTAAGGGCACTCAATATGCCGTCAATAGCCTGCATTCGTTCTTCGTTGCTCTCCTCGAGGAGTTTTGCAATGGCAAGGTAACGCTCAGGTTCCAGGATATGAAAGGCCCGATCTTCCAGTTCCCACTTGATTTGCCAGATACCCAGACGGTTGGCCAGAGGGGCGTGGATATCCATGACTTCTTCAGCCAGGGTCCGGGCTGTATCCGGCTTAATCAGATCTGCCGTGCGCAGGAGGGCTGTTCTGTCCGCGAGCTTGATGATAACTACCCGGATATCTTCCGTCATGGCCAGTAACATCTGACGGAATGATTCGGCCTGGTGACGGCTTTCACGTTCCCGCGATGCGTCAATGGCATGGAACTGTTCTATGGGGCGCATCCTTGCAACACCCTGTACCAATTGCATTACGTCTGGAGCCAGTCTGATGTCCAGCTTGTCCATATCAATAAAATCGGGAGCCCACTGCATGATGGCAGCAATGGTCGTGTTAATGTCCATATGCATTTCAGCAATGATTGTGGCAACATTAAGGGCGTGCAGGTTAAGGGGTATGCCAGGCAAACGATCATGTCCCTGGTAGGTAGGCTGGATAAATTGCCAGGCAAGATCAAACTGCTCAATGCCTGCAGCAGGAATGAGTTCGTGCAAGGTGTCGGGCAGCTTGGAAAGGTTCTGCATGGACATGGGCCGGGACAAGCTATCGATAGTCTAGTTATTAGTCAGTTTAACATTTTTCTAACGCCTATTGGCTTGAATGCCTGGATTTAGTCACCATATAGTCGTTGGTGCCAAACCGGCAAAATGTATGAAATTGTCAAGGAGAAAAGGTAATGACTGTTGAAACACGTAAGGAGACACTCGGATTTCAGGCTGAAATCAAGGAATTGCTACGTCTGATGATACATTCTCTTTACAGCCATAGCGAAATTTTTTTGCGGGAACTGATTTCGAATGCTTCAGATGCCTGTGACAAGCTGAAGTTTGAAGCCTTGACAGATGCAAAGCTCTATGAAAATGACCCTGAACTTGCCGTGACGGTCACTTGGAACGAAAAAACTCGCACGCTTTCAGTCCGTGATAATGGTATAGGCATGTCGCGTGATGAGGTCGTCGAAAACATTGGGACAATAGCCCGATCAGGAACCCGACGCTTCATTGAAGCAATGAGTGGCGAAGCCACAAAGGACATGAATCTTATCGGACAGTTCGGGGTTGGGTTTTATTCTTCCTTCATTGTCGCTGATCGAGTTACCCTTTTTACCCGTAGGGCTGGAAAATCCAGTGAAGAAGGGGTGAGATGGGAATCTGCAGGAGAAGGGGATTATACCCTTGAAAATGTTGATCGACCTGAAAGAGGTACGGAAATCGTTTTACATCTGCGTGATGAGCATGCTGAATACTGCGATGGCTACCGACTGAAGACACTGATACGCAAGTATTCTGATCACATCGGTTTGCCGGTGCGGCTTATTGAGGAAGGCAAGGCGGAATCCGAGACAGTCAACCAGGCTGGGGCCCTGTGGGCAAAACCAAGGCAGGAAATTACGGAAGAACAGTACCATGAGTTCTACAAGCGAATCGCACATGATTCGGATGCCCCTCTTGTTTATGCCCACAATCATGTGGAGGGACGCCAGAATTATACTTCGCTTCTGTTTATCCCTTCGCGCGCACCTTTTGATTTATGGGACAGGGATCACCAACGCGGACTCAAGCTTTATGTCCGCCGTGTCTTTATTATGGATGATGCAGAAAGCCTTTTGCCCCACTATTTGCGTTTCGTTCGTGGAATTATTGACGCACAGGATTTGCCGCTGAATATTTCACGTGAAATATTGCAGGCCAATAGTGATATTGATGCCATTCGTGCCGCCTGTGTCAAACGTATTCTGGGATTGATTGAAGAGCTTAGCGAGTCCAAAGACGACCGTTACAATACCTTCTGGTCACAGTTTGGGCAGGTTTTGAAGGAAGGGGTCGGTGAGGATTTTGGTAACCGGGAAAAAATTGCATCCTTGCTGCGTTTTGCCAGTACCAGGCAGGATACCCAGGAACAGGTTGTGTCGCTTGATGATTATCTTTCCAGGATGATTGAGGGGCAGGAAAAGATTTATTACGTAACGGCTGACAGTTTCCTGGCTGCAAAAAACAGCCCGCATCTGGAGGTGTTCCGTAAAAAGGGCATTGAAGTGCTGTTGTTGACAGATCGTGTCGATGAGTGGCTGGTTGCCCATCTGACTGAGTACAAGGGGAAAACCCTTCAGTCCGTAACGAAAGGGGAGCTGGATGCCTCAGCATCAGAGCCTGAACAGGGAGAAGGGGATCGATACAAGGCCCTGACCGAGAAACTGGGAGAGGCCTTAAAGGATCAGGTGCGTTCGGTGCGGATTAGCCGCAGGCTGACTGAATCAGCTGCGTGCCTGGTGGCAGATGAGCATGAAATGGGCGCGCATCTTGAACGGTTGCTCAAGGCTGCAGGCCAGGAGGTTTCAGCCTCAAAACCTCATCTTGAAATTAACCCTGATCATCCTTTGATTAAACGTTTTGAGCTTGCACAAGGGGAGGATGTTGCGGATTTTGCCAGCGTCATTCATGATCAGGCCCTGTTGAGCGAAGGAGGGCAGCTTGAGGATCCTGCAGGTTTTATCAGGAAGTTCAACCGGTTGCTCTTGAATTGAGGGATTTTGCACGGGATTCCTGCACTGGGTCAAGATCGATCTGGTGCAGGGTGTTCCGGTTTGCACGGCGATCATCAAAATATCGGCCCAGTGTTTCACGAACGCTTGCGAATGCCAGTTCTTCCCATGGAATATGCGCTTCTTCGAAAAGAAGTACTTCTGTGCTCTCTGCCGTGGGTCCAAAAACAGGTGCAACAAGGCTGGCTCGGTAAAACAGGTGCACCTGGTTGAGGTGGGCAAGGTTAAAGAGACTGAAAAGCGGGCCGATTTCAACCTGGGCCCCTGTTTCTTCAAAGGTTTCCCTTAAGGCTCCTTCCGATGTGGTTTCCCGGTTTTCCATGAATCCTGCTGGCAAAGTCCAGTAACCTGAACGAGGCTCGATGGCTCTACGGCATAACAGGATGCTGCCTTGCCAGTCTGGAATGCAGCCAACGATAAGTTTGGGATTCTGGTAATGTACAGTCTGGCATTGATCGCAGACATGGCGGCACAGTGTTTCACCGGGCGGGATCCTGAAACTGACGTGATTACCACAGCGAGAGCAGTATTTGATGGATGAGTCCATGTTGAAGGTCCTTCCGAAAAGACTACCATCAAATAGCCGTGATTTCCATGATGAAAGGCATTTTTTTGCGGGGATTAGGCTAAACTGGCCTGCATCACCAGAATGATGATGGTCAGCAACCCTCTGGTCTGGCAAGAACAGACGATTCTGCACGAAATTCAGATCTGGAAATCCGGGGAAGGCTGGATACGAAAAGGGGTTCTGTCCAGTAGGGATTGATTCTGGATACTAACGATTCTTCTTTCTTCATCAAGCCAGTTGTGGACAGCCAGATCAAAGTCAGGATCGGTCATGCGGTGGACAGAATAGGTGAGGTGAGGGGTATAGCCACGGGCCAGTTTGTGTTCTCCCTGAACACCGGCCTCGACCTTTTCCAGTTTTTCCCTGATGGCATATTCGATAGCCTGATAATAACAGGTCTCAAAATGCAGGCCTGGCCAATTTTCAATGGCTCCCCAATGACGGCCATAAAGGGTTTGCCCCCCTGTAAAAAAAAGGGAAGAGGCGATGGGTTTACCCGCTCTTTTAACCAGGATGATTCTTATCGAATCGGGCATGGTCTGACCCAGTATTTTGAAAAAATCAAGATTAAGGTAAGGCATGCTTGCATGGGCCTTATACGTAATTAAATAGCATTGATGAAAGAATTCCCAGACAGGTGGAGCAATTTCTGGCCCTTCCAGGTATTCAAAGGTTATACCTGCCGAAAGCAGTTTTTTACGTTCTTGCTGGATTTTCTTGCGTTTGTCATGACGCAAGGTTTTCAGGAAATCGGCAAAAGAAGTAAAATCCTCATTTTGCCAGCAGAACTGGATTTGCGTACGGACATGGAAGCCAGCAGAAACCCAGGCTTCCAGTTCTTTTTTTTGAATAAAAAGCGCGTGCAGTGATGAAGCTGCATTGTTCTGTAGGGTTTCGGCCAGTTTCTGGGCCAGAATCTGGCTCAGGGGTTCTGATCTGGCCATAAGCCTTGGACCTGTTATGGGCGTAAAAGGCACGGCACACACAAGTTTTGGATAATAGTTCAGGCCATGACTGGCAAAGGCGTGAGCCCAGACGTAATCAAAGACATATTCACCGTAGGAATGCCATTTGAGGTAAAGGGGTGCGGCGGTGACAAGGGTTGTTCCCTGAAGGCCGATAAGATGAAAGGGTTCCCACCCGCTGTCTGCACCGACACAGCCTGATGATTCGAGGGCTCTCAGGAAGGTGTGGCGTGTGAATGGGTTATCTCCAGCAAGCCTGTCCCATTCTGCTTCATTGACAGAAGTAATGGAATGGGTGTGACGCCAGTCAGGATGAGTAGATGCATTTTTCAATGGAGGCGGTCTCCTTTGTCATGAAGTATTTTAGCAAAGATGTGCGGGCTCTGCTTAGGCATAAGTCAGGGTTGTAATGGATGCAGAGGTTATGTTGGGGTAATATTCCTATTGTTTTCAGGTTTTTTTAGGTTATTTTGAGAAGACAGGGGCCGTTTGCACAGGAGGCTTGTAGGACAAAGTGACGGGATGGAACTTTTTTAGTAAATCTGGAGGTCTGTTTGGAAATTGCAATCTTGCAGTTTAATCCCATGGTCGGGGATCTTGAGGGAAATGCGAAGCGCCTTGCAGGTCTTGCCAGGGAAGCCTCATCCCGCGGTGCACGTATCGCAGTGACGCCAGAATTGGCACTAACCGGTTATCCGCCTGAAGATCTGGTATTGCGGCAGGATTTTCTGGAGGCCGGGCGATACTGGCTTGAGTGGCTGGCGCAGCAGGTTCCTTCTGTTGCGCTGGTGGTTGGACATATTGATGATGAAGCGGATAACCGCTTCAATGCCGCCAGCGTCCTGGATGGAGGGCGAATTCTGGCCACTTACCGGAAAAAACATTTACCCAATCATTCTGTTTTTGATGAAGTGCGTTATTTTGTTTCTTCTGATGAACCCTGTGTGGTGAATATTGATGGGGTCAGGATTGGTCTTGCCATCTGTGCTGATGTTTGGGAAGCGGATGTCGTTAAAGCCTCGAGAAAGGCTGGAGCCGAACTGCTTCTTGTTCCCAATGCATCCCCCTATCATCTGGATAAGCTTGATGTCCGTTATGAAGTGGTTCGGGACCGTATCAAGGAAACCGGCCTGTCAGTCATTTACGTGAATCTGGTTGGGGGGCAGGATGAACTGGTCTTTGACGGGGCATCGTTTGCCATGGATGCTACCGGAAACGTGGTTTGCCAGTTACCGGCATGTGAGGAGGTTCTGGAACTGGTTACTTATGAAAATCAATCAATTCAGCGAGGCCCCATTGCCAGAATGCCGGTTTTTCTGGATATGGTCTGGCGTGTGCTTTTGCTTGGACTTAAGGATTATGTTGGGAAAAACCGTTTCAATGGTTGCCTTATCGGGCTTTCAGGGGGAATTGATTCTGCCCTGACCCTTGCGCTTGCTGTTGATGCACTGGGAGCGGATCGTGTTAACGTGGTGATGATGCCTTCACGCTATACTTCAGATCTGAGTCTTGGTGAGGCTAATGTCATGGCGAAGGATCTTGGGGTTGATTACAAGGAGATCCGGATACAGGAACTCTTTGAAACTTATCTTGCTACACTTGAGCCCTATTTTTCTGGTCTGAAGGAAGATGTAACAGAGGAAAATATCCAGGCACGCATAAGGGCCAATATTCTGATGGCTTTATCCAACAAGTTCGGTTCGCTGGTTCTGGCCACCGGGAACAAGAGTGAAATGGCAGTGGGTTACGCAACCCTGTACGGGGATATGGCTGGAGGTTTTTGTGTATTAAAGGATATAGAAAAAACCCTGGTTTATAATCTGGCCCGGTGGCGCAATAGTCAGAGTAGGGTCATTCCCCAGGCCATTATTGATCGGCCCCCAAGTGCTGAACTTCGGGCAAACCAGCAGGATGTGGATAGTTTGCCTCCGTATTCGGTGCTAGATCCGATTATCAGGGCTTATGTCGAAAAGGATTTGTGTCCTGCAGAAATTGTTGCACTAGGTTATGATGATAAAGTGGTGAATAAGGTGATCAGCATGATCGACCGGAGCGAATACAAGCGAAGGCAGGCGGCGGTTGGAATCCGGTTAACTGAACGGGGCTTTGGTCGCGATCGGCGGTATCCGATCACATCAGGGTTTCGTCCCTGACTTGCCGGGGTGAAAGTAAAATGGAACAGGGGATAAAGATTGAAAAAAATCGAAGCAGTTATCAAACCGTTCAAGCTGGATGAAGTAAGGGAAGCCTTGTCTGAAATTGGGGTGGCTGGATTAACCGTAACGGAAGTCAAGGGTTTTGGACGCCAGAAAGGCCATACCGAATTATATCGTGGAGCTGAGTATGTCGTTGATTTCCTGCCCAAGGTAAAAATTGAACTGATCATTACCGACAGTATGCTTGAGAGTGCGATAGAAACCATTGTCAAGGCAGCACATACCGGAAAAATCGGGGATGGCAAAATTTTTGTTAGCCCAGTAGAGCAGGTCATCAGGATTCGGACAGGGGAAAGCGGGGAATCGGCTATTTGATGTGAGTATTTGTCTACCGGGTAGTTTTTTTGAATGGAATTGATTTGTTGCCTGCTCCAGAAATCTGCCTTAAATGAACTATGCATCAGGGATTACTCCCAAATAGGCAATATGTTGCAAATGGACAAACAGGGTAGCGGTCGGTAAAATCAGAAAGATAAAGTAGTTTGATCGGCAGGTTTTAGGTTGAGCAAAATGGGTAACATCGAATAATAGCTTGTCGTTTTGCCTTTGCATCCCGTCTTGTGTTGGATGCTAGCAATCCCAGTTTGGCAAGGCTTCATTACGGTGAGACATGGCGATTAGCCCGGTTATCTGCCGTAAGGATTGCATTTTCTGCCGCCATGACTGGTGTTTCCAGTAGGCGTTACAGGCCATAAGGTGAGACCGGTTAAAAAAAGATAATGTGGAGGGCAAAAAATGGCGCTTTGGGTTCGTTTCGATTATCAGGGTACTACAGGCTTTGGCACGGCCAGTGGCAATATCGTATCCATTCATGAGGGGAATATGTTTGATAACCCCCAACCAACAGGTAAGACTCTCAAGCTTGATGAGGTTAGCCTGTTGACTCCTTCCATCCCTACCAAGATGATCGCCTTATGGAACAATTTCCGTATGCTGGCTGAAAAGCTGGGTCTGTCGCGTCCACCTGAGCCCCTTTATCTTTTAAAGGGCGGGAATTCTTTCTTTCCACATGGACAGAATATTCGCAAACCTTCTTCCTATGATGGCAAAGTGGTGTTTGAAGGTGAACTGGGCATTGTTATCGGTAAACAGTTGACGGGAGCAGACGAGGAAGAGGCTGAAGCCGGAATTTTTGGTTATACTGTGGTTAATGACGTAACAGCCGCTGAGATTATCAATCGTGATAATTCATTTGCACAATGGGTACGGGCTAAGAGCTATGATACTTTCGGTGTTTTTGGCCCCGTCATTGCTACAGGGATCAAGCCAGAATCGTTATCTGTACAGACTGTGCTCAATGGTGAGGAGCGGCAGAATTATCCCATTTCTGATATTGTCTTCCCGCCAGTCAAGTTGGTTAGCCTGATTTCACATGACATGACACTGATGCCTGGAGACGTGATAGCCTGCGGGACAAATGTCGGCGTAGGTTCCATGAAACCGGGCAGTCTTGTTGAGGTCACGATTGATGGAATTGGCACATTGTCCAATACCTATGCAGCCTAAGGCATAAGGAAAGGAATAAAAATGCGAATTTGTATTGTCGGAGCGGGTGCAATTGGGGGTTATGTTGCCGTCAAGCTTGGTTTGGCAGGAGAAGAGGTCACGGTCATTGCCCGGGGCGATCACCTGGCGGCCATTCGCAAAAACGGTCTGATGCTTGTTGATCATCATGGGGATGAAGTGGGTGTTGTAAAAAATATCCGGGCAACGGATTCCATTCGGGAAGCCGGAGTCCAGGATATTGTTATTCTGGCTGTCAAGGCTCATCAGGTTGCTGATGTAATTGATGAGCTGCCCTTGCTGTATGGGCCGGAAACCGTGGTGGTTACCATGCAAAATGGCATTCCTTTCTGGTATTTTAAAAAACTGGGTGGCCCTTACGAGAATCAACCCGTCAATATCGTTGATCCGGGCGGGCAGGTTCTAAATGGCATTGATATCGAGCGGATTATTGGTTGTGTTGTATATCCCGCTGCAGACAGGGTTCGCCCAGGAGTAATCCGTCATATTGAAGGAGATCGTTTTCCTCTTGGGGAACTTGATGGAAAGCCCAGCGATCGGGTCAAGAAGGTTTCTGAGGTTTTTATTGCGGCTGGACTTAAGTCACCAGTGTTTTCCATTGAATCCGAACGACCCGGGACCCGTAATATCCGTGATGAGATCTGGCTTAAGCTATGGGGTAATTTATCCTTTAATCCGATTTCTGCATTGACTCATGCAACACTTGTGGATTTGTGCACATATCCATTGACACACGATTTGGCTGCAGCCATGATGCGCGAAGCCCAAACCATTGGAGAAAAACTTGGGGCTTCTTTCAGGGTTTCACTTGAGCGCAGGATAGAAGGCGGGGCGGAAGTGGGTAAACACAAGACATCAACCCTGCAGGATGTGGAAGCAGGTCATGAAATCGAAGTGGATGCATTGATTGGCGCTGTCAAGGAACTGGGCCAGGTTACCGGCACCCCTACTCCTCACATTGATTCTGTATTTGCACTGGTAAAACTGCTGGCAAAGGTAATGAAAGAAGAGGGAGTCGCCATCAAGCCTGTTCAGTTGCACTAGAAGAAGTGATTTGAGCACATCTAGACCTGCTGCCCAAGCTGCGGATCTGAACAGTGGTTTGGCTAGCGTATGATCTGGGCCGTAAGCCCGCCTTGTTTAACCATTTAACAGATGGATCTCTTCAGGGCTGGTTTCAACTGTAAAGGAAGCAGTTTCGTCCTGACCGAGCAACTGGGTTAAGGCTGGGAGACTTTTCTGTAATATCCTTGCCAGAGTCCAGGGAGGGTGCACGACAAACATACCCGAAGCCACCATGCCAAATCCATCAGCCGCTGGCCTGGCGATCTGCAGAGTGATGTTAATCCAGGGTAGATGGATGTTTTTTAACAGGGGAGGAAGCTGGCGGGCTTGCGGCCGGTTGAGTATTGGGTACCAGACTGCATATATACCGGTTTCGAACCGTTTCAGGCTGTCCTGAAGGCTTGCATTGACCTGTCTATAATCTGTTTTGTCTTCATAGGAGGGATCAATAAGGATTAAGGCACGCCTTTGAGGTGGTGGCAAAGAGGCCTTGAGGCCTGAAAACCCATTCTGTAACTCGATTTTCACATGGTCTGCGCCCTTCAGGTTCTGGCCAAGCAATCGATAATCCCCAGGGTGAAGCTCAAAAAGACGCATGCTATCCCTGGGGCGCAGGATTTGTCGGGCAAGGCATGGGGATCCGGGATAAGTTCTGAGTATGCCTTCTGGATTGGCGGTACGGACCAGGCTGATATAATCCATAAGAGACAATGGGATTTGATTGCTGTTCCAGAGTTTTGCGATACCTGATTGATATTCCTGGTTCTGGGTGGCATGACCTTCATCAAGGCGGTACTGGCCTGCTCCTGCATGGGTATCGATAAATGCAAAGGGTCTGTCTTTCAGGGCAAGATGGCGCAGTAGTGCCGTGAGGACAAAATGTTTCAGTACATCAGCATGATTTCCGGCGTGGAAGGCGTGACGATAGCTTAACATGGCGGGATTAGATCATGCCCTCCAGAACCTGAACCTCGACGTACTCTCCGGCTGCAACATTTCCTTGTGCTTCGGGAAGAACGATAAAGCAGTTGGCTTCGGACATCGAGCGTAAAATACCAGACCCCTGGGCACCTGTAACCCGAACAGTCCATTCCCCGTTATTATTAAGCAAGAGAATGCCACGTTGAAATTCGGTGCGCCCGGCTGCTTTTTTCAAAGGGGTCAGGCAAGGTACCCGAAAGGTAGGAAGAGGCATGACGTCCGTTTGGCCCATCAGTACCTTAAGTGCGTTCTGAACGAACTGGTAAAACGTAACCATTACTGAAACCGGATTTCCAGGCAACCCGAAGAAATGGGCATTGCCAATCCGGCCATATGCGAGAGGGCGACCCGGTTTCATGGCAATTTTCCAGAATACGACTTCACCCAGCTTGTCGAGTAACCCCCTGATAAAATCGGCTTCGCCGACCGAGACTCCCCCACTGGTGAGAATGACATCAGCTGAGGAAGCAGCTTCAGTCAGGGCGCTTTCTATGGCTTGAGGATCATCCTGAACTACACCCATGTCCATAAGATCCACATCCAGTCTTTTTAGCATTCCATAGAGAGTATAGCGATTACTGTCGTAAATCTGGCCTTCTTCCAGGGGTGAGCCAATGGATCTGAGTTCATCTCCTGTTGAAAAGAAGGCGATACGCAAGCGTCGGTACACACGTACTTCATTGATTCCCAAAGAAGCCAGCAGACCTATCTCAGCAGGTCGAAGCAAATGTCCCGGGTTCAAAACTGTTTCACCCTTGTGCAAATCCTCCCCTTTTGCACGCACATTCTCGCCCTGCCTTGGTCCAGAATCGAGGATCACGTTATCGACATCCAGTTTAACCTTTTCCTGTATGACAACAGTATCAGTTCCCTCAGGTAAAACGGCACCGGTCATGATGCGCACGCATTGGCCCTGCGCTACTTTTCCTGAAAAGGGACGTCCGGCAAAAGCCGTGCCGATAACTTTCAGTGATGGGGTTTTCCCTTCAGGAAAGTCTTCACTTCGTATCGCATAACCGTCCATGGCCGAATTGATGTGGGCCGGTACATCCAAAGGTGAAACCAGTTTCTCTGCAAGCACCCGATTCAGGGCCTGGCGGATATGCACCTGCTCAAAGCCACTGACCGGGCTAAGAAAACGGTGAATAAACTGCCTTGCTGTTTCCACGGACATGGAATCGGGATCGTAATCGTCTGCACAGCTTGCATCGCGCAGGGCAGCATGGATATCTTTCATGGTATCTCCTTGAAAGGCACGTTATTTTCCAGAATATGTAATTCATTCAGGGTGTTGATATTGGTAAAAGCCTCGGCATTGTCGTCAAAGGAAACCGTGGCAACATGATGGTTGGCAAACCATCCATCAATTTTCCGACCACCCGATTCCAGATATATCAGTAAACTTGCATGAAGTTTTTTCGGGCAAAGACAGAACACTGGATGAGTGCGTTCGTGAGTTTTGGCAATTGCGATCTCAGCCTGTTCGGTTTCAACTGCGTGCGCAAGCCTGCCAGCCAGATCATGAGGTAGAAAAGGGGAGTCAACGGGTACGGTCAGCACCCATTCATGACCAGAAAGGGCAAGCCCCCGTTCAAGCCCTGCGAGAGGGCCGGCAAAGCCCATGATGGCATCACTGATAACCGGATAGCCAAAACTCTGGTACGTTTCCAGGTTCTGGTTGGCATTAATAAGAATCTCGTCGACTTGAGGAGCAAGTCGACGCAGGACATGTGCAATAAAAGGCTCCTGGTGGAAGGAAACTAGGCCTTTATCCGTGCCACCCATCCTGCGACCCTGGCCTCCAGCCAGGATAAGGCCACTAATTTTCATGCGCATGACTCTGGCGAACAAATCGCTCTTCCCCGTTAAAGAGCAGGTAATGGCGTCCATGAGCGCGGCCAAACATGGTGATTCCTACTTTTTTCGCGATTTCATAGCCCATCTGGGTCAGGCCTGAGCGTGATACCAGAAAAGGGATTCCCATTTGCGCACATTTGATGACCATTTCAGAAGTCAGGCGTCCGGTCGTGTAGAAGATCTTGTCATCTGGCTCGATGCGCTCTAACCACATTTGACCTGCAATGGCATCAACAGCATTATGTCTGCCCACGTCTTCAACATACAAAAGAATTTTTCCCTGATTATCGGTCAATGCACAGCCATGAACTGCACCAGCTTGTTTGTATATGGTTTCATGGGTTCGCATGTTATCAAGTAAAGACAAAAAAATGGATTCACTTAATGTCACGTTTCTGGGAAGATGGATGGAATCAATTTCCTGCATCAGATCACCAAAAACAGTGCCTTGGCCACACCCTGTTGTAACCGTCCGCTTTGAAAGTCTGGTATCCAGATCCTTGACCCCTTCGCGTGTAACAATCGCACAGGCATCAACGTCCCAGTCTACTTGTACTGAAACGATATCTTCAATCTTTTGAACCAGTCTTTGATTTCTCAGGTATCCGATCGCAAGGGCTTCAGGAGCCTGGCCAAGGGTCATGAGCGTGACGATTTCCTGTTTGTCGATATAAATCGTAAGTGGATTTTCTCCAGCAATGGAAACGGCGATACGTTCTCCTTTTTCATCAATCGCATAAATATCAAAAGTAAGGGGGCGTTTTGCCTGCGAACAGACAGGACGGTAAGGCAAGGTCATGAAGACTCCTGTTGCAGGATTATAAAGATCAACACATGTTTTATTTTAGCTGATTGTTGCTGATTATGCATCGCAGAGTCTTAAGCCAGGCCAGCTTATGCTCTTTTTCCGTTTAGGGTGATGTGCGTTATACTATTGGCTGCAACCGTTCAGTCCGTTGTTTACACGCATCTAAGCATTGTCGGTCTGTAGGGTTTTGACAGGAATTAATACAGGCGGGGATACCGCCGGACTGGATTTTGACGCTATGGCAGCGCTTCATCTACATGCGGAATGTAATGTCATCCGGATTCAACTTCGACAAAACCTTATCCTTCGGCATATGACCCCTGAATTATGGGATGAACTGGAGCCCCAGCTATGTATTGAAGATTACCGCAAAGGAGAATCACTGGTTAACCAGGGTGATCTTAATATGGAACAGTATTTTATCCTCGACGGAATTTTAAAACGTGCAGTGGCCAACCGTGAGGGTAAGGAAATGATTCTGCGTTTTGCAGCCGAGACTGAGATGGATACGGCTTATGCGGCATGGAAACTGAAAACTCCCTCACCATACAGTATTCGTGCGGTGACAAAAGTGCGTGTAGCCAAGCTGCCCATACACACCTGGGCAGCCTTCATGGATCGTCACACGCTCATTAAAAGCGAATTTGAATTTGAGGTCATGCGCCTCATGAGTGAAGTCATGGCTCATACCATTACCCTGCATCTGCTGGATGCACCAGGAAGAGTTCACCGGTTTATCCGTAAGCATCCCCAGTTATTGTCACGGGTACCGAAAAAGGAACTGGCCTCATATCTTAACCTGTCTCCTGAAACCTTAAGCCGTCTCAAGCAGCGAGGAAAAATCTGAATTAATAGGCATGTTCAGGGCCAGGAAATCGGCGTGCCTTGACGTCTTCCACAAAATTTCGCAGTGCCATTTCTATCCCCGTAACTCCATCCTTCATGAAGTTTCGTACGAAACCGGGAGGTTTCCCCCAGTAAATACCCAGCATGTCATACAATACTAGAACCTGTCCATCACACTCTGCTCCAGCGCCGATGCCAATGGTTGGAATCGTGAGGGTTTCACTGATCCTGGCAGCAAGCTTGGCTGGAATGGCTTCCAGTACAATCATGCCTGCCCCTGCAGATTCAAGAGATACGGCATCATTCAGGATACGTTCAGCATCCCCGACATTTTTTCCCTGCATTTTGTACCCTCCCAATGCATGGACAGACTGGGGGGTCAAACCAACGTGGGCACAGACTGGAATTCCACGTCTTGAAAGGAAGGATACCGTTTCTAGCATGGGTTCTCCTCCTTCAAGCTTGACCATATGGGCACCTGCTGCCATTAGCGCGGCACTGGATTCAAGCGCTTGTCCAGGGCTTGCCTGGTAACTGCCAAAGGGTAGGTCTGCAAGAATGAAACGTTCAGGCGCCCCGCGTGCGACACAGGCTGTATGATAGATCATGTCCTGAAGCGAGACCGGCAATGTGGTTGGATGGCCCTGAACTACCATGCCCAGGGAATCCCCTACCAGCAGGGCATCGATGTTTGCACGTGCCATCATGGCTGCAAAACTCGCATCATAGCAGGTTAACATGGTGAGGGGCTCACGTCGCGCAAGGGATTGAAGTTGACTCAATGTCATGATCTGATTACCTTATCCTGTATTGCGTAACCCTGCAGACAGGGCATTGATTGATCTTAAAAGCGAATCGAGGTAGGGTGAAATGGTGCCATCTCCTCTTGCAACCTGCCGATGCTGGTGAAGCAGTTCGACCTGGATATGGTTCAGTGGCATGAGATAGGGATCCCGGCGAGATAGTGAAAGATATAGATCCGGAGTTTCTTCAAGGAGCGAATGGATACTCGCTACCTTGAGCACCTCGTCCAGGGTCAGTTTATACTCAGCCAGAATGATGTTGAAAATGCGCAGACTCAGTTCATGATCGCTGCAAAGCCCGGCATATTCGCGTGCAATGCGCATGTCGGTCTTGAAGAGCGACATCTGGGCATTGGAGAGCAAGGCCCGGAAAAAAGGCCATTGCTGGTACATGCTCCGAAGTTTTAGCTGGCGTGCCGGATCGTTTTGCTGCCAGACGTGAAGCGCGGTGCCGATTCCATACCACGCTGGCAGTGCTTGACGTGACTGGCCCCAGCCAAAAACCCATGGAATCGCTCTGATGCTTGATCTTGAACGATCCTGGGCTACACGGCGAGGAGGTCTGGAGCCGATGTTTAGCAATCCGACTTCGCGTACCGGTGTTGCTTCATAGAAATAATCCATGAATCCCTCGGTTTCTTCCGTGAGCTTGCGGTATTCAATTTCTCCTATCCTGGCGATTTCATCCATGATGGTTATGAATTCGGAACGATCTTGCGGCTGCTGCTGTATCATCCAGCGTGAGGCCTTGATAAGCCCGGATGCACCGATCAGCAGTTCGTAAGTTGCCGTTTCACTATTGCTGTACTTATAGGAAAGCACTTCTCCTTGTTCGGTAAACTTGATTTCTCCTGCAACTGTTCCTGGTGGCTGTGAAATGATGGCTTCATGGGTTGGGCCTCCACCTCTTGCGATTGAGCCTCCGCGACCATGAAATAGCCTGCAGCGTACACCACATTGATCGGTGAGGGCGGTGATGTGTTTCTGGGCTTCATAAAGTTTCCAGTTTGAGGCGAGGATACCCCCATCCTTGCAGGAATCGGAATACCCCAGCATGATTTCCTGGGTATTTCCGCTTGATTTCAGAAGACTGGCGTAAACTGGTGTTTCGAGCAGCTTGCTAATGACGGTTTTGATGCGGTTGAGATCATCAATTGTCTCGAAAAGCGGCGCCACCCTGAAATCCATGCTCCCGTTCATGTCCGCAAGGGTAAAGAGGCCGGTCATTCTTGCGAGCAGCAGGACCTCCATGACATGGCTTGCTTCATGAGTCATGGAGATGACGTATTGGCCGAATATTTTGGGGCTGGTGTCATATTTCATCTGGCCAATGGCGTCAAATACCTCCATGGAAGCACAGGTTTCTGGATTGAGAGCATCCCGGTTTACCAGGGGAGGGTGTTCTATAGCCGCGCATAGAATATCCATGCGTTCTGCCTCATTCCTGTCCAGATAGTCATGACATACTCCGCTTATACCAAGAATATCGGCTATTGCACGGGTGTGAACACCTGATTCCTGCCGCACATCCAGTTGCATGAGATAGAAACCGAAGGTCTCCACCTGGCGGATGAGATCTTTCAATTCCCGATCAGCAATTTCTCCATCGCCATGCTGGTAAAGGGAATCACTGATCAGGAAAAGATCGGAAAGCAGATCGCGTTCATCCGTGTAAGCCTGGGGATCCCTGGGAACTGCATGGCCATTCAGCAAGCCCTCTATATAAATCATGTTCCGTTCGAGCCGGTAATGCATGATATACAGCTTGCGGCGATAGGGTTCATGGGCAAACCGCTTGGGAATCCCTTCGAAGGCCTGTGCCAGGTCGGTTTCATCCTGGTGGATACTGGCAAGAAAGGCATCCGAAGGGTGGCACAGCTGTTGTGAATGAGCGAGGATATGGGAAAGCCTTACAATGCTTTCCAGATAGTTGGACAGGGCAACCCGCATCTGTAGGCGGGCTGCAGTCAGGGTAATTTCTGGCGTCACATTCGGGTTGCCATCCCGATCTCCACCTATCCAGGATCCGAAATGAAGAAAACTGGGCACATGAATTTTCGGATTGGCTGGGTGAGGATAGTAATTGGATACGGCCTTCTCAATGGAACGGTAAAATACTGGTACGGCATTGAACAGGCTTTCGCGGAAATGATAGAGTCCATTTCGGATTTCATCACGGACTTCCGGTGGGTGAATGGCGACTTCATCCGTTTTCCACAAAAGCTGGATTTGGTGACGAATGGTTTCATGCAGAGCGCTGATTTCTTCCTGGGATAACCGGGGATCATCCAGCTGCTCTATGCTTAGAAACAGACGTCGCAATGCTTCCATGATGGTACGTCGTTTGGCTTCGGTCGGATGAGCGGTTATGACCGGCATGAATAGTAACTTGTCCAGCAGTTTTTGTAGATCTGTCGCTGAAACACCGCTTGTATTTAAATCCCGGATTGTTTCCGACATCGATCCCACCCAGGGTTCAATTCCCATCCGTACATAGGCGCGACGTTTGCGGTGGGCAAACTCTTCCTCGGCAATGTTGAGGATTGAAAAATAGGTGGCAAAGGCCCGGATAACGTGTTTGAGATCCTCAGGGGAAAGGCTCCGGATCAATTGCATGAGCTGTGCACGCAGTCTGGGTTGCTCGCGTTTGTTGAGACGGATATAGCCTTTGCGCAGGGTTTCCACCGCATTATAGACATGTTCACCAGCCTGGGAACGCAGTACCTGGCCCAGTAGTCTGCCAAGAAGCCCTACCCGGCTTCGCAAATCTTTGTCGGTCAATATCCTCGTCATTGAAACGCCGTCTCTCAGAATGTTGCCATGTTGGAAAGAAAGTTAATGATGTTTGTGCGCAGATGGTCTCCTGCGCATTGTATTTTCATCATTCTGCACGTAAGACCTCGTCTTTTAGGATCGGTTGGTTACGCGCCAAGTTGATATAAGCGGTAAAATTATAGCATGGTTTATTCGGATGTTGAGTCGCAGGTGGCCTGAATCCGTGATGTGAGCCAGAAATCGATAATATACGCAGGGTGAACTGGAATGATTAAAACTTGATCAGGGTCAAGGTATTGAAAGTTTTAAGCACCTAACATTATTTGATCCTGCAGTGGGTAGAATGACGTTCCTGCGGATAAGGGGACGTCAACAGGTGTAATAACAAGTATAATTAATGTGTCATGCAGGTCTCGAGTCAATGCTGAAGCAGCCCTTGATCAGCATTGGTGCAGGTTTTGGCTGGCTGTAGGAGTGTATTATGAGAGCAGTTACTGATAAACAGGTTGACGCTGTAGTTGGTCAGCGGAAGGTTGGCAGGTGTGCCCAGTTTGCCTAAGACCCTGAAAAATGAAGGTATGGGACCTGTTTTCACCATTTTAAGTGACTACAGTATTGATTTCTATAGCGGTTGTATTGATGCGGTCATCAAGATGATTGATGTGCCACACGAGCATTCTGCAGGGCCCTGTTTCCGGATTGCCGGTAGTTATTATTTATCCAGAAACCAGTTTCGTTATGGTCAGGCGCTCAAGTGTTACAGGGGGCGTGGCGATATTGGCAGTATTCTGGCGGACGTGTGCTTTGACAGGTTCGCTGAATCCACGGGGGAGTCCAGTTTTAACGCGACCAAACCCCAAGACATTCGTCCCGCTCTGGACAAGGCGCGTGATAGCGGCCATCCGGCGCTGGTTAATGTCATGACAGACCGTGGGGTGTATTCTCACGGTACCATGAACCAGACCATGTACAAGTGATTTTGTACAGCATGATTTAACCAGCCACCAGGTTTGCGGCTTACCGCTTCCGCGTGAATATGGAACGGCGTCTCAAGCATCAGGTGGCTTTTCATTGAAGGAGAATTGACAATGGAAAAAGCTCTTTCCGGTGTGCGCGTACTGGACATGACACATGTTCAGGCCGGCCCCTCCTGTACCCAGCTTATGGCATGGCTTGGTGCTGATGTGATCAAACTGGAGCCGCCAACGGGTGATATTACCCGTACCCAACTGCGCGATATACCGGGTGTTGACAGCCTGTATTTCACGATGCTCAACAGTAATAAGCGCTCCATAACAGTCAACATGAAGAATGCGGATGGCAAGGAAGTTTTTTCCCGTCTCGTGAAGTCTTGTGATGTTCTGCTTGAAAATTTTGGCCCGGGCGTCCTGAATCGTCTCGGGTTTCCATGGGAAAAACTGCATGAGCTTAATCCTCGCCTAATTTATGCTTCGATTAAGGGGTTTGGCGATTCTGGACCTTATGCCAACTTTAAGGCATATGAAGTGATTGCCCAGGCTATGGGTGGATCCATGAGTACAACTGGTTGGTGGGATGGACCGCCTACCGTGACGGGATCACAAATCGGAGATTCAGGAACAGGTGTGCATGCCCTTGCTGCCATTCTTGCCGCACTCTACCAGCGTACTCATACCGGAAAAGGTCAGTATGTGGTGGCGGCCATGCAGGATGCGATCCTTAATCTTTGTCGTGTAAAGATTCGGGATCACCAGCGCTTGTCACATGGCCCGCTTAAAGAGTACCCGACTGAAACCCGTGGCCTGGATTATGTTCCACGTTCGGGTAATGCCACGGGAGGAGGCCAGCCGGGAACGGCTATCAAATGTAAGCCGGGCGGGGCTAATGATTATCTTTATGTCGTGGTTCAGCCACAGGTCTGGCCAGAACTATGCAAGCTTATAGGTCGGGAAGAACTTATTACTGATGCGGCATTTGCCACTCCCGAAGCCCGGTTGACCCATTTGCAGGATGTGTGGAATGTATTGGAATTCTATTTCAAGGATTACACGAAATGGGAAATGATGGACAAGCTCAATGGCATAGAAGTGCCATGTGGCCCTGTACTTTCTACCAAGGAAATTGTGGAGAACGAACATCTTATCCTCAAGGGCATGATACAGGATATCCCTCACCCAACCCGTGGGACCTATAAAACAGTTGGCTGTCCATTGGTGCTCTCCGACTCACCGGTAGAAATCAAACCCTCACCTCTTCTTGGTGAACATACAGATGAAATTCTTCTGGAACTTGGCTTTAGTAAGGATGAAGCCGGAAAATTCCATGAAAACGGTGCGGTCTGATACTGCCAGACCTCAGGCTCTGACCTGGGGTCCCGTCGTTGTGATCATGCAGCGGTTGGATTGTACCCGGCCCTGCCATTATTGAAAGGATAAACACCATGCGTTTAGTGATTGTCGGCCAACAGGATTTTGGCAAGGCCGTACTTGAAGCGTTCCTGAATCGGGGCGATGAAGTTGTGGGAGTATTCTGTGCACCTGAAAAAGAGGGTGGTCGTCCTGACCCGCTGCGGGTCTATGCTCAGGAGATGGGGCTGAATGTCAAGCAGTTTCCTGCTTTGACTGATCCTGCAGCCCAGGAAGAATTGACCCGCCTTCAAGCTGATATTGGGATCATGGCCTATGTAACCCAGTTTGCACCCCAGGAGTTTTGCAATATTCCAAAATTCGGGATGATTCAGTTCCATCCTTCCCTTCTGCCGCTACACCGAGGTGCTTCAGCCATGAGCTGGTCCATTATTTCGGGTAAGAAGGAAACGGGACTGGCTATATTCCGCCCTAATGATGGACTGGATGAAGGCCCGGTTATCCTGTTGAAAAAGGTTAAAATCGAAGCTGATGATACTTTGGGCAGTGTTTATTTTGGCAAGATTTTCCCGCTTGGTGTGGCTGCTCTTGTAGAAGCGGCGGAGCTTGTGGTTTCCGGCAAGGGCCCTGCAGTTAATCAGTATGAGTCAGATGCAGGGTATGAAGGGATTATCCGGGCTGCAGAGTCTCAAATTCACTGGGCCTGCCATGTTGACATTACCTATGACCTTATCCGGGGCTGCAATCCTGCACCAGGCGCATGGACCACGATCGAGGGGAAAAAGCTTTTTGTTTATGATGCACGCAAGGTTTATGCTCAGCGATTTGAACAGGTCAAGGGCAAAAAAATTGGTCAGGTTGTCGCTGAAAGTGAAAAAGGATTGCTGGTGCATGGTCAAGGTGGTTTTATCGAGATTCAGCGGGTAAAGTTTGAGGATGGCAAAAAGATGGCTGCAAAAGAAGCCGGGATTGCTGCAGGTACCTTACTTGGCAGTTGATTTTCCCGAAAACCTGCGGGGGTACTGTGTGCCCCCGCATAGTGCTAGGCTGCTTTGCAAGCCCGTTTGAGTGACAGGCTGACTTTGTGACGCCGACTGTCTGCATTAAGCACGACAAGTTCGACTTCCTGTTCAACCTGGAGCAGGTCAGCTGCTTCGGGCATGTCTGTTTCCCATGCCAGTTCATCAAGTGGAATATATCCTTCGATTTCTTCTCCAAGACTGACGAATACGCCGTGAGAAGAGAATCTGCTGACTCGTCCCTTGACTTTTGAACCTACAGGATAATGCTGGCGGATTTGAATCCAGGGATTGGGGAGCAAGGCTTTGCGGCTCAAGGCCAGTCTTTGGGTTTCCGGATCGAAATTCATGACCTTGAAATCGAACGTCTGTCCTTCGCTGACCAGTTCGCCTGCATCAGCAATCCTTTTCCAGCCTAGCTCTGAAAGATGGACCAGGCCGGTAAGATCTCCTACTCGGACAAATGCACCGAAATTGACAACCCGGCTAATCTGGCCCTTTACTATTTCTCCTCTTACCGGCGAATCAGGTTCCGAGGCGCGTTTGAATGAGGTATAAGGTTGTTCTGGGTCTGGACGTTTAAAATTTGGAGTTGATGAGGGATCTGTAACATTCTCTGTACTGGTTTGATGACGTGTGCGCTTGTTTTTTCGTAAAAAACGATTGTGTGCAACATAAGGATGCATGAAATTTTCCTTCTTAACTGATTGTTTGACCTGAAGGATGTATGAAATACCCAGGCTGCTTTAATAACAGTATGACCGCAATGTTGAATAAAAGTGCCCTGTTTTTTTTGAATATGACAATCAGCGGCGCAATTTGGTACAATTTACCTATTTGCAATAATCAATTAGTCGGGGACTGTTATCAGTTCCGCGAAAAGGATGGATATGGAAGATCTTAAAGAGAGGGCGCTTGCCTACCATGAATTCCCGCGCCCAGGCAAGATTTCGGTTCAACCGACCAAGCCGTGTGCGACCGCAGATGAACTGACCCTCGCCTATACACCAGGTGTTGCAGATGCTGTTATGGAGGTTTATCGTGATCCCCGTAATGCCTACCGTTATACAAACAAGGGCAATCTTGTCGCAGTCATTACTAATGGCACTGCCGTTCTAGGCCTGGGAAATGTGGGCGCGCTCGCCGGAAAACCAGTCATGGAAGGTAAAGCGATGCTGTTCAAACGTTTTGCGGATATTGATGTTTTTGATATCGAGGTCAACACAACGGATATCCAGTCATTTATTGAGACTGTAGTCAATATTGCCCCAACTTTCGGGGGAATTAATCTTGAAGATATCAAGGCTCCGGAATGTTTTACCATAGAACGAGAGTTGACAGCCAGGCTTGATATCCCCGTATTTCACGATGATCAGCATGGCTCGGCTGTGATTATCTGCGCAGGTTTGATGAATGCCCTTGAAATTCAGGGCAAGAGACTCGAAGAGGTGCGGATTGTTTTTTCTGGGGCAGGGGCAGCAGGTTCTGCAACGGCACGTCTATTGAAAGTCATGGGCGCTCGACATATTGTGATGACTGATATTCATGGTGTACTGCATACTGGACGTTTTGATGAAAACGATCTTACCGGAGATCTTTATGTCGATACGCCTTATCGAACATTGTCCGATGCCATTGTTGGGGCAGATGTATTTATAGGGCTTTCTGCGGCCGGGGTGTTAAAGCCCGAGATGCTGAAAATGATGGGGCCTGATCCAGTTGTTTTTGCGCTTGCCAATCCTGTTCCGGAAATTTTGCCTGATGCAGCCAAGGCGGTTCGGCCTGAAGTTCTGATGGCGACAGGCCGCTCTGATTTTCCGAACCAGGTCAATAATTCACTGTGTTTCCCGTATATTTTTCGTGGCGCACTTAATGCCCATGCCAGACGTATTACACAATCCATGCTGGTTGTGGCGGTCAAGGCTATTGCTGATTTGGCTAAAGAACCGGTGCCGCAGTCAGTTCTGGCTGCCTATGGGGTCAAGGCGATGCAATTTGGGCAGGAATATATTTTGCCAAAGCAGTTTGATCCCCGTCTGCTTGAACGTATCGCCCCAGCTGTAGAAAAGGCATGGAAGGATGAAAATCCTGCCTAGGAGGGAGGGAGATGCCATTGCCTGAAACGGGATTCCCGCGCAAGCGCCTGCATGTCCGGAACGTGAGTGTTGAAGGTTATTTGCGTGAAGATGGTCTTTGGGACATTGAAGGGCATCTTACGGATGTGAAAGATGAGGATTTTGGGCTGGGAGATGATAGGCTCGCTGCTGGCGCTCCTTTACATGATCTCTGGCTTAGAATCACGATCAACGAGGATATGGTCATACTGCAGGCATGTGCCAAGATGGATGCCATTCCTTATGCAAAGGGGTGTCCCGGAGCCGCACCCCATTATGAGCGGCTGGTTGGACTAGCCTTGAAGCCCGGGTTCCGTCGCCGGGTACAGGAAGTGCTTGGAGGAATAGAAGGGTGTGTGCATTTAACTGAATTGCTCGGTCCCATGGCAACGACTGCCTACCAGACCCTGTCTACGCACCGTCGTGCCCGGCGACGCGAGGAAGAGCCCCCTTTCCATCTCGATGCTTGCCATGCAATGGACAGGCATGGCGAAGTCGTGCGCATTCATTATCCAGAATGGCATGTGAAACAGGAACATGGCACATGAAGCAGACTCGTTTTCGTAGTATTCTTTTTGTTCCAGGAAATCGTTCGGACATGCTTCATAAGGCCTTAATCTCTGAGGCTGATGCCATCATGCCAGACATGGAGGATTCCGTTCGTGATGAAGACAAGGCCTCTGCACGGGATCAGATTCATCAGGAGCTGGATCAGCTGGTGGCCAGTGGAAAACCGGTTATTCCCCGTATTAACTCTTTGCCTACGGGCCTGACATCAGAGGATATCGCAGCTGTCATGCATCCTGGTGTCTGGATGATTTCAGTTGGCAAAATGAATGCCGTAGAGGATCTGCTTGCTGTTGATGCCATGCTTGCATCTGCCGAGAAAAAATCGGGTCTACCTTTAGGCCATACCGGGATATTACCCTGGCTTGAAACTGCCCGCTCCCTGCTGCATCCCGATATGCTGCTCTTGGCCTCTTCCAGGGTGCAGGTTTGTGCTTTTGGTGCGGATGATTTTGCAGCGGATATGGGGTTTTTACGAAGCAGTGATTTTCGGCAGACAGCATGGGTCAAGGCTCATATTGCTCTGGCTGCCCGTGCAACCGGGGTTTGGTTGATGGATTCCCCCTGTACCCACTTTCGCGATCTTTCACCACTCAATCTCGAGATAGAAGAAGCAAGGATGCTTGGATTTCGAGGCAAGTTTGCGATACATCCAGCTCAGCTGGATGTTATTAATAAGGGTTTTTGTCCTCCACCGGGTGAGGTAGGCAAGGCAAGGCAGATTATGGAGGCATGGAATCGTGCTCCCAGCGGGCAAGGTGCGATTAATTTTGAAGGGGTCATGGTTGATGAACCATTGATTAAACAATGCCTGCAGATTATTGCCCAGGCTGAACAATTTGATGTAAAGTAGTCATTTTTATTAATTATCATAGAGATAAACGGGATGCTGGAATGTTGATCACGTTCTTAAAATTGACCCCGGTCAAGGCATGAGACAGTGTTTGACGTTACACTCCCAAGGTGGGTGAATTGTAGGTTTAGTCTGTCGGGTGGATTGAAATATAAAATACAGAAGGACAACTATGAAAATTCATGAGTACCAGGGCAAGGAAATTTTAAGGAAATATGGAGTGGCCACTCCTCGTGGCATCCCGTGTTTTTCCGTGGATGAGGCTGTAAAAGCTGCTGAAACATTAGGCGGCAAGGTTTGGGTGGTAAAAGCACAAATCCATGCCGGGGGTCGGGGAAAAGGTGGTGGTGTAAAAGTGGCCAAGTCCAAGGAAGACGTACGCAAGCTTGCGAATGAAATTCTTGGCATGACTCTTGTGACTCATCAGACTGGACCTGAAGGGAAGGTTGTCAAGCGTCTGCTTATCGAAGAAGGCGCGGACATCCGCAAAGAGCTGTATGTCGGAATGGTCATTGACCGGGGGTCGCAACGTGTCGTATTGATGGCTTCAAGTGAAGGGGGAATGGATATCGAGCATGTTGCTGAACATACCCCTGAGCTCATCCACAAAGTATTCATTGACCCAGGAACCGGATTGACTGATGCTGAAGCCCGGGAAATTTCCCGGAAAATAGGCCTTCCTGAAGCAGCAATACCTGAAGCTGTCGCATTCATGAAAGCACTTTATCTGGCATTCTGGGAGACGGACGCTTCTCTGGCCGAAATCAATCCCCTGATTCTTACCGGAGACAACCATGTTCTGGCGCTTGATGCCAAGATGAACTTTGATTCCAATGCCCTGTATCGTCACCCCGAAATTGTGGCAATGCGTGATCTGGATGAGGAGGATGTGGCAGAAATCGAAGCCTCCAAATTTGATTTGACTTATATCTCTCTTGATGGGGATATTGCCTGTCTGGTTAATGGTGCGGGGCTTGCCATGGCTACGATGGACATTATTAAGCTTTATGGCGGCAATCCCGCAAATTTCCTTGATGTGGGGGGCGGTGCTACGACCGAAAAAGTCACTGAGGCTTTCAAGATTATGCTGAAAAACGACAAGGTAAAGGCAATACTTGTCAATATTTTTGGTGGCATCATGAAATGTGATGTGATCGCTGAAGGGGTTGTTTCAGCGGCCCGCCAGGTCGGTTTGCCGGTTCCGCTTATCGTTCGCCTTGAAGGCACGAATGTGGATCTGGGCAAGAAAATCCTGGCCGACTCTGGTCTGCCAATTATCTCCGCCACCAGCATGGCGGATGCCGCTGAGAAAGCCGTTAAAGCCGCAAAAGGTAAATAATCATGTCTATTCTTATCGATAAAAATTCTCGTGTTATCGTGCAGGGCATTACAGGTAAAACCGGTGCCTTTCATACTGAAATGAGCCAGAAGTACGCATTTGGCAAACAATGTTATGTTGGAGGCGTGACCCCAAAAAAAGGGGGCACGGTTTTTCTTGACGTTCCAGTATTTAATACCGTTGCTGAAGCACGGGCCCAAACCGGTGCCAATGTCTCAGTCATCTATGTCCCCCCTCCTTTTGCTGCATCGGCTATTGATGAAGCCGTTGAGGCTGGCATTGAATTTGTCATCTGCATTACTGAAGGGATTCCGGTTCGGGACATGGTGATGACCCGCTATAAGATGCGTGGCAAAAAGACGACCCTGCTGGGTCCGAATTGCCCGGGTATCATTACTCCTGATGAACTCAAGATTGGCATCATGCCGGGCCATATCCATAAGAAAGGCCCTATTGGTGTGGTATCAAAATCTGGTACCCTGACTTATGAGGCAGCTGGCCAGCTGGCTGAATTTGGTCTGGGTCAGTCCACGGTCGTTGGTATAGGCGGTGATCCGGTTAATGGACTGAAACATATTGATGTACTGAAGATGTTCAATGACGATCCGCAAACCGAGGCGGTAATCATGGTAGGCGAAATCGGGGGAACCGATGAAGAAGATGCTGCGCGATGGGTAAAAGCCAACATGAAAAAACCCGTTGTCGGTTTCATTGCAGGTCTTACAGCTCCTCCTGGAAAACGCATGGGGCATGCCGGAGCCATTATTTCAGGTGGCAAGGGTACGGCTGCTGAAAAGATAGCTGTCATGGAAGAGTGCGGAATTACGGTTTCTCGCAGCCCTGCCGAGATGGGTAAGACCCTTAACTCTGTTTTAAAAAAGTGATTTGGAGAGACAGGATGCCATGGAACGGGATGATTGCATGAGGAACTAATGATCCCGTTGCCTGTCGAACAGGTAGGTGGCAGTGAAAGGAAAGTCAGGCTGGAGAATGGTTGCAAAGGGTGGTCGTTGTGCGATATATCCCGATTTTACTTTTTTTGCGTTGTTTAACCCAATGGTTACTTGACTAGCAAGCTAAAAAAGATAACGATCTCAAGCAGGCGCTCATTTAAATCGTGAATAGGGAAGGGTAGGAGTACCTTAAGGCATGAAACGCACTTCGAATGAGGCAAACGTATTTGATGAAAGGATTCAGAAGGCATGTCCGACCAAAAAGTGATTAAAATCAACCCTCCCCGTAAGATGACCGGGAAGCTTCGTCCGACGCTGAAAGGTCGGATGGTCGATGCCAAGGCTCTCGCCGAGGTTCGAGAGCTACTGGGAAACGAATCGCGTCAACGCGATTTGCTTATAGAACATCTGCATAAAATTCAGGATAAATACAAATGCTTGTCTGCTGCACATTTGACTGCGCTTGCAAGTGAGATGCGTCTGGCGACAACGGAAGTATATGAAGTAGCCACCTTTTACCACCATTTTGATGTGGTCAGGGAAAATGACATTCCCCCTCCCCAACTGACTGTGCGGGTCTGTGATTCCCTTTCATGTGCAATTGCCGGAGCAGAGAGCCTGAGTGAAGAAATCAAGGCGCGCATTGGCAAGGATGTCCGTGTTATTCATGCCCCTTGTCTGGGACGCTGTCAGCATGCTCCTGTTGCAGTTGTTGGGCAGAATCCGGTTGATGAGGCCACAGTAGGCAAGGTGATGGATGCTGTTGAGTCAGGATCGGTAACGGCGCCGATTGCCGATTATGTAGATTATGAAGAATATCTCAAGCGAGGAGGTTACAGGACCCTTAAGGAGTGTCATGAAGGGATCCGTAAACCAGCTGAGGTTATTGAAGCGCTGTCGCACGCAGGCCTAAGAGGCCTGGGTGGAGCGGGTATGGCCACTGGCCGTAAGTGGAACATCATGCTTAAGACTGATCCGAATGGACGTATTCTGGCCATGAATGCAGATGAGGGGGAACCTGGAACGTTCAAGGACCGGTATTTT
This sequence comes from Pseudomonadota bacterium, assembly GCA_028873515.1. Taxonomy (GTDB): domain Bacteria; phylum Pseudomonadota; class Gammaproteobacteria; order Burkholderiales; family REEB80; genus REEB80. The sequence goes on along the minus strand of JAGWIG010000005.1, from coordinate 22,765 downwards.
ATGGAATCGGATCCACATCGGATCCTTGAAGGCATGCTGATTGCTGCAGCATGCCTTGATCTGGTTGATTTGTATCTTTATATCCGGGATGAATATGCTGGTGCCCGGGAGATTTATCACCGTGAAGTTGAAAAACTTGTTTCCCGCCCGCCATTTGGCCTCAAACTTCCCGCGATTCATCTTCGCCGTGGTGCAGGAGCCTACATCTGTGGTGAGCAGTCAGCCATGATCGAATCCCTGGAAGGCAAGCGTGGGGAACCCCGTTTGCGCCCTCCATTTCTGACGGATGTCGGACTTTTTGGTCGCCCGACACTGGAACACAACGTTGAAACCTTATACTGGGTCCGGGATATTATAGAAAAAGGTCCTGAATGGTTTGCCTCTTATGGACGTAATGGACGTAAGGGACTACGGGCTTTTTCAGTTTCAGGGCGGGTCAGGCAGCCGGGAGTACATCTTGCCCCTGCTGGAATCACCATGCGTGAACTGATTGCCGAGTACTGTGGCGGGATGGAAGAAGGACATACCTTTAGCGCCTATCTCCCCGGGGGGGCGTCTGGCGGGATCCTGCCCGCAAGCCTTGGGGATATCCCCCTTGATTTTGATACGTTACAGCCATATGGCTGCTTTATTGGCTCTGCTGCGGTGATGGTGTTGTCGGACAAGGACAGTATTGCCGAAGCAGCACGCAATGTAATGCGTTTTTTTACCGATGAGTCCTGCGGGCAATGTACACCCTGTCGTGTAGGTACGGCAAAAGCGCTTCGCCTGATGGAAGCACGAAACTGGAATACTTCCCTGCTGGAGGAATTATCTGAAGCGATGGTAGAGGCTTCTATTTGCGGCCTGGGTCAGGCCGCTCCGAATCCGGTTCGTAGCGTGATAAAGTATTTTCCTGAGGAGATTAGCAAATGAATGCCATGACTGAACAGGAAATCCAGGCCGAACTTATCGAGTTCAAATTGAACGGAAAAGATATCTCCGCTCGCTCCGATGAAACCATCCTTCAGGCTGCTGATCGTCATGGCGTTGAAATTCCCCGTCTATGTTATATGGATGGCATGCGTCCAGACGGGAACTGCAGGTCCTGCATGGTAGAGATTGCAGGAGAAAAGACACTCGCCCCGTCATGCTGTCGTTATCCGAAAGCCGGAATGGATGTGCATTCAGATAGCGAGAAAGCACTTCACTCGCAAAAAATGGTTCTGGAACTTTTGCTTTCGGATCGCCCGGAACAGTCTTATTCCCTTAATTCTGAACTGGACTACTGGGCAAAAAAACTGGAGATAGGCTTACCGCGTTTCCATCAGCGGATTCAGCCGCATTCTGATCTGAGCCATGCCGGAATCAGTGTCAATCTGGATGCCTGCATTCAGTGCACCCGGTGCGTCCGGGCCTGCAGGGAAGTCCAGGTTAATGATGTGATTGGCTATGCCTTTCGGGGTGAGCATTCCAAGATTGTGTTTGATCTGGATGATCCCATGGGCGATTCGAGCTGTGTGGGCTGTGGTGAGTGTGTCCAGGCCTGCCCAACTGGTGCTTTGATGCCTGCGCGGGATGTGGGCATGATTACGCCTGATCGACAGGTCAATTCAGTTTGTCCTTATTGTGGTGTTGGCTGTCAGTTGACCTATAATATCAAGGATAACAGGATACTTTATGTTCAAGGACGTGACGGCCCTGCTAACCATGGAAGGCTATGTGTAAAAGGGCGCTATGGCTTCGATTATGTCCATCACAAGCAGCGTTTGACCCAACCCCTTATCCGTAAGGAAGGTATCCCTAAAAAGGCGGTTTTAGACATGAACCCGGACGATTTCATGGATATCTTCCGCGAGGCGACCTGGGAAGAGGCCCTGGCTTATGCAACTGATGGCCTGAAGAGGATTCGTGAGACCAAGGGCCCTAAAGCCCTGGCAGGTTTTGGTTCGGCCAAGGGCTCGAATGAAGAAGCCTATCTTTTCCAGAAACTGGTGCGTACAGGGTTTGGTTCGAACAATGTTGATCACTGTACCCGTCTGTGTCATGCATCAAGTGTTGCAGCCCTGCTGGAAGGTATTGGCTCAGGTGCAGTATCGAACCAGGTTTCAGATGCGCTGCTTGCTGATCTCATTATTGTCATTGGTGCCAACCCAACCATGAACCATCCAGTTGCGGCCACCTTTATCAAGAATGCAGCCAAACAAGGTACGACGCTGGTTGTGATGGATCCGAAAAAGGGCGATTTGGCAAGGCATGCGCATTTCAATCTTCAGTTCAAGCCCGATACAGATGTGTCTCTTCTGAATGCCATGATGCATACCATCATTGATGAAGGACTGGTGGATGAGAAATTTATTGCTGAACGCACAGAAAATTATGAGGCGCTCAAGGCCAATGTTGAAAAATACTCACCGGAAGCAATGGGACCAATATGCGGCATTGATGCAGAAACGATCCGTACCGTGGCAAGACGCTATGCGACCAGTAAAGGCAGTATTATTTTCTGGGGTATGGGTATTTCCCAGCATGTGCATGGCACCGATAATGCCCGCTGCCTGATTGCCCTATCGATGATGACAGGCCAGGTTGGCCGTCCTGGAACGGGACTTCACCCACTGCGTGGCCAGAATAATGTCCAGGGTGCATCCGATGCAGGTCTGATCCCGATGGTTTATCCGGATTACCAGTCTGTAGCCGATCCTGAGATTCGTGCTAAATTCGAGACATTATGGGGAGCAACGCTTGATCCTAAACCCGGGTTGACTGTTGTTGAAATCATGGATGCAGTCCATCACGGCAAGATTTCTGGCATGTATATCATGGGCGAAAACCCTGCCATGTCAGATCCAGATGCAAATCATGTACGACAGGCTATGTCTCGTCTGGATATGCTGGTTGTGCAGGATATTTTCCTGACTGAAACAGCCTATTTTGCAGATGTGGTCCTGCCTGCTTCCGCTTTCCCGGAAAAGACTGGAACGTTTACCAATACGGACAGAATTGTTCAGATGGGGCGCCAGGCGCTTGAATTGCCAGGTAATGCGCGTCATGATCTCTGGATTATCCAGGAACTGGCTAAAGGTCTCGGGTTGAACTGGAATTATACCGGGCCTAAAGAGGTATTTAATGAAATGCGTAAGGCAATGCCTTCAATAGCCGGCATAACATGGGAGCGTCTTGAATCTGATAGTGCTGTGACCTATCCCTGTGAAAAAGAAGGGGATCCGGGTGATCCTATCATCTTTATTGATAGCTTTCCGACCAAGAATGGTCGGGGAAAATTTGTTCCGGCAGATATTATTCCTGCAGCTGAGCGACCCGATGCAGATTATCCGATGGTGCTGATTACAGGTAGACAGCTTGAACACTGGCATACCGGTTCGATGACCCGGCGTGCTGGCGTGCTTGATGCCATTGAATCCCAGCCTGTTGCTTCGATTCATCCTCTGGATCTTGACATGCTGGGTGTTGAGGCAGGTGAGGTCATTACCATTGCCTCCCGTCGCGGAGCCATTTCACTGTATGCACGGGCTGATGATGGTGTGCCGCGCAACGCTGTATTCGTGCCCTTCTGTTTTTATGAAGCTTCAGCCAATGAACTTACGAATTCCGCACTGGATCCAGTTGGCAAGATTGCTGAAGTCAAATACTGTGCAGTGAAGGTGACTCCAGGAGGAATGGTGACGCCACAGACTAGTTATGGAGGCGGCCAGATTCTGGCTAAGGCCTGATTGTAGTTGAAATACGGGTCCACCTTAAGGTGGACCCTTTTTTTAATCATGTATGTTGATGCGTGTCAATGCTGCGTCCACCACAATCTGGTAGGCTCGGCGCAAACCGATGTTGTGGCCAGACGCCTGATTTCAACCCTCTTATGGTGGCTCGGCAGGCCCTGCTGAAGTATTTTGTTTATTAAATAGACTTAACTATTAACAGAAAGGTTGTTTTATGCCCTCAGATATAGAAATTGCCCAGAAAGCGAGCATGCGTCGGATTTCAGACGTTGCACGTGATAAATTGGGTATTGCCGATGAACACCTCGTCCCTTATGGCCATTACAAAGCCAAGGTGAACCTGGACTATGTCAATAGCCTCCATGGTAAAGATGGCCATCTGATTCTTGTAACAGCGATTAGTCCTACGCCTGCAGGTGAAGGTAAGACTACTACAACCGTAGGCCTGGGTGACGCATTGAACCGTATTGGCAAAAAGGCGATGATCTGTTTGCGTGAACCGGCGCTAGGTCCTGTGTTTGGTGTCAAGGGTGGCGCTGCAGGGGGAGGGTATGCCCAGGTAGTTCCGATGGAAGATATCAATCTTCATTTTACCGGTGACTTCCATGCAATTGGATTGGCCAATAATCTTTTGGCTGCCCTGATTGATAACCATGTCCATCATGGTAATCCATTAGGAATTGATGTTCGTCGTGTGACCTGGAAGCGGGTCATGGATATGAATGACCGTTCCCTACGCGATGTGGCCATTGCCCTTGGAGGCCCGGGAGACGGGTATCCACGCAAGGATGGCTTTGATATTGTTGTCGCATCAGAAGTGATGGCCATTTTCTGTCTTGCCACTTCACTGAAAGATCTGAAAGAGCGTCTGGGCAAGATTGTCTGCGCCTATACCCGTGATCTTAAACCGATCACCGCCAAGGATCTGAACGCTCATGGAGCCATGGCTGTGTTGCTCAAGGACGCCCTGCATCCCAATCTGGTTCAGACCCTTGAAAACAACCCTGCATTCATTCATGGTGGCCCATTTGCCAATATTGCGCATGGATGTAATTCTGTCATTGCCACGAAGGCTGCCCTGAAACTGTGTGATTATGTGGTTACAGAAGCTGGTTTTGGTGCTGATCTGGGTGCCGAGAAGTTTATTGACATCAAGTGCCGTAAAGCGGGACTTAAACCTGAAGTTGTGGTCATTGTCGCCACGATCCGTGCCCTGAAATATCACGGCGGTGTTGATCTCAAGTCGCTCAATAACGAGAATCTGGACGCGCTGGCTAAAGGATGTGCAAATCTCGAGCGCCATGTTTCCAATGTGAAAAATAATTATGGCCTGCCCTGCGTGGTTGCCATTAACCGGTTTACCTTTGACACTGAGGCAGAAATCAATCTGCTAAAGGAGAAAATGGCTGCCTATAATACCAAGGTTGTTCTGGCAGAACATTGGGCCAAAGGTGGAGCAGGTGCTGAAGAGCTGGCCAAAACTGTTGTTCATCTCATTGACAATGAAAAATCCAGTTTCAAGTTTGTCTATGATGAAAACGATACTCTTGAAGAGAAGATGAACAAGGTTGTCACCAAGATTTATGGTGCAGCGGGTGCGACATTTGATCCCAAGGTCAAGGCCAATCTTGCGAAATGGCAGGAAGAGGGTTATGGTAAATTCCCGATTTGTATTGCCAAGACACAGTATTCCTTCTCAACCAATGCCAAAGCTTTGGGGGCACCTTCAGGCCATACTGTTCATGTCCGCGAGGCAAGGCTTGCTGCTGGCGCCGAGTTCGTGGTGATGGTCAGCGGTGAAATCATGACAATGCCCGGTCTGCCGAAGGTTCCTTCCGCAGACAAGATTGATTTGGATGATCAAGGCAACGTCGTCGGACTTTTCTAAATCCAGTATCTGAGTATTAACAAAAAAAGGGGGGGCAATTCCCCCCTTTTTTTGTTTGGGATGTTATTCAGAACTGCCATGTCAGAAATTGTAATACTTTAGGCACAGTATTGATTAATGTGGGTAACTGCAAACATGCTATACGCTATGACCAGAAATAAATATCCAAGAATCAGGATTCTGAACTGTTCAGCTAGTGATTAACGTGTCAGGTAAATTTTCCTAAATCAATTGCCAAATTTAAACAACATCATGCCTTTAATCAGATAATAATAATACGATTTTAATGTAGAAATTAACTACACCGTTATTTTGGTTCCCTACGAAAGGGAATAATGTAGAAAGGCTTGTCTTATTAAAGCTCGCGTTTGCTGAAATCAATTAGACGCCAGCCAGCAACCGCCAATACAATTGCCCAGACAAGGTATGCTATTAAAGTGATGTGCATGATTGATTAGTTGTGTCTCGATGTCTGGGTTCTAAACTTACGCTTTATATCTGATGTAGTCAAGGAAGGGGAAAAGAAAAACCCCGCCAGAAGGCGGGGTTTGAGGTGTGAAGCTTTTGTTATAATTAGAAGCTATAGATACCAGAGAACTGGAAGCGATCGGCATAACCATGATCCGCTTGACCAGGAAGTGCAAAATTAACCTTACGTTTGCCCAGGCTGTTTTCGATTCCGAAGGTAACGTTCGAAACAGGGTGCCACAGGAGGTTAAGCGACAGGCTTTCCGAATGCGTGGTCATTTGATCACCATTGGCAGCAAGTATGGTCTCATCCTTCATGCGGGTTCCTTCTGCACCGAGAACGAGATTGGACTCCCAGTCTCCACTTGCATCCCAGAAGTGCTCATAACCAACGAACCCACCCCATGAGGTCAGCTTATCCAGCGTATTGGTTGCGGGGTTGTAAATGGCACCGTTGAAGAGCAAGTCCTGAAGGTAACGCCCAATACCTGGGCCACCTGCAAGCTGCCACACAATGTTGTCATTACCAAAACCCTTGTTGACCGTGTTCAGGTTCAAGGCTCCAGTAAAGGCAAAGCCATAGCCCCAGGTGCTGGCGCTAGCAACAGTTCCACCATTAGCTACTACACCCGCGGTTCCTGTGTCCATGGAAATTTTACGGGCAAGAGCCATGAAGGAAACGTGACCATAATCCCCATCATTTTCCCAGCGGGCAACGATATCAGGAAGTGTGGCTTTTTGGCTTGGGCCAAGATTACAGGTTGGTGCACGTCCTACTGTACACCCTGCCGGGTCACCAAGCTGGCCATCCTGATCGACATTCCATTGGTTACCATTATAGAAGGGAACCGTGCTGGTAAAATCAGGTGAACTGTTTTCCAATGCAAGCATGTACTGGTTGGCACCGATGGTCCGGTCATAACGCAATTGAGGCTGCCGGATAAAGGTCTGTCCTGCTGGACCATTGAAGTCGATGGTATTTGGCCCGGCTGCTACGTCCTGAAAGGTCGACCAGTCCTGACCAAAGGTCCAGTTCCCCAATACCCCATATGCATTACGCAGGCGGAAAGCGTAGGAGTTTGAAATATTCGGGTTGCCCTGTGAAGACAGGTAAAAGTCCCACGAAATGTGTGCACGCAGATCACCATACTTGGTTGGAGTATGGGTATCCAAATACAGATAGGTCTGCTTGGTATTTGCATGGAATTTGTTAACCCGATCTGATCCTGGTGCGCCCTCCATCGGAATGGATGAATAGTCCATCTGCGGGCCGGTGTCTGCCTTGTGATCATACTCGGCATCCAGTTTGACGTGTCCTGCCAGCGTCATCCAGGTATCCGTGCCAGGTAGGTTCCAGTAGCCTGGATAGTCCTTGTTGACCGAAGACATACCTTTGGTAGACAGGTCATTGACCTTGTTCTGAAGCGCGGTGACCTGCGCCTGCAGATCGCTGACGGCATCTGCGGAAGCTGGCTGGATTGCCGCCATCTGCCAAAGTGCAACGCCGGTCATGGCTGCCAGAAGTGTTAGTTTATTTCTCATATTATACATCTCCCCCTAGAGATCAGGTTTGGTTTGAAGACTCAACACACCAAGGTTATAACCCTCGCATCACCCGGTGTTATTTTCACACCGGGTGTTTTCATGCCTGGATCATAATCCAATGCTTGATATCTTTGCTTGAAACATTATTATTTCACAGGCTTGTATACCCACAGTGAAGCTTCTCCACCAACGTAGGCAAAAACTTCATGCGTTCTGGTATCCACGGTTCCTGAGTGGGTCGGTTTCTTCGTCCCGGTCTTGACTGTGGCAACACGCGTTTCATCCTTGACATTATAAACGTCAAAGCCTGGGAGGCCACCTTCAAATGCATAGGCAAGTCCTAGACCTGGATCATAAGCGGTCTCGTCGGCACCCATGGTCTGCGGTACGAATTTAGTTACGAGCAGCGTTTTGGGATCAACAACGATCATGCCAGCACCGTTAGCTGTGGCGATCCAGATCTTGTTGTGGTCCTTGTCCCAGAACGTGCCTTTGGTACCACCAAACTTGTTCAGCTGCAGATGGTAATTGGCAGCTGCACCCAGCGCACCGGTATTCGGGTTCAGCTGTTCGTACCAGGAATCGTTGGTTGCATAGATCGTGCCATTGTAAAGATCGGCAACGTCTGGTCCTGCTTCAGGTTTGGCAGGTTGCGGGATGTGAATGGTCTTGACATAGGTGGGATGGGCACCAGTCTTATAGACTTCAATATCGGCTTGATCGTCCATGATGACATAAAGATCACCATTGGCCTTGTCGATGAAGATGCCATCAGGTGAGGTGCCTTTGGTTGCAACGTGATCAACTATTTTCCAGTCTTTCTTGGAAATGACCACTACTTCATTACGTTTACCTGCCCCAGGTCCCTGGGCTTCGGTTTCATAGATGTAGTCATCATCAAAAGTCATGCAGTTAGGTGCATCGATCGAAGGAAAGTCCTTTACCACTTTCCTTGATGAAGCATTGACAACAGCCATGCCCTGAACCAGGGAAACATAGACATCATTCGTTCCTGGATCATAGGATACCCAGTCGCCATGTCCTGCCTTGGTTGGCAGCTTGATTTTGGCAACCAGCTTGTAATGCAGGCCGCCTGCTGAAGCTACGCCAGAAAACCCCAGGATTGCAGCACCGACCACCAGGGATAGTGTTGTTAGTTTGGATTTCAGTTTCATAAGGTAAACCCCCATGCTTTGTGTTTGTTAATCAATACAGCTCCGCATCTGCGATTGCCGTTTTGTGTATTGCTGAAGGTAAATGCTTGAAGCGCTGTTTCTGCTTTGTTTGTTTCTGGATCCTTACCTTTTAATATGCAGATCCGTATAGGTTTTCGACCGTGCAGATAATTCAGCAAGGCCAACATAAGCGATTTTGCATGGGGTGTCAACACTACCTTGACACGTACCGGTATAACTTCTAATATCCCCCCGAAGGTGAACTACCGTCCACGCCAGAGGGACGGATAATTATAGTAATGAAGGCCGGTCTGGCTTTCGGAAATCGGGTGTAGTGCAGGCAGGGTGGAAACAGCGGTGGTACAAGGCGTACCAGTAATAACAGCTGTTATTATTAATTACTTGGCGGCGTGATCTGTGTCAGTCGCTTCAACCTTATTTCCGTTATATCGGCTATAACACGGGGCATTTTTCGTCTGTTACTGGTGTTTATTTTTTTGATACTGGTGTTGTATTTATGCAACAGATTGAGAGATCGGCGTCCTGATTTCAGGTGCGTTACCCTTTGTCAATCACCCCGCATACATGGCGGGTAAAACGGAGACTGTGATGAAATTGCATTTCATGGCGTGGTCGCTGGTATTGGCTGGGCTGGCAGGTTGTGCCAGTTACAAGTCCGAGCCCCTCGACCTGCACCCGACCCTGCTGGGCGCGGTGCCTCATATCAAGATTGATCCCAGACAGATGCCCTTGCCTGAACTCAAGGCGCATCCGTTCCCAAGCGATCCGAGCCAAGGCCTCGACATGACGGATGTCGCCATGCTTGCGGTAGTCAACGATCCGGATCTGCAGTCTGCAAGGGATGATGCCCATATTGCCTATGCGCAGGCTTTTGCGGCAGGACTGCTACCTGATCCTTCCTTCTCTGGCGAAGTCGATTTACCGAAGCCAGCCATGCAGGCATCAGATACGCATGCATTTAATGGTGGGCTGAATTGGGATATTGGGTCATTACTGACTTATTCAGCAAACCACAAGGCAGCTCTTTATGCTGCCAAGCAGACCGATCTGAACCTGTTATGGCAGGAGTGGCAGGTTGTTTCCCAGGCCCGCATCCTTTTTTCCCAGAATGTTGAAGATGAAGCGTTGCTTAAGGTGCTTAAACAGAACCGGGATATCCTGAAATCCCGTTATGATCATACTCAGCAAGCGCTGGCACAGGGTTTGGTTACGGCCGATGTGGCCTCAGCAGATCTTTCAGCCCTGTCGGACATCAATACCCAGATTAATGACAGGGAAACAGATCTGAATGCCAAACATTCCCAGCTTTGTGCGTTGCTTAATCTTGATCCATCAGTAAAACTGAACCTGGTTGGAGATGCGCAATTACCGGCCATTGATGATACCAAGGTCAAGTCGATTCTCCCGGATCTACCGGCGCGCCGACCGGATTTGCTTGCTTTGAAGGCAGGCTATCAGAGTCAGGATGAGACCTATCGGGCAGCGATACTGGGCCAGTTTCCGGATATCAACATTGGCATCAATCGTCAGCGTGATACAAGCAATGTATATAGTACAGGCTATCTGGTCAGTTTCAACCTGCCTATATTCAACCGTAACAGAGGCAATATTGCCGTGGCGAAGGCGACCAGGCAGAAGTTGTATGATGATTTCGAGTCCCGGCTTAATGCTGCTTATCGGGATATTGATGCCATTCTGGTCGATGAGCCCCTGTTGCAGCGTCAGTTAAGCGAAACGGAAAAAGGCCTTTCTCAACTTCAACAGGCGGCTAAAGGGGCCACTGCAGCCTATGCAGCAGGTGACCTGGATGAATTGAGTTATGCCAATCTACGTTCTGGCCTGCTTGCAAAACAGGTTGAATATATCAAGCTCAAGGAATCGATCCTGGAACAGGATATTGCATTACAGACCCTGATCGGTAGTGAACTGCCGACTGAAACCACTAACTAAAACTAAAGGACGGAGCAGTGGATAAAAAACAAATAGTAATGGCCACTATTGTGGCCTTGGGGATATACGGGTTAGGTATTGCACCGTCGATTGCAGATGATGGAGGCAGCGATAGTAACGCGACTGTTTACATTCAGGATGCGCCGTTAGTTCAGAAAACACTTCCGGTGCAGATGTTTGCTTATGGTACGGTAAAACCAAACGTAAACCAGACACTTAATATCGTTTTGCCACGGACAGGGCATCTCTCATCCCTTGAAGTGCAGGACGGGCAGATTGTAGGGCGGGGGCAGAAGCTTTTCGAGTTTTCAACGGATCCTTCCGTAACTCTTGCTTATGATCAGGCCAGGACGTCCGTTAGATTTGCAAGAGAAGACCTGGCTCGCACCCAGGAACTTTTTGCAGCAAAACTTGCTACAGCCTTACAACTGGGGCAGGCAAGAAAGAATCTGTCTGATGCGAAACAGGCCTTGGCTGCACTGGATAAAATTGGGGCAGGCCGTGCTGAGCAGTGGGTTACTGCCCCGGCATCTGGCGTGATTACTGCAGTCAATGCCAAAGTGGGAGATCGCCTTGATCAGGGCGGATCGGTGCTGCTGTTGACCGAGCAGGGTGCAGTAGAAGTGGTACTTGGCATTCAGCCCGAGAAACTGGGTGAGGTGCACCCTGGAATGACTGTTCAGTTGACTTCGCCATTTGACAGCAAGATGACGGTTGGTGGAAAAGTTGCAGCCGTGCATGGAATGATTGATCCGATGACGCGTCTTGCTGATGCGGTGGTCGACCTGAATTCCAAAGATGCCGGAGGTCTGATGCCTGGCATGACGGTTACTGGAATGATTACGCTTTCCAGTGTGACAAGTTATGTAGTACCCCGTCAGGCAGTGCTGACAGATGACAATGGCGCATATGTGTATCAGGTTAATGGAAAAAAAGCTGTCCGGGTCAATGTGAAGATACTGGTGGACAAGGATAATGTTTATGGTATTTCCGGTAAACTGGATCCCAAGGAAAATGTGGTGACTCTTGGCAATGCTGAACTTACGGACGGACAAGTGATTCGCGAGACCGATAACTTTGGCACCAAAAAATCTTCAGATGCAAAATAACCGGCCAGTGAGCCAAGGGGATAGAAAATGAATTTTACGGCATGGCTACAAACGCATCGCCGCTCGATCCTGTTTTTATTGTCAATTCTTGCTGTAGCTGGGGTCATTGAGGCTTTTCATTTACCCGTGACCTTGTTTCCTAATGTCAGTTTTCCACGGATTGCCGTGGAACTCGATGCGGGTAACCGTTCTGCAAATCAGATGGCAATGCAGGTAACGAAACCGGTGGAAGAAGCGATTCGCGAAGTTCCGGGAGTAATTGATATTCATTCGATTACGAGTCGGGGTAGTGCAGAAGTACAGGTGGATTTTGGTTGGGGTCATAATATGGTCGAAGCTTTTGGGTTGGTTAATTCGGCTGTGACCCAGAAATTACCGGATTTACCTGCAGGAACAACAGTTCAGACGAAAAGGATGGATCCGACGGTTGACCCGGTCATTTCCTATAGTCTGACTTCTGATACGCTTTCGCTTGAAAAACTTTATGATTTGGCACGATATCAGTTACGGCCCTTGTTACTTTCCGTTCAAGGAGTAGCAAGAATTGGCATTACCGGTGGTACTCCCGAGGAATATCATGTGGTGGTGAATCCGGCAAAGCTGGCAGCTTATCATCTTTCTATTGCTAGTGTAGTTAATGCTCTTCAGCAGGGAAATGTCATGCAGTCAGTTGGGTATATGGAAGATCATTACCAGCTATATCTGACCTTTGCTGATGGGCGTTATCATACACTCAAAGAAATATCGAATACCGCGCTCAGGACTGGGAACAACGGGATTGTCCGCTTGGGGGATATAGCCAAGGTTGAGGATTCTGTGGTACCCCAATGGATTACGGTAACGGCAGATGGGCATAATGCAGTGCTGCTTGATGTCTATCAGCAACCGGATGGGAACAGTGTCCAGATTGCTACAGACATCAAGAAAGAGTTAAAAGATTACGCTTCAGTGCTTCCACCGGGCGTCAAGGTTGCCAACTGGTATGATCAAAGTATATTGGTTATTAATTCGGCCAAGAGTGTGCGCGATGCGATTCTGATTGGTATTGCCCTGGCAGCGTTGGTATTGTGGGTGTTCCTGCGTAATTTGAAAATCACCCTGATTTCAGTCCTGGTCGTTCCCACGGTTTTGGCGACAACTGTAGCGATGCTCGCTGCACTGGGCCAGGGTTTCAATATCATGACCCTGGGTGGGATGGCTGCTGCGGTTGGATTGATCATCGATGACGCCGTGGTGATGATCGAACATATCATGCGAAGGTTAAGAGGTGCTCCTGGAGCACATCATGGACGTGTGATGCTCGCGGCTCGAGAATTTTTCCAGCCCCTTATCGGTTCTTCCAGCGCCACCATTATCATCTTTTTCCCGCTGGCTTTTCTCTCAGGAGTTACAGGTGCCTTTTTCAAGGCGCTGTCCCTGACCATGGGGGGCTCTTTGGTTATTTCCTTCATCATTACCTGGCTTGCTGTTCCCATTCTTGCGGATCACTGGCTGAATGAGAAGGATGCGGCTCACGAGGATCATGGCAAGCTGACGGATTTCTTTCATCGGAAATATGAGTGGGTTATGCGTCGATGCCTTAAAACCCCCGCGTTTCTGCTGATTGGACTTATTCCGCTGCTTGGGTTTGGTTTCCTGGCCTATCAGCATGTGGGATCTGGATTTATGCCTCACGAGGATGAAGGTGGATTTGTGCTGGACTATATTGCACCACCTGGAACTTCATTGACGGAAACGGATCGACTGCTACGCGAGGTTGAGCATATCATTGAAGCCAATCCGAATGTGCAGACCTATTCAAGGCGAACGGGTGCACAGTTGGGTGGCGGGGTGACTGAAGCCTATACGGGTGACTTTTTTATCCGGCTGAAACCTTTTCCCCGGCAATCTATCCAGAAGGTGATGGAGGAAGTTTTAGATGAAGTAAATGAAAAGGTGCCTGCGCTAGACGTAGATACGGCACAGCTTATGGAAGATCTAATTGGTGATTTGACTGCAGTTCCTCAGCCTATCCAGGTTATGATTTTTGATGACAATGTTAACCAGTTGAGTGTACTTGCCCAGAAAGCTGCAGATGCAATCAGTAAAATACCCGGTATTGTGGGTGTTCAGAATGGGGTTACACCTGCGGGTAATGATATAGATATTCAGATTGATCGTACAAAAGCCGCTTTGCTAGGCTTTAATGTAGATAGTTTGTCTCAGACTCTTCATGCCTATCTTGCTGGTACGGTAGCTACAACCATCCCAGAAGGAGAGAAAATTATCGGTGTGAGGGTATGGACGGGTTATCATCTTCGGTCCAATCTGACCAAACTCCAGCATCTGATGCTGCGTGCCCCGAATGGTAAGATGTTCCCGCTTGACGCAATTGCCAAGTTGGTGATTGTAAACGGCCAGCCTGAAATTACCCGTTATAATTTGAAACGGATGGCGTCAGTGACGGCTCGGATTGAGGGACGAGATCTAGGTTCAACTGCAGCTGCAGTCAAGGCGGTCATGAACAAGCCTGGAATGTTACCTCCTGGTGTGTTTTATACCATGGGTGGACTCTACAAGCAGCAGCAGATTGCCTTTAGAGGATTGGCTATGGTATTTGCAGCAGCGATTGCCCTTGTATTCCTTCTGCTTCTGTTCATGTATGAACGGTTTACCATGGCCATTACCATCATGATTATTCCGTTGCTTGCGATGTCTGCAGTGTTCATTGGTCTGTTTCTGACCCATATTGAGTTAAATATTACGGCTATTATGGGTATGACGATGATTGTTGGTATTGCAACAGAAGTAGCCATCTTCTATTTTTCCGAGTATCGGGAAGTGGAGCATGGGCTTGATCAGTTTGAGGCAATGATCCTTGCTGGTAAAAACCGGATGAGACCGATTGCCATGACAACGATTGCTGCCATTTTGACACTCTTGCCACTGGCTTTTGCTATTGGTCAGGGGTCACAGATGCAGCAGCCACTTGCCATTGCGATTATTTCAGGCCTGGTGGTCCAGTTGCCACTGGTTTTGATAGTCATGCCGGTGCTCTATAGCATGATGGACAAAAGAGGTAGAAATAAAGAATAGTCCTAACCGGTTTTCCGGATGGGAGGCCAGTCCTTAGGGGCTGGCCTTTTTTTACGATCCTGGATGGGTATATTGCCGTGATGCTCATTGCCCAGGTTGGGGAGAATGTTGTTGCATGGTAGCCTAGAGATTCATTGATTATTGATTTGGATAACGTATTCTCGAGGCAGAGAAATTCTTGAATATAGGATTTAAGTTATGGCTGCTTTTAATCTTTTGAGGATCCTGGTTTTCTGGCGTTGCAGTAGATCTTGTAAAAGCTTTTAATAGAGAGCTTTGCACCAAAGCTCAAAAAGCCAGTTAATTTACAAAGTTTCAAAAAAGCGACCTTGGTTTTACTGAACAATGCCTGAACTAGCGGTATTTTGCTAATTCAAGGCGTGTTTTTGCTGTTGTGCTGGTTGTTTAACGTTCATTGGGCGGATTTATCCCTCATTCGGTTGATCGATGACATTCGGTGTGGATGGTAAACGCTCTTTTCAGATTGTAAGCGAAAGCCATCAGCATAAAACGGCCTGGTTACGTGCCAGGCCCAGGTAACGTGCCAGGCCCAGGTAACGTGCACGGCCCATGCCGTAGTGTAGCTTCATGACACCGAACACGCGTTCAACGATACTGCGGGTGGCGGAATGGTTGCGGTTGGTTTGCCTGGCTGCTTTGCTTAATGATGTATTACGATAGGCGCGCTTGAGTATCCCATTGCGTATATGTCGGGTTTGTAGCAACGTGTCATGGGCCTGGCTGGCATAAGCGCGGTCTGCATGGACCGCGTGCTCCTCGCCTGTCAGCAGGATAGCCAGGCATTGTGAGTCGTGGACATTGCCTGCGGTGTAGCAGGTTTTGCTGAATAGCCATCCTCTTCAACATTGATGTGGAGGTGGTTCTGCGTTGGCCATCACTGCCTGCCTTGACGTTATAGGCCGCTTCCGGGTCGAGTGTGGACCTGCCGTCTGCGGTTTTATCAGGGCGGTTGCGGCTGGCAGTGAGGACGCTTACATCCATGATGCTGATTTGCCCGCTACGGATGCGTAGCCCGGCTTCTGCCAGTTGAGCATTCAACTGGTTGAGCAGACGCTCAAACCGTCCCTGCTCGCTGAGCAGGTTGCGAAATCGCCATAGGCTGCTGTGGTCAGGGATGGGTTGATCCAGGGACAAACCGACAAAGCGCCGAAACAGCAAGTCACGCGCCAGTTGCTTCTCTAGTGCCGGGTCACTGAGGTTGTACCAGGCCTGCAGCAGCAAGGCCCTAAACATGATGATCGGCGGATAGGCCTGTTCATCCCGCTTTTTAACGTGGATGTCGGCCAGTTCAGCCGCCATGGCCTGCCAGTCGATCAGATTGTGTACGCCATCTAGTTCAGTGAGCGCTGCATGCTCTACGAGTAAGGCATCGGCCAGACTGGCCTGTTTAAGGTTCTTCCAGGACATGTTCGGCAGTTCCGTGGCTAGTGTGGTTGTGTTATCGTAATTTTAATTGATTCTTAGGTGCAATGGGAATTCATGCAAAGGTCTCTGATTAATAAAAAATTTTTGTCAGAAACACCTGTTAAGTGGCTCACCCCATCAATCGAAACGGGAGCACTAATGGATATATACCATGGAGGTTTTTAAGAAAGGTTTCCCATGGCCTGGGCTGGAGGAAACCATGGTGATAAGGATTCTGCACAGGCACGGGTTGGACATCCGGCAGATTGTCCGGGAGTTGGGGTATCCTGCAAGTCGATCCGTGGGATGAAATTTGGGATCGATGGTGTGTCTGTATGATCCCGGTTCGCTGCATGAACCAATAACGTACCCAGTTGCACTCATTTTCTAGAAATATCCATTTACACGCCAAATTTATACTTACTCAGGTGTGATTCCATAAAATGCACCGCATCGCGGAGAATGCGGTAATCAATCCCTGCACAGTCTCTGGCGAATGTTGCAGCGGATGTTCATTGGCCATAGAAACCCGGCAACTTGACGCATTTGAGGAGCGAATCATTCATAGCCTCCTGCCAACTCATTCGCAAGGTGACAAAATGAACGCTTCGGATCTCGAACAAAATTAATTGCCCAACCGCTGGAAAATTAGCGAGCCCATCCTTGGACGCTGGCGCTACAGGGGTTTCGGGTCAAGGAATGACGGTCTGTGATCCTAAGTGTGCCGTAGCAATTTTATGAAAATTTAGCCTTTGGAGTCCACTGCATTAATCAAGTAGCGATAAATCGCGCACTGCGCCTTTATCGGCTGAGGTAGCCAGTTTGGCGTAGGCTTTAAGTGAAGCTGACACCTTGCGTGGGCGTGGTAATGCAGGTTTCCAGCCGACTTTGTTTTGCTCGATGCGGCGCCGGGCAAGTTCATCATCGCTCACCAATGCGTTGATGCTACGGTTCGGGATATCAATGCGGATAAGGTCGCCATTCTTGATCAAACCAATTGCACCACCAGCTGCCGCTTCGGGTGAGCAGTGACCGATGGATAAGCCTGAGGTGCCACCTGAAAAGCGACCGTCAGTCAACAAGGCACAGGCTTTGCCCAAACCTTTGGACTTGATGTAGCTGGTAGGGTAGAGCATTTCTTGCATACCGGGGCCGCCCTTGGGACCTTCATACCGCACCACGACAATGTCACCAGCTTTGACATGGTCGATCAGGATATGCTCAACTGCCTCATCCTGAGATTCGACCACATGGGCAGGTCCTTCAAATACAAGCAGACTGTCGTCTACTCCAGCAGTCTTGACCACGCATCCGTCGAGCGCAATGTTGCCACGTAGCACAGCCAGGCCCCCCTCTTTGCTGAAAGCGTTGTCAAACGAACGGATGCAACCCTCGACGCGGTCAATATCTAGACTAGGCCAGCGTGTGTTCTGGCTAAACGCCATTTGCGTGGGAATACCTGCAGGACCGGCCAGGTAGAAAGTCTTGACTGCATCACTTGGGTTGCGGGCAATATCCCATATGTCCAGTACAGTTTTCATGGTCAAGCCCAGCACGGTAGGCACGTCGGTATGCAAGCGGCCTGCACGATCCAGTTCTCCTAAGATGGCCATGATGCCACCTGCGCGGTGTACATCTTCAATGTGGTACCTGTTGGTGTTGGGTGCGACCTTGCATAGCTGTGGCACGTTTTTGGATATGCGGTTGATGTCATCCAGAGTGAATTCGAGCTCAGCTTCTTGAGCAATTGCCAGGATGTGCAGGATTGTGTTTGTAGATCCGCCCATGGCGATGTCGATGGCGATGGCGTTTTCAAAAGCCTTGAGACCCACAGAACGTGGCAATACAGAAGTATCATCTTGATCGTAATAGCGTTTGCACAAGTCCACGATTACATGGCCAGCTTTCTTGAACAGTTGTTCGCGGTCTGCGTGTGTGGCCAGCATCGTGCCGTTGCCTGGCAAAGACAGACCTAATGCTTCGGTTAAGCAATTCATGGAGTTGGCGGTGAACATACCTGAACACGAACCACAGGTTGGACAGGCTGAGCGTTCAACTTCAGCCAAATCTGAATCGCTGACCTTGCTGTCGGCTGCCATAACCATAGCATCTATCAGGTCCAACTTTTTTAGCGCAAGGTTTTGTGTTGCCGGGCTGGCTAAACGTACCTTGCCTGCTTCCATCGGCCCGCCTGACACAAAGATTGCAGGGATATTCAGACGCATGGCAGACATCAACATGCCAGGTGTGATCTTGTCGCAGTTGGAGATGCAAACCATAGCATCGGCGCAATGGGCGTTGACCATGTATTCCACAGAGTCGGCAATAAGGTCACGGCTGGGTAGAGAATACAGCATACCGTCGTGGCCCATGGCAATTCCATCATCTATGGCGATGGAGTTGAACTCTTTAGCCACGCCACCAGCTGCTTCAATTTCATGGGCCACCAATTGGCCCAAGTCTTTCAAATGGACATGGCCCGGCACAAACTGTGTGAAGGAGTTGACAACGGCAATGATGGGTTTGCTGAAATCGTCATCTTTCATACCGGTGGCACGCCAGAGGGAACGGGCGCCAGCCATGTTGCGGCCAGTGGTGGAGGTTTTGGAACGGTAAGCAGGCATGAGTGGGGCTCCGTACAGAAAACAGTCAAAAAAATTCGTTTAATTATCGGCGAATTCCAGGGTGAAGTGTAATTTTGAGCAAACCAGGTCAGAAGGGCAAGATATAATAGCGCCTGTGCCTCGTGACTGACAAAATGAAAACTATACACACCTAAATCCTGGCGTTCAATCAAGCCTGAGGGTTTGTTTTAATTATATTGCATGCGCTGGAGAAGCTTTCAAATACGCGAAGCTTAGACCTGTCGGTACGGCCATCCGCCCTGGACGATCAAGCAGGTTTTTCGCCCTGATTTATGGCCAGTGTGCGTCTTCGAATTCTTCTGCTTTTCGGAGCTAGTTCAATTCCGGAACGGGAATCGAACCCGCGTCCCACAGTTCCTCAGCGTAGGTTGTACCAAACTCCACGGCCACTGCCTTGTTGGTTGAGGGTGCCGCGTTCAACCAGTGTCCGGAAATGCTGCTTGAGCGTGTTGCGGCTGGCCCCGGTCAGTTTGATAGCCTCACCGATAGTCATGCGCCCGTGCTCGCGGGCGAATTCGACGATTTGTAGCTGCAGTTCCGGCATGGCCGCCAGCACGATTTTCTCGCGCTCGACCTTCTTCTCCAGGCGTCGCACCTGCTCGGCCAGGGGACGCAGGAAGAACATCAGCCACGGCTGCCAGTTCGGTGTTTCGGTTCGGATCGTGCCCTGTGTCTGCCGCAAAGCCTGGTAGTACGCCTCCTTGCTCTGCTCGACTACGTTTTCCAGCGAACTGTAGGGTACATAGGCGTAGCCGGCCTGCAGAAGCAGCAGCGTGGTCAGCACTCTGGAGAGTCGCCCGTTACCGTCCTGGAATGGGTGAATCTTTAGAAATACGACGACGCACAGGGCGATGATCAGCAGCGGATGCAAGTGCGCCGTCTCGCGCTCCTGATTCACCCAGGCCACGAGTTCCGCCATCAAGCGGGGCGTGTCGAACGGCGTGGCCGTCTGAAACACGATGCCGATCTGCGCGCCGGTTTCGTCGAAGGCGGCGACGCTGTTCGAGTTGGTCTTGTAGTTGCCGCGATGCCGGTTGTCCTTCTCGCTGTAGCGCAACAGGATCTGGTGCAACTGCTTGATGTGGTTCTCGGTTAATGTGATGTCCTGCCAGGACGAAAATATCAGGCCCATCAGTTCGGCGTAGCCGGCCACCTCTTGTTCGTCGCGGGTGGCAAAGGACTTGATCTCCAGGTTCGACAGTAGTTGCTCCACCTCCCGGTCGGACAGCTTGCTGCCCTCGATGCGGGTGGAGGAGCCGATGCTTTCGATGGTGGCCACGCGCCGCAGGGTCGACAGGCGGTGGGGCGCAAGCGCACCCAAGGCTCGCCAGGCGCCTTTGAACTCCTCGATCCTGGTGATGAGGTTCAGGATCTCCGGGGTGATCTGGATGGTGTCGGTTTTCAGCATGAACCAATACTACACACATTTACACCCAATTTGCCAGGGTTGGGATCTTGAGGGGAATGACCGACTTATTCGCCGCAAAATGTGCGGTGAAAAGGCTTCAGTAGGGAGATCGCCTGGCTTTTGGGCGGAACATTGCCTTTATGGACTCCTGCCAACTCATTCGGAAGAAGACCAAGATGGACGTCGTTCACCTCAACCAAAAACAACTGGCCCCCACTGTGTTCGCACAGTCCTTCACACGGGTGCCCGCTTGAAACGGAACTGTCCAGCATTGTCAGACTACCTCACTCGAATGGCGTGTAATAGATCCTCATGTCGCCGCTTGCATCCAACAATAGGCACGGGTCGCGCATCACTGGTGGGCGCGGATCGCAAAGGATTGATGCAAACTTCTCGATCAGGCTGGATCTTACAAAGTCTTTAGAGAGTGATTCACCACCAAATGTTTACCATATCTTTGCAACGACTGATAACCTCTAAATGCGTCGGTATGGTAAACCGATCCCTTGCGGGTATGGTTTTGAATGTGATTCATAAGTGTCTGCGCAGAAACCGACTCCACCACTTTGGTGTAAACCCTGCCATCGCGCTCCAGAAGCCCAAACACGATGCTTTTACCCCTTGCGCCACGGCCTCTTTGTCCTTTACGAGACCCTCCAGAATAAGACTCATCCAATTCGATCTCTCCCGACAGCCTGGCTCCCTCAAGTTCAGCGGTATGGAACAAGGCCATACGCAATCTTTGATAAACCCGGGTTACTGTTTTGGCATCCAGGCCCCAATCGCTCGCCAATCGATAAGCCGGCTGTTGCTGGTAAAATCCTTGCAATATGGCAATCTCTCTGCACAGCCTGGTCAAGCTCTTTTGCTTACCACAAAGCATACGTTTAACATAGCCACGAGAGGTCTTGATAGTCTTAAAAGGACCACAAAAGATACACTTGCGGCCATTCAAAAAGCTGGTCGAACAACTAAAAACAGTATGGGCACCAGTAACCATAAGTATCTCCAAGTATACAATGGTTACGAAACGCCCTAATTACCTAATTTAAAGATACCGGACTTCTAGCAACAGAATCTAGATCCTCCAATCTCCATTGGGCCATTTTTACTTTATCGACCAATGACCATACACCCAAATGCAAGGACAGCATGGAATGACGATCACCTAGCAGGGTATTACGTTCTTTCTGTGTCAAATGATCAGGGCCAAGTTCAAGCGCCTTCTGACATAACAGCCTATGCTGGACGCTGTAATTACGATTGCGCTGCAAAGCCACATGAAGTGCATTAAGCTGGGGATCAACGACTACTTGAACAAATGGATCATCCTTTAAACAAGGAAATTTAATCCAGATTTCCTGCGACAGTTCCAGCAATTCTGCAGGAGGATCATGCTCCTCTGGGATTACAAACAGACATTTCTGCCTCGCAGCACGCCCAACCGATGACCGGCTAGTCCAGACAGCCAAGGGTACCGCCATTGCCATGCCTAATAAAACTGGAGCAAGCCAATCAAAATAACCCTTGCCCAGAAAAAAATAAACCAAGACAGCCAGAATAACCCCGACAGCTGAACACCATCCAAAATCCTGCCAACCCCCAGCCCATGAAATGGCTTGATCTGAGCGAACCTGTGCACCCCAACGAGTGCTTTTCCCACGAAAAACCTGAAAAACAAACTGGCTATGAAATAACATCCGGATAGGAGCCATTAGAATAGAGTATAGTGTCTCCAGGATTACGCTTAATCCTAAACGAATTCCCCCTCCAAACCGAGTGGCTTGATGAGGCTGGGCTATAACCCAAAATAATGCCATAAATTTTGGAGAAAAAAGCAAAAATGCAGTTAACCCAAATACCCAGACTGGAAACAGTTCAAATATTCCTTCCGCATTCACTCCTCCCCCAGTTCTTTGCCAGTACCAGGTAGCAACTGCACCTAACAACAGGAACCCCCCCCATAGGGGAGCAGCGAGGAATGACATGACACCATTGATAAACAATAGTCGATGCGCGGAACGTAATCCTTCGCTCCACAATAATCTCATATGCTGAAGATTACCCTGTACCCAACGCCGATCCCGTTTTAAATCATCAATTAGAGTAGGCGGAACTTCCTCATAACTTCCATCCAGTTCAGGCACAAACCATACTTCCCAACCCCCCCTGGCCATAAGAGCTGCTTCTACAAAATCATGACTAAGCAAAACCCCACCTAAAGGCGGATCTCCAGGCAGAACAGGCAAAGCGCAATGCCGCATGAATGGTGTTATACGCAAGATGGCATTATGTCCAATATAATGTCCATCCCCTAATTGTAAAAACCGCAGGCCAGCA
>JAGWIG010000231.1 GCA_028873515.1 Pseudomonadota bacterium | reverse complement strand
CCGACAGGGCCGACTGGAATAGCAGACAAAGGATTGGTTTGCGTCGGTTGATATCCTCCTCCAGGGCCGGTTACGCCAGTCATGGCAGGAGCTTGCTCTTGCGCCGTAGTAGAAGCCGGCTGAAATTCCATTGCCAAATGCTGCAATGCAATGTCTTTGGTCGCTTGCGGCATATTCGGGCTGACGCCCTGAATCATGGATTGAACTCTTGAGATGGCTTGCGATGCATCCGGGTTTTGCTTCGCATATGCGCTTAAAGCATTGTTCAAATCCTGTGGACCGGCGTTTGTGCCGATCATCGACCGAACGATGCCGGAAATATCATTGCGATAGTTTTGACCCAATCCGCGAACCGCGTCGTTGAGCTTCACGCGATTGTTCAGTGTCGCAATAATGGATTGTTGTACGCCCTGCCCCGTCAAGGGCATATATTTGTTGGCAAAACTCGCCATTGCCGTAGGGTCGATTTGACCATCCGAATCTTTGATCGAATTTCCGTCCGGATCTTTGCCAGTCGCCATTGCTTGCTGTAACAACTGACGCTCATTCATTTGCTGTTGCGCTTGCTGGACGTTGCTTTGCCCAACTTGCAACTGCTGCTGTTGCTGTTTGATGCTCATCAATCCGGAAAGGGTTTGAATCCCTTGGGTCGGATTAGGAGCCTGAATTTTGTCCGCTACGGGAGCGCCGAAATCTGGCATCTTAGCTGCCTCCTACGCCATAAGTGGGGCTTAGACCATATTGCACGCCGTAATTGCTGGATGGCATCGGCATACCTGTAGTAAAGCCATAGCCGCCATAAGGGGGGCTAGAAGGTTGAGGGCTCAAGATGTTATTGAGGGCGTACATATTGGCGGCACTCGAGATTCCACCACTCAAAGCATTTGCCGCACCGATCGTGCCGCCTGCTTGCGCCCCGCCTGCTGCTGCAATAGCTTGAGCAGTCCCGCTTCCGAGCTGCGTTCCTGCGGTACCGGTATTGCTGGCTGCGTTTTGACCCAGCCCAGCCAAAGCCGACAGTCTCGAGAAAATGTTGCCCTGCTGAGTCTGTTGCTGGTTGAAATAATTGTTGTAATACTGTTCTGCTGTGCCGGTCGCAAAATTGGTCAAGTCCTTTAACGCGGGGCCAGACAAAGCACCAACCGCAGGCGTATCGGCATTCAGAACCTGTTGCAGTCCTTGGCTTTGAGCAAACTGATAACCAGGTGAACTGGTAATGCTGGACGGGTTGAATGTCTGTGTGAGATATCCATTAGGAAGCCCCGCCGCGCCGCCAGGTGCCAACCCAAGCAATTGATTTAAAGCCGTAGTTGCACCATAGCCAGCCTGCATGAACGGCTGTTCCTGGCCGGTAATTGTGTTGAACATTTGCGCTTGGATTTGCGCAGCCTGTTCTTGTGCCCCGGCTTGTGTATTGGCGGCAGATTGAGCCGCTCCCGCGCCTAATACTGAGGCCCCGAGTGTTGCTCCCGCAATTGCCGCTGCCACACACATTATGAACTCTCCTTA
>JAGWIG010000086.1 GCA_028873515.1 Pseudomonadota bacterium | reverse complement strand
CCTGCGCCGTATTATCCGCCAGTTGCAACGCAACTGCTGCCGAGAGCCTATCTGGACGGCCAGATACAAGCCCTCGGCGTGCGCTTGGGATGGATGAAAGGGCATAACTGCCCATGCTCCTACGGCTACGATATGACTGGTACGCCAGATCCTACGTGCAACACCTGCCATGGGCGCGGATACTTTTGGGATGCGCCATGCGGTACATTTACTGGACTGCTGACATTTATGCACGGCCTTGGCGCAACGCCTGATGAACCGGGGCAGGTTGCAGATTCCAAATACGGCATTGTAAGAAAGGGTGAACCAACATTAACTGTTCCCTATGCTGAACAAGATATATGGCAAAACATGACCGAGTTCGATGCGGTTGTAGAAATTGATGCGAATTCAAGGTTTAGAACAACTTTTATTCAAGGCGAGACAAGCATTATTCCTTATCAGCAAGGGTTGTCAATTGATAGTGTGTATATATTTAATCGCACAACTCAAACAACATTTTTGGCAACATCTGGCCAATATACCGTAAGCGGGGCTTCCGTGCTGTTAAATGGTTTTGATGACGGAACTGCTTATTCTGTAGAATTTCAAGCTTCTCCTGTTTATATTGTTTTTCGCCATGCAGGCGGCTTACCGCATGCGCGCCCCTTTGCTGCAGGGCAGTCTCAAATATCTCGGCGTTTTCGCGTGGAATCCATGGATATGTGGCTGCGTGCGCGAGGTCAAAACGTCACCAATACGTCTAATCCATCAACGTCTCCTAATAGTTTACTATGAAAGTTCAATGTGTAACACAAACAGGTAGAATAGGAGATACTTTATGTGCAATTCCTTTTATATTGGATTTAGCAAAAAATCATGAGGTTTATGTTACAGGTGATTTTTCTTCCCCTGTAAAAGATCTTTGTCATGGAATGCCATTTGTATTTGCAGATGTAATTCCAGAAATTGAAAAAGAATATGTTTTAAATTGTCAAGACGCATGGAGGTACAGTAGTAACAATGGCTGGAAGTTTCACATGGCTCAATCATATTTTGGCATTCATGGCTCTCCTATACCCGATATTCAACCTATTCAATTTTGTTCCCATGATTGTGATTTAAAACCTGGATTAGTTATCAGCCCGTTTGCTGTAAGCGACGGCCATCATTTAAAACGCTGGGCTGCTTCCTGTTGGATTGAATTAATTGAAAAATGTAAACTTCGTGTTCCCATATACGTTATTGGGGCGCACGAAGATGACACAGAAGCGTATTGGAATGCCGGAGCGATTCCAATTCAAGGGTGGCATCTGTCTTCTGTTCTCGGGCTGCTAAAAACCTGCAAATGCTTTGTCAGTATTGATACTGGAACGTCTCATTTAGCGGGATTATCAGGATTGAAAAATCATGTTCATCTCTATCCGTCAATTTTGCCAAATAACTGGGTAGAATATAAAACGTCCAATGTTTTAAAAGCACGGTCAATTCAAGATATTTCTGTTGAAAGGGTTTATAATGCGGTTTGTGCATGGCTATGATATGCTATGCCAACTCATTGATACATTATGACCACTTATTCCATTCATACTAATCTGGATCCTTCTCAATTAACAAATGTCGCAGTTGAAATCTATCGGCAATGGCTGAACTTTGCTGTGGGCAAAGGAGAAATTGGTGGTAAATATTTAAAAAACCCATCAGGGCGGTACGCAAATGCCATAAGTTGGAAAAAAACTGGAGAATATCAAATTACAATCATGGCTGATTCTTCGGTTTCAAAAGAAGTTGATTCTATTGAAAACGGTGTTCCGGCGTATAATCTAAAAGAAAAGATGTTGTCTGAGAAAAGCCGTACTTCCAAAGATGGCTACAGGTACAGAATTGTAAGAATGCCGCCTGATGAACGAGGAAAAGCCTATGTGCCAGGAAGCGGCGACGTTTTATTAGGCAGTCCAATAGATACAATTATTAAGAATTCCACTAAAGGACAGCGAACAAAAGTTCCCGCAAAAGTTGGAAAGATATGGGCTAAGAAGAACGAAAGAACCGATTTTAAAACCATGACAGATGCGCCAGGATCATCTCCCTGGATTATTCCAGAAAGAATTGCCTATTCCCCTGCCAAAATATTGTCAGAACTTATACAGAATAAATATGGAAAATAGCATATGACAACAGCATATTATCAAGGATCAGTTGGAACTGATCCACAAATTGATTATCAAACACTTCCTTCTGGCGGCATTATTGTATTAAAGCTATATTCTTCAGTTGCTACAAATTGGAGTTTAACTCGGTATATAGATCAGGGCGGAACTTTAGTTTCTGGCACCGCGATTGATATTGGAACACCCGTTGCTCCGGCTCTCGCAGGAGCGCAAACGGAAGTTATTTGTGTTGATGCTAATGACACAACTGCTGTTCCTTTAAACACGTCTTTGCAATATGTTTATGAATTTACTACTAGCGTAGGAACGATACAAACGCCTCCATTAGTGGCAGGGTGCAGTTTAGAGATTGTTCGAGACAACATCACTTATCTGATTTTAAAGGTTTTGGCGTCTTCTATGAAATCCTTGGCCATTCCCAAGAATTATGAAAAGCCCACCGTTATCCACGCAATGCCTTTGACTGGAATGCCGACTCTACCAGTCATTTCTGTTAATCAATCATATACTGGCCAGTTGCAAACGCCTATTGGCCAAGCAACAAACCCCAATATCTATTCTAACACAGGGACAACCACTACTCAAGCGCAGCGTATTTACAGTGTAAGCATATTAACGACCACAGCCGATGAGCGTGAATTTTATCGAGATGCGATCATAGCAGTTTTTAATTCTATTCTCGGCCCTCTTTTGCAATCAATTGGGCAGGATACTTCACACGATTTTAGTGCAGATTCAGGTCAGATGGTAGGCAATGATGCTTTTAATCCGGGATTTTTTTATGCGGATATTATGTTGAAGGTGTCTGGCACTTACAATGTAATCATCAACAGCCAATACGGTCTTATTGAAGAATTTGATGGCTCTGCAACATATAACCAATTAACATGGACTTTTTAACGGTATCGCCTTTGGAATAAAACAAAAGGGGGTGTAAAATTTAACGATGACAGAAGAATCTACTTCGGCACTTAAAAGCAATGTTGCTGAACGGCCCCTGACTTCGGCACAATTTGCTAAAAGTCTGAAGGGCACGCATGAGGAAGTGTGGATGCGGCTTATTTCAGGCAGCCATGGGAGGGAAAATCATACCCCAACTGAATGGCGTAGTCTTCTAAACAACCACAAAACCGAACCAGCATTTAAGAAATAAGGAAATTGAGGATAACCCATGCCTAATATGAATGTGAACTTTTTAGGGCAAACGCTGGTTCTTCCAGGCGCATATTATGCTGACAATGTTTCAGCCGCTCTTACACCAATTCAATCCAATACGCCTCCTTTGGTGTTTATTGGCAATTTTTATGGTCTAGCGCCTAAAACACCAACAACTTTTACAAATGTAAATGACGCGATCAACGCGGTTCGTGGCGCGCCTTCCGCTATTTATTTGCAGTTTATGAATACGCCAAGCCCCGTTTTGTTTGGCGCACAATACATTACTCTGATTAACGCAAGCGAAAACACTCAATCCACCAACACGCTTTATGCAACTGATGGAACTACGGCGCTAATTGATCTGACAAGTGCTAATTATGGCGCTCCTTCAAACCTATTGCAATCCACTGTTGCGGCAGGGACAATTGGCGGCATTAACCTAACACTATATGACGGCTATTCCAATACATCTATTGAGGCTGATAATCTTGGCGTTCCATTCAGTATTGCTTATACAGGCGCAGTGAGCGGCGTTACAGCATCGGTTTCCGGTTCTGTATCTACAGGTGCTACCAACTTTATTCTAACCAGCACTGGTACGGGTGAAAGTTTCAATATTCCTTTGGGCGCTGGCGGCTATCAAACAATTCAGCAATTGGTTGATTATATTAACGGAACAGGCTTCTATCTGGCAGTTATGAACAACGACGATAGCGGGTTGGCCTCTGACTACCTTGAAGTTGGCGCGTCCATTAGCCTACCAGTTGCTGTTAGCGGTGTTTATACTTATAAAACAGTTCCGGCTCCAATTGGCGATGTGTATTACTGGATTAACCAAAATGCCTCCGCTTTTGCTACTGCGACAATTGCGAGCGGTATCGGCATGTCTGCCACTTACAGCTATAAGACAACGAGCGCAACACATTTCACTGGCGCGCAAAATGTTCCTCCAATTAGCTCCGATTACGCCGCTGCATTTAATGTGGCTTTGAAAACGCCTGGATGGTCTGTATTTGCAGATTCAAATAGCCAAGCAATTATGGCTCTTGGCGCGCAGCATGCGGAAACTGCATCCACGCCGCTTTACGGCGCATGGAGACGTTTTGTTACAGGATCCAGTGTTGGCGATTCTGTTTCAACAACCGTACAAAATGCAACCCAGTTGAACTCAGCGACTTCTGTTTTCTGCTATCCTGGTATTTATAGAACTGACACCACGACCGGCATTAATACACTGTATGGTGGCTTGGCGGTTGCGGCATCAGTGGCGGCGATTATGGCTGGCAATATTGTTGCGCAGCCATTGACAAATCAAGCTCTTACCGGCACAGGCGTTGAGAAAGCTGGCGGACAAGGCCAGTATCTATCAACATCTCAGATTAACCAGCTTCAGCAAGCAGGTGTTCTGTGCATCCAGCCTAGCACGAATAATGTTCCAACAATTATCAGCGACTTTACAACTTGGCAGCAAGACAGCAATCCTGAAAATGTATTTACTCAACAGGTAGCCTGCCGTTGGGCGCTCGCTTATTCTATGCAAGCTGCTGCGCAGCCCTTTATTGGCACGATTGAAAGCCCGTATGGCCTGGCACTTCTGAAGCGTGCATTGATTAAACAGTTGAATAACCTAGTCTATTCTCCTGGCAGCAACGGCGTTCTTGTGTCTTGGGATACGTCTTCATTGAAACTAACGTATACAGGCGCAACGCAATCCGTAAGTATGTCAGTGAATGTTGTTTTGGTTGGGCAGGTTCGCTTTATCCTTGAACAAACTTTTGTGCAGCCTCTTAACTTAACGGCGTAAGGAAATATAAATGCCAAGTTATAATCAACAGCAACTAGCCTATAAAATTCGCAATGCGAATGCGGTTTCAATTTTTATTGGAACTCAACTTATCGGATTTGCCCAAAGCAGCAGCCCTTCCATTGATTATGGTACGGATACTTATTACGGCGTAGGTTCAGCAAAGCCTCAAGAAATTCAGCAGCTTCGTTTTACAAACACGATCACTCTGGATCAACTTCAGTTATCCTCCGAGGGTCTAGCATTTTTTGGAATTGGTACTCCAATTTCTTATATTCTGGCTAACAATCAGTTTGATATCTATCTGCTGGACGGAGCCAGTAATGAGGCTATTTTGGCTTATGTAGGCAGCGTTGCGTCCACCAACAGCACCGCTGTCACAACCAACCAAGCCATTTCAGAAGCCTTTAGCTTTCAGGCCATGGATGTGCTGGATCCTGATGGTAATTCCCTTCTAAATAGCAATAGCGCGCTTCTGGTTAATTTTGTTGCTTCTTCAACTTCGACCGGAACGCCAACTGTAGCTTAGCCAATTTAAAACCATTTGCGAAGTCACTAAAAAAGTGGTATAGGATAATTTCTATATCACTTTTTTATTGGGATTTAAATGTCTGATCTACTGAACAATACGATTACTGTTAAAATTGGCGACGACGAATTTGTTTTTAAAGTTCCGTCGCCAAAAGATTACATCCAAATTGGTATGCATGCGGCAGCATTGCGCCGAGCAATGGATCCTCAACATATTGGCAATGTGCAATCTATTGATGCTTACACATATGAATTGATTCAATCTGTTGCGGTTATGCAGGTATGTTTGCAAAACTCTTCCGCGCAATGGGCGTATTCGGAAGTCGAAGACGGTAATGGAAAAGCCTCGGTACAAGTCAATCTTGACAAGTTTCCGCCCAAGGCAATAACCGTACTAGCGCAAATTAACGATCAGTTTGAAGCTGAGGTGAGTCGATTTCTATCAGAAGGGAATTGATGCAACCAATCCCTTCGCTAGAAAAGTCTGGCAAGTAAGCCAAATTTTAAAATGCAGTCCATTTGAAGATAAGGTTTTGGACTTAAATTCGGCTCAAATGGACTTTATTTTGGAAAGCTATGCCTTAGATACGCCAGGGGCTAAATTTGCTCGCGCTAGTGAAGTTTTGGAAAAAGAAAACAAGACAACATTGCTAAAACAATGGACAGAAAAACTGATCGGCAAGACAAAAACCGCGATGACAAGCAAATTGCGTTTTGATTTGCCGCAACAATACCAGCCTGTTCAACCACCTGTTTTTGTTAACAAAGCATCCAAAAATAACGCACCTAAAATATAGCAGATTTATATGATAATGTTTATCTATGACCAATGAAATAAATATTTCTGGAGGGCCGTCCTCTGCTCAACCAGCCAAAATGCAAGACGCGGCCATGAGTCGTCATTACACAAAAATGATGCGCGAGCAAGCAAAGTTAGGCGCAGCATTAGAGAAACATACTTTAGCAGCGTTAGCAAATCAAAAGAAAGTAGAATCTTCAACTGGACTGCCCTATGATCTTATAAGGGCTTTGGAAGCATTAAAGCCTAGTATTGCAGGCGTAACACATGTGCAAGGTATGCGCCAAAGCTATATGCGCGAGCAAACCAAAATAATCAATCAAGCACATGCAGAAAATGAAAAATATGATAAATCACGCTGGAACATGTTTAAACAGGAGGCGATTGAAGAAGATAGACGCCGTACAAAAGAAAAAAGACGCCAGTACGAATTTTCCCAAGATTATTTTAGAAATCAAGAATTTAGCAGACTAGGACATAAAGGCGCGCAAGCAGTTAACACGGGAGGCCTGCGCGAATTAATCAAAATTGACCGCCATCTTTCAGGAATGGAGCATACATTAGATCGGTTCGCCAAATCTAATGGATTAACACCGCAAGAACAAGAAGCGCGGCGCAAGAGCGCAAGAGAAACCTTAGCACGATCCTATTCTCAGATTTCAGCGGCAGCGGCAGAAGCCCCAGGCATTAAGGGGTTTCTGGCTCGTGCGATTGTAACCAGTCATGCTAACAAGGCGCGTGAAGCGGCGGGGCTTTCCCCATTCAGCGGTGGATATGGTTCTGGTGGCATTGCTGGGCGCATAGGGCGTGGTGCGCTTGGCGGCTTGGGTATTGGCCTAGAAGCCCTCGATGCTTTAGGCCCTATAGCCGGTACGATTGGTGCTATTGGTTTAGGTGTTTATGAAACACCGCGCTTAATTTCTGGCGCAATGAATAAAATATACCAAGGTGCTAAACCTTACTACAACCTGCAAAATTTTGCAGGTACATATGGCTTAGCAGGGGGTATTTCTGGCCGAAGCATCATGTCCTCATTGATGCCGGGCAATAAATTAGCTCCAAGTTGGATGACCAAATATGGCTTAACACAACAAGATGTGATGGCTAGAGTAAGCCAGTACGGAATTGCCCCAACGAGTTTATCTCAACTACAAAACATGGCCTTAATGCCGTCTTTAATGAAGTATTCAGGCTCATTGGCCGGGCTATCTGATGATCAACGCTACGCAGCAAATAAATCATTTTTGCTTTCAGGCGGCAATACAGGAAAACAATGGACCCAACTTCAGCGCATCATGACTACTGCTGTTGCAGACGGTGCAGATTTAGCGTCTGTTAATCGCGCTATTTTGGCAACAATGCAGCAAGG
>JAGWIG010000230.1 GCA_028873515.1 Pseudomonadota bacterium | reverse complement strand
TGCAACTTGGTGTGTATTCGTTGCGTATTGTCACTGCTGCCACTAGCGCAGGCGACTTTGAACTGCTTGACCCACAAGGTAAGTTGGTAGGTATTGGTCACGTTGCTGCAGCGTTCAACCAAGGAGGCTTCTCGTTCACTCTAGCAACTGGCGCAACCAGTTTTGTGGTGAATGACACTTTCGCTATCACTGTTTCGGGTACTGAAAAATATAAACTTGTAGATGCTACTGCTGTCGATGGTAGCCAAGTTGCCAAGGCTGTGTATATTGCTGATAACGCGGGTAATTCCGGTGATGTTGCTATCGCTTTGAATACTGATACCGCTGTGTTGGCTCTTACTCGTGGCCCTGCTGTTGTGTCGGCTAATGCGCTTTCGTATGCTGCTACGGTGAACACTACACCCCTGAAAAATGCGCTGTACGCGCAACTGAAGGCTCTTGGCATTATCGTTGAAACTACGATCTAAGCCATAAATAAATATAAAGAAAAGGAAATAAGATGATCGTTCGAGACTTTGGCAATGGGTTTTCGGTAGCAGACTGGACTGACGAGATTAATGTTGTACCTAATTCTTGGGGCACTATTGGTCAACTCAATATTTTTGAAGATGAGCCAGTCGCAGAAAACACTGTTATTTTTGAAGAAATTTTGCAGTCGGGTGCGCTGATTGTTGACCGTGTTCGTGGTGATCGTGGGGGTCAAGGTAAAGACTACTCGCGCAAACTGCACAGTTTTATTGTGCCGCACTTTCCATACGACGACTATATCACCCCGCAAGACTTGCAAGGCAAACGTGCTTATGGTGATCCGTCTTCGGCTGATACCCTAGATAATGTTCGTATGCGCAAGATGGAAATCGCACGACGCAATCACGCATGGACGTTGGAAGCGGCTCGTGCTCAGTTGCTTACCGCAGGTACGTTGTACGCACCTAACGGCACTGTGGTACAAAACTTTTTCACGGAATTCGGGAAAACTCAGTCTACTGTGAACTTCCAATTCTCTGTGTCCACCACAGATGTTCTTGGTCAGATTGAAACGGCAATCGCCTACATTCAAGATAATGCTGGACAGTCCGTGTCTATGACTGGCGTTGTTGCTCTGTGTTCTCCTGAGTGGTTTTCTGCTCTGGTCGGCCACGCGACAATTAAAACTGCCTACCAATACTACTCCAGCACTCAAGAACCTCTGCGTGCTCGTCTTGCTGCGGGTGGTAGTGCTACAGTGCTGCATCGTGAGTTCTATCATAGCGGTGTGAAATTTGTGGAAATGCGTGATGCGTATAACGGCGTGAAACTGATCCCTGCCAACACCGCAGTTATGATTCCGACTGGCACGGACATCTTCAGAAGTTATTATGCGCCTGCGAATCGGTTTGGGCTCGTGAACACTTTGGGTATGCCAACATATTTCTTTGAGTTCCCTGACCCGAAAGGCACACGGATTGAAATTGAGACAGAATCTAACTTTGTGAATGCATGTCTGCGCCCAGAGTTGATTATTGCTCTTACTAAGTCGTAATA
>JAGWIG010000229.1 GCA_028873515.1 Pseudomonadota bacterium | reverse complement strand
CGGCGCGGGCTTTGATTAAGACTGGATCGCCAGCCTCCATAACGTCCACAGGATCACAGTTACCGCCAAAATCCATGATCCGGTCGCGCGCCGATTCAAGAGTTCTGACATATCCCTTGTATAAATCTCGCATTTCCTCCCGCAACCGCTCATTCTCCGCCCGCAACGCATCAGCCTTCGCAGTGAGGATGGCGAAGTCAGGTATGTCAAGCACAGGTCGTCCATTAAGATTGTGCCAGAGCATCATTGCAAAATTCGCCACATCTCTCATATCGCCCTTGGCTAAATGAGCATAAAGCATATCGACCAAATCACCGGTAGGGCAGTTTTCCCAGCCGCCACGTCCTTTTTGTTCGCGTGCAAATTTAAGCTTTTCTTTCATTGCCGATGCAAAAACGTCCACTGCCATATCGTCACTATGTTGCGCTATAGCCTTCGCGGCGAGTTCGGCAGTGATGAGGGTGCGGGCGGTTTGGGCCATCGCCAAACCTCGTTTTGCAACACTATCATCGCCTAGCGTTATTTTCGGCACGTCAAACCAAATACAAAGCAGCTTCTCAGCCAACTCGCGGTCATTGGGGGTCATGCTAGTCATTCCTCCTCCGGGGTCATGAGAGAGCGGATGCGCAAGATGGCATGCACGGCTCCATTTGCTTCGTCTGTTCGCTGTTCAGCATCATATTTTTGCACCACCGCATCAACGGCTTTCTCAGCGCTCTGCAACGCCTCATCCCTCGCGCTGGCCAACTGCGCCCGCAACTCCCGCCGCTCGGCGTCGAGGGCGCGGAGGGAAGATGCAATTTGTCTATGGAGGATTAGTGACTTTTGCATCGCAAGATGCAAAGTAGTAGGGCAATTGCCATACTCAATTTCCGACGCTTGCCCTACAGCAAAGCGCGAGATTTCATCGCTTCGCGCCGCCAGCGCCTCAACTTCCTCGTGGGTGGGGATGGTCATTTCTATTTGCTCCTTAAATCGCAAACTGTTACTCTTGGATCATTATCGCCTTTCAAAATATTTTTCAAGTTAGAATTGAAAGTATTTTCATGTTTGGCGATCAAATCAAACGGTAATTCTGCACGCCAGCCTGCATCCTTATATTTCTGTTCCATGGGCCGATTAAAGACGTGGTATTCAATATGC
Organism: Pseudomonadota bacterium; assembly: GCA_028873515.1. Lineage (GTDB taxonomy): Bacteria > Pseudomonadota > Gammaproteobacteria > Burkholderiales > REEB80 > REEB80. Next base: position 395 of record JAGWIG010000229.1, on the reverse strand, counting down.
GCATTTGGCGGCGCAAGCTCCAGAAATTTCTTCCGATCCGCATCGCGGATATTTGTTGCATCAACAACTACATTATTGCCGGACCATAAAAGTTCTTTGGTAATTGTGTGGAGACGCGCAAAAACTTCATCGTTACGAGTCTGGTCTTTAAAATCGCCTGTAATTGTTTGCCGAAGTACGTCTGAACTCAAAACATAGAAAACGTGAGGATCAAAATTGGCTAAAATATACGTACTCTTTCCAGCGCAAGAAGGGCCGACAAGAAGAATCAAAACTGGCGCATTGGCTGGCGCTTGTGCAGTAGGTTGTGCTTCTCCATGCCATTCTGCCGCCAAGACTTTAACGCCTTCAGCTTTCCAGCATTTTTCAATTACTTGAGGCCGATCATCAATTGC
>JAGWIG010000228.1 GCA_028873515.1 Pseudomonadota bacterium | reverse complement strand
CTGTCGTATTCGGACGTCATCAGTATCGCGTGCGCCAGGCGCTTGCGGACGCGGTGGAGCTCGGTGGCGTAGGGGGACGTGGTTATGGGTTTGGCTCCCGCACGAACAGGTGCCGGCAATCCCGGCACAGTGGGTATGGCGCGGTCATTCCTCCATCTCCACCGGCACGGCGGTTGCGATTAGACGGTCTTTGCATGTCCTCGCAAAGATTTCCGCCCACTCTTTTGTCGGATGCCATGCCCAGCTACCGTCTGCCCGCAGGAGCGCCCAAACAGTCCTCTTCCGTTTCGGCGCGGGGGCGTTTAGGAGGTCGTCACCATCGATAGCGACACCCGCTGGATAATACAAACCATCCAATTCGTAGCGTTCGATGCTTTCCGTTCCGTCTGCATGCGTTACGGCAGCAACAATCGGCTGGTCGCCTTTAGCGTCCCAGCACAAAATCCTCGCCGGTTTTCCATCCCGCGTGACATGCCCATGCGACCAGTTGGGATCGAAATCAACCGGCGTGGTTGATTGCGGTGCAGTTTGGCTTTCGGCATCCTGGGCGGCTTCTTCCACGCGCTTGTATGCTTCGATTGCCGCCCTCAGATGCGGGTTCGGCACCCCATCCGGCGCAGACCCGTGGTAGGCTTTATGCGCCGCTGCCAGCGCGGTTTCGGATAGATCCACAAAACACCTCCAAACTCAGGCCAAACTGGTATCAGAAACAAAACTTTTTCTGGATTGGCAAGTGAAAAGTGGCGGGTTTGGTGGAGGTTTTGGGTGGGATAAAAGCCAGTGCATGCCAGTGCATTGCCTTGGTGAATTTTGTTTACTGCCAAATTTTCAGTGCTTAATGTTGGCCAGCAAACGGGAGTTTTTCTATGATTGATGCAGATTATGAAAGCCGCCAATTCACGCTTCTGGAATGGCTGGCAACACAACATTACGGTTTTTCTGGAGCATCCGAAATGAGGGTTATCGGGCGGTCATTCTTGGCGTTTTCAGATGTTCCGCAAATTGACTTTTGGGCAGATGAAAAGCTCCAAGATTTATGCTGGTGGGCGGTTTGCAAACAAATCCGTTCTTGCGCTCCAAAAAAACGAATTGTTGACCATGCTTGGGCATTTGGCGCTCCATCAAAACCATTTGAGCCCTGGGGTTTTGTTCTTGAGCCGTATATCGGTTTGGCGGAAGCCGAAGATGTAGTAAATTCCGCGTGCGCAAAAATGAAAGATTGGGGGGTCGATGTTTTTTGTTTGGCGCCCGCCCTGTCGGCTTGGAACCAAAACGGGAGTGTCCGCCCTATCGTCGCGGCGATCCAGTTGAATGGTTATTCTCCGTTTTTGCGATCAGCGGCACTGTGGGCGCTCAACCACCTTGCCTAATGCCCACGTCAGAAGTTTAACCGCCCCGCCTCACGGTTATGCGGATGCGCGATCCGCCTAACTACGCGGGAAAAACGGCGGAATTGCTGGGATTTATGGGCTTGGCGACCGGATATATACACCAGCGAATACAATTCCGGCGCGGGTTGACGAGAAAAATCGACCGGGCTGC
>JAGWIG010000227.1 GCA_028873515.1 Pseudomonadota bacterium | reverse complement strand
TGATCAGTTCCCTTTTATCCTTACCACCTGATCAAAACCGGCGAGTGGTTTTTGGTCTGGATGAGTTTGCGACACTTCCAAAAATCCAGTCTGTCCATGACCTGCTTAGCAAAGGCAGAAAGTACGGTTCAGTACCGCTGCTTGGGCTGCAAACGATCGCCCAGGTACGGGCGAAATATGGGCAGCATGGGGCGCAAACCATCCTCTCAACACTGGGGACGTGGCTGACATTACGGACACCCGATCACGAGACGGCGAACTACTTAAGTTCGTTCCTTGGACAGGAGGAAAGGAAGCGGATTACGGAGTCAGAATCGCAGTCGGGAAGCAGTTCATCAGAGAGCATTCAGACCACCCCGATCGTGATGGCGAGCGAGCTGCAGATGCTTAAAGATCGGGAAGGATTTTTGAGCCTGGCAGGATCATTCCCAGTCTGTAAAACGGAAGTGCCATTGCCTCAAAATTCAACCAAGGCAGCCGAAGCTTTTCAATAATATTTAACCTTAAAAACTCGGGGGATCTTTAATATGGATCCCCTGTTTTTTTGCAGGGAATATTCAATATCCGGCTGATCAAAATTTCTGATCCGCCAAGGACAAAAAAGGCAAAACCCAAAACAAGGACGGGTCATCTTTACACCTGACGCACCATCAGGTGAATCAAACCATCCCCGTAGAACAAGTCCTGTAACTGATTTTGCCATGATTCGGTTTGATTCACATTTTGCGGCTAATCCAGCCAAAAGGCGTATCCAGTGTGGCTTTTACATGATTCATGAAAATTGTCCGAATTCCTGAAAAATTTCATTCGTGCGCAATAAGAAAAAGGAAGCCAGATTGTCCAGAAAAGGAGATTTAAAAAATGAAAACATCGCAACAGCTTTCAGCAGAAATTGCAGTACTCCATTCCAGAATTACAGAACTCAAAAAACAGCTTGCCCAGACTCAAAAACTGGAAAAAGCCGAAACACAAAATGCCCGGATGAAAAGGCTTGAAACCTTGGCAGTCAAGGCAGGAATTCTGGATCTAAATGATGACGAAATCCAGATTATTTTTGCAGAAATTCAGAACCGGAAAGAAGGTAAATCATGAAACAGATTGTTATCAGAATGCCTGATCATATTTTTGAAGAACTGAATGAAGGAGCCAAACGATCCGGGCAGTCCATCAACAAGACTGCGCTCACCTATTTTCATAAAAACAGTCTGGTTGGATTGTTCAGTGACGAGACGAAACTGGCCTTGTCAGAAGTGGTAGATGCACTCACCCGGTTGGAACGAAAAAGCGACATGCGACTGATGCAGATCGCAGAAAAACTGGATGCAGATTCTTCCAGAAACACCAATCCTTCCTCTCAAAATTCCGGCCCGGATTTGTCCCGGAAAGCGATTTTATTGATCGCTTCCGTGATGGTGGAAGTCAATGCAGTTCGTGAAGACAAACATCGGGTAAAAGCGATCAAGGAACGGGTTGATGCGAATGAAAAAGACCCCGCCGCCCTGGAAGAATTGTTGATGGAACTGGGCAAACTTTTACCCAGTGACA